>CAISGR010000027.1 GCA_903884945.1 uncultured bacterium
CGTGAAGAAGCTGCGCGCTTTTCATTCCTGTTGGGCATCCCGGCTATCGCTCTCGCCGGATTGAAGGAATTGTGGGAGCTGCACAAAGTCCACCTCGACATGCACGGCTGGTCCATTCTGGCGGTCGGCCTTGTCGTCGCATCCATTTCGGCATTCGCGGCGATCTGGGCCCTAATGCGCGTCCTCGAGCGCTTCTCCGCCTGGCCTTTCGTCATCTATCGCGGAGTGCTTGGCGTTCTTCTGGTCATCGCGACCACCAACGCCTGGCTAGTCTGAGGCGTCAGCCTCCCAGCACATCGGGAAATGGGCATGGCAATGCCTCATCGACGCATCGCGATGCCTATGACTATGAGCTGCGCCCAATCTGGTATCCGGCGAATGGTCGTGCAGCTCAGTCAGATGTAGCCACAGTCCGATAGATACCAGGATTTCGGCGACGGTGAGAGGCGCCGTGACAGGTTCGCCGATCTTGCAGAAACATCGATCAAATCGTGCCCAATTGGGCGGTAGCAGACAATGTCGTGATCAACGGGCATCCGACCTGATCGCCGGCGTCGCAGGCACGAACGGTGTCGGCAAGCACGCGCTCCATACGCCTCAAGTCGGTAATCCGCGCGCGCACTTGCCGGAGGTGCGAAGCCGCGATTTCGCGGGCGTCGCCGCATGCCATATCTTCGGCGGTGGCGATTCCGAGCAGCGCCCGAATTTCGTCTAGCGTAAAGCCCAGCTCGCGCGCGCGCCGGACGAAATGGACCCGCGCAACATCCGCGAGGCCAAAGCTGCGGTACCGGCCCCGGCGGGCCGGCATAGGCAGCAGTCCGATACGCTCATAATAGCGGATCGTCTCAATGTTGCAGCGCGTGCGCCGCGACAGCTCCCCAATCGCGATGGTTTCCATGGCCGCCCCTCGCCTTTCGAAATTGGGGGTTGAGTCTGTAGTTCCTACAGATGGTAGAGTTCCAGCCAATTGATCGCAAGGAGTCGCCGATGATGTCCAAACCATATGTCCTGGGCCGCTTTTCGAGCGTGCGTGGGGCGCTGTTTCTCGCCTTCGGCGCAATAGCGTCGGCATTCGGCGTAGCCTCCTGCTGCGCCTTGCCGATCTTGCTGACCACCGTTGGCGTCAGTGTGGGGTGGCTGGGCGGGATCGCCGTTGCCGCAGCTCCCTATCGGACGCTTCTCCTCGGCTTGAGCGCACTTTGCCTTGTCGGTGGTGCGATCATGCTCTGGCGGCAACAGCGCGTGGCGATGACCTGTGGGCCCAACGGCGCCTGCACGCCGGCTGCCTTGCGTGTTGTGGTGTTCGTCGGCTTGACGGTCGGCGCGATCCTGCTCTGGCTTGGATATTCCTATGTCTGAGCGAGCGCCCCTTCTCGAATCGACTATCACTTGCCCGCAATGCGGCTCGGTGAAGGCGGAAACGATGCCGACGAACGCCTGCCAATATTTCTACGATTGCACCGGCTGCGGTGCCTTGTTGCGCCCGAAGGCAGGAGATTGCTGCGTGTTCTGCTCCTATGGAACGGTAGCGTGCCCACCAATTCAACTTTCGGGTCCAGACGCGTCTTGCTGCGCCTGACTGATCTCCATGGGGTCAGGCTGTTCTTCAAGACATCTCCCCCAGGCGGACATACTCAATGGCCGCCTCGGGCAAATAGTGCCTATTGCGGCCGCACGGCAGTGACCTCGGCGGCCACGCCTTGGGTCTGGACGTCGAACCCGATCCGCTCGCCCACCCGCAGGCCGCGAAACAGCGTCGGCGGATTAGCCTTGAACGCCATGGTCATTGTGGGCCAGCCCACCGCCGGAATCGGTCCGTGCTGGATCGTGTGCTTGTTCGCCTTGGTATCGATCGCGGTGATGACACCGACACCCTGCCCCGTCTTGTCGGCAGGCGCCCTTTGTCCATGCCCCCATACCGGACATGCCTTTCACATCTCCGCTCATGGATTAGGCGTGGGCCGGACCGGCGGCCAAAATGGCGGCGGTAAACAGTGCGATGCGTAGCGCTCTTATCATGACCTCCTTTTGCTGAGAGGCTGGGGTAGTTTCAAAAGATGGACGTAGCGGCCTGCGCAGCAGCAGCGGGTAAGCGGCCGCCAAAACGAACATTGACACCGGCGAGGCTGCCAGCATGCCACCGACAGAGTACGGCGATCCGGCTCATCACCTCCAAACCCGCGCCTAAACCGAGAAGTATCCGCAGCTTCCCTTTGCTTTCCTGCCGGACCGCTCAGTAGTAATCGGCAAGCTTTAGAATCCGCGTAGTTCCGTCCGCGACCTTAAGCGTTACCCGGCTTCCTGCGGGGCCGTAGCGCCATTGCCAAAGCAATCCCCGCGTATAGGAGTCGTCGATAGGACGACCGTCCACGGCTACGACGTGCTCACCGACAGCCCACCCCGCCCGATCCGCAGGGCTGCCGGATGCCACATGCACCACAGTCAGGTCAGTAGTGGAGGCGGCGAGGCCGAGGCCGCTTCGATCCTTCAGCATCGGCAGGCGCGCCCGAGGAGGGGCGGAACGCAACCACAACTGCCCTTGAGACACGTCCAGGACGATATCGAATTGTCCGAGCAACGGCATCCCCACATTCCCTACCGTGCTCACCGAGGTCCACCGATCAAGGGCGAGCGCCGGAACTAAGGCGCTCGAGAGCGCGCCCAGGCTCACCGTGTCGGCAACGAAGGCCTTGACGATTTGCACTCCCTCGACCCCGCCAAGGGCGGCGGTGGAGACGGTCTTGCCGACGAGAACGGAGTGCGCCTCGATATAGGCGGAGGATAGCATCAACGCCGACGAACTGCCGAAATCGAGCATCAGCGGCACCGGGTCCAGTCCGGCGATGGATGCGAGCACAAACAATTCCTGTTTGGCACCGTGCCCGAGCGGGAGCGCAGTCCATTCCGGCCCCGGCACAAAGCTGGCCGGCCTTTCAAATGCGAACCGTCGCGTCGCAAAATCGAGCGCCACGCAGCCGCCAGCCAGCACGTCTGCCCCGAGCAGCATATCGATTGGCCGACCAAAGGCAGCCGAGATCGCCCCCAAGTCTGCGATCACCGCGAATGGGAGGACGGGAGCATAAGCGCCCAACATCACCGCGACATTGCGGACCAGATCGACCGGAGCCTTGCCGCTCAGGCCGTTGATCCGTCGCGGCTCCAGGTTCGTCAAGCCAAGCTTGGCCGCGAGCGGTTTGCTGATAATTGACGCGCCGCTTCCGCTGTCGAGCACCGCGTCGATTGCTACGCCGGACACCTTGGCAGGCACAATCAGCGTGTCCCCGGTTGCAACTTCTATCGGGTGCCAGACCGGAGGCGTGGCGAAGCCGCCCCAAGACTGACCCCGATCGGTCCTCGCCGCCCATAGCGGAAGCGGAATACTGGTTACGACAAGCCCGGCGGCCAGACATTTGAGTGCCGTTCGCCGGTTAGTGTGACAGGGCGTCACCTTTTCAGCCCAGCTTTCCACCAAATTTGTCGGAGGGGACTCCTTCACGCCGCCACAACCGTTCTCGGAGGCTCCTGGACAGTCTTCCCTTTCGCTAATAACCGGAACATTAGCGCCGAGATCGCCGGAAGAACCAGCAGCGTCAGCGCTGTCGACGTGATGAGCCCCCCAATTACCACGGTTGCAAGCGGTCGTTGCACCTCCGCTCCGGTTCCGGTGGCAAGCGCCATCGGGATGAAGCCGAGGCTCGCGACCAGGGCCGTCATCAGAACCGGCCGTACTCGTTCCATCGCGCCACCAATGATCGCGCCGTCGATCCCTTCGCCGTCATCAAGCCGCTTGCGGATCGCGCTCATCATGACAAGGCCGTTGAGAACCGCCACGCCCGAAAGCGCGATGAACCCGACCGACGCCGTGATGGAGAAGGGTATCCCGCGCAGGGCCAGAGCAAACACACCTCCGGCCAGCGCCATGGGAACGGCCGTAAACACGACCAGCGCCGGCCAGGCACCGCCCAGTGCCATGTAGAGCAGCGCGAAGATCAGGACGAAGCAAAGCGGCACGACGATCGCCAACCGCTCGGAAGCGGACTGAAGGCTCTCGAACTGGCCGCCCCATTCGGTGAAGGTGCCGGCGGGCAGCTTCACATCGGCGATCTTCGCCTGGGCTTCGGCGACGAATCCGCCAAGATCGCGGCCTCGCACATTGGCCTGGATGACGACCATCCGCTTACCGTTCTCCCGGCTGATCTGGTTGAGCCCCTCGGTGTAGGTGAAACGCGCGACTTCGCTGAGCGGGATGGAACGCGCGTTCCCGGCACCGTTGGATGGTAGCATGACCGGGATCGAGCCCAGGGTGTCGATATCGTCGCGCTGTGCGTCGGGCAGACGCACCACGACAGCGAAGCGCCGATCGCCTTCGAACAACAAGCCCGCTTCGCGTCCACCCAGGGCGGCCGCGACCGTACTGGCGACCTCCTCGACCGACAGGCCGTAACGGCCCGCCGCCTGGCGATCGACCTTGATGTCGAAGGTCGGCGCACCAGATGTCTGTTCCGCCTGCACGTCCGCCGCGCCTGGAATGGTCCGCAGCGCTGTCGCGATTCTGCCTCCCGCCTCGCTCATCGCGTCCAGGTCGTCGCCATAGAGCTTCACCGCGACGTCAGAGCGGACGCCCGCGATCAGCTCGTTGAACCGCATCTGGATCGGTTGCTGGATTTCGGTGCGGTTGCCGATCAGCGGCTTCATCCGTTCCTCGATCCGCCGAAGGATGTCCTCCTTGGATTTGACCTCGGCGGGCCACTCCTTTTCAGGCTTTGGGATGACATAGGTATCGGACGCATTAGGCGGCATCGGATCGGTGCCCAGATCGGCATTGCCGTTCTTGGAAAAGACCAATGCCACCTCGGGTAACGTCTTGAGTGCATTTTCGATCTGGAGCTGCATCGCGGTCGACTGGTCGATCGAGGCGGACGGAATACGGAAGTTGGTGACCGTGATGTCCTTCTCGTCGAGCTGCGGCATGAACTCCTGACCAAGCGTGCCGAACAGCAGCACCGCCGCCGCAAACACGCCTACGCCGCCCAGGATGAACGGCATTGGCCGCGCCACGGCGCGGGTGAGCGCTGGCTGATATTTCTCCTTGAACCAGCGGATCGATCTGACCTCGGTCTCGCTGACCTTGCCGGTCACCAGCAACGCGACCATCGCCGGCACGAACGTGATCGACAGGATGAACGCGCTGGCCAGCGCCAGCATCAGCGTGATCGCCATCGGTGCGAACGTCTTGCCCTCCACGCCCTGGAAGGTGAGCAAAGGTATGAACACGAGGAAGATGATGGCCTGGCCATAGACGGTTGGCCGGACCATCTCCTGCGCGGCGTGAGTGGTTTCAGCGAGACGTTCGGTCCGTGTCAGCAGCCTGCCTTCGCGGTGCTGCCGCTCGGCGAGGCGCCGGAGCGCGTTTTCGACGATGATGACCGCGCCGTCGACGATCAGGCCGAAATCCAGCGCGCCGAGACTCATCAGATTGCCCGAAACACCAAGCTCATTCATGCCCGCAGCGGTCATCAGCATCGTGATCGGAATCACGGCTGCGGTGATGAGCGCCGCGCGGATGTTGCCGAGCAGCAGGAACAGCACGACGATGACGAGCAGTGCGCCTTCGACCAGATTCTTCTCGACCGTGGCGATGGTCGCATTGACCAGCTTGGAGCGGTTATAGGCTTGGCTTGCGACAACGTCCGGCGGCAACGTCTTGTTGATTTCGACCAGCTTGTCGGCGACGCGATTGGCGACGATGCGGCTGTTCTCGCCAGTGAGCATCAGGATAGTCGAGATGACTGCTTCTGACCCGCCGACGCTGCCAGATCCGGTCCGCACCGCGCCCCCGATGACGACCTGGCCGACGTCCTTCACGCGCACCGGGACGCCGGCACGCGTGGCGATCACCGCCTCTTCTATGTCGGCGACCGAGCGCAGCCGCGCGTCGGCGCGAACGAGAAAGGATTCGCCGGCACGGCGGACATAGTTGGAGCCCGCCGACAGGTTCGATCGTTCGAGCGCGTCGGCGAGGTCAGTGACCGAGACGCCATAGGATGCAAGCGCGGTCAGATTCGGCTCGACGACATATTGCTTCACATAGCCGCCGTTGGAATCGACACCGGCAACACCCTGCACGGTGCGCATTTGCGGCCTGATGATCCAATCCTGGACCGTTCGCAGATAAGCGGCCTTGGCAACCACCGTGGTCAGTTTCTCGCCCTCGGGCGTCAGATAGGAACCATCGGACTGCCAGCCGGGCTGACCGTCGACGACCTTAACGCCCTTGTCGTCGGGATGTTCGAACGCGACGCTGAACATGAAGATCTCGCCCAGACCCGTCGTGAGCGGCGCGAGTTGGGGTTGAACGCCAGCAGGCAGGCTGTCCTTGGCCTGAGCGACCCGTTCGGTCACCTGCTGCCGAGCAAAATAGATGTCGGTGCTGTCCTTGAAGACCGCGGTGACCTGGCTGAACCCGTTACGCGTGAGCGAGCGGGTCGTCTGCAGACCGGGAATACCGGCAAGCGCTGTCTCGACGGGAAAGGTGACCTGCTTCTCCATGTCGACCGGTCCGAGGGTCGGCACGAAGCTGTTGATCTGGACCTGGCGGTTGGTGACGTCCGGGACCGCGTCGATCGGCAGCAGGGTGATCTGCCAGGCACCGAACAGGACGACGAGGAAGGTGATGAACACAACGGCCCATCGCGCTCTGACCGAGAGCCCTAATATGCGCGCGATCATTCCGCCGACTCCTTGCCAAGCTCGGCCTTGAGAAGGAAGGCATTGGTGGTGGCGATCACCGTGTTTGCAGGGAGGCCCGAGGCAATCTCGACCATGCCCCCGCTGCGCGTTCCAACCCGCACGGTCTGCGCCTTGAACCCCTGGCGGGTTCGCACGAACACCACCGAGCGATCCCCTAGCGTCTGGACCGCATCCTGCGGCACATTCACGCCCGAGGCCACATCGCCGCCGCTGGCGAAGATACGCGCCTGGACAAGCTGGCCGGGTGCGATCAGGCCGCCGCCGCCGCTTGGCGTCACGACCACCGTCGCTTGCCGCGTCTGCGGATCGACCACGCCAGTCGCCGAGCGGACCCGGCCTTCCACCTTCTGGCCATTATTGGTCGTCAGTTCGGCCCTGTCACCCGCCTTCACACGCAATGCGTCCGCTGCCGGCATGCTCGCCTCGATCTGAAGGCGGCGCGGATCGGCGACACGGAACAACTCGGTCTCGGCCTGCACAAACGCGCCGAGATTGACGGGTGCGGACGTTATACGGCCGGAGATCGAACTGACCACCGCAACCGACCTGCCATCGCGCGAGACCTTTGCCGCGCTGGCGGCAGCGCTCGCTTGCCGGGCTTCGGCCTGAGCGACCGCCAGATTGGCTTCGGCGGTCTCATAGTCTGCCCGGGGCGACACCCCTTGATTGAGCAGTATTCGCTCGCGCGCCAGTTGTCGGCTTGCAAGCGTAACAATTGCGGCAGCCGTACTGCGATCGGCGGCGATCGCCGACGCATCGCGGCTCTCGACAAGGGCGATCGTTTCGCCCGCGCTGACCGGATCACCGATCCGCTTGAAGATCCGGGTAACGGTGCCCGCTGCCCGGGCAGTGAGCACTGCTTCGGCATCTGGCGTTGCCTCAACGGTGGCACTGGCGAGGATGATGCCGGCGACGCCACCGGCTGCCGCTTGTGCAAGGCCAATCCCCGAGGTCTTGATACCATCCTGGTTGATCACGACCGTGTCGGTTGGAGCGGTGGAGGCGGCCGCCTCCGTCTCGGCTGTCGGTGCGGATGGGCCAGCCATTCTGGCGACACCGAAACCGGCAAGGGCGGCGAGGACGAGACCGATCGCGGCCCCGGCATAAAGCTTGTTGCGTTCGGGGTTCATTGGATCTCATCTCCGGAAAGGGTGCGGCCCTGGAGGCGGGCGAGCTGCGCGCGCGCCTCGAAACTGGCGACTCTGGCATCGAGCACGATGCCGCGTGCCGCGCCAAGGCCTTGGCGGGCGTTCAACAATTCGACGAGCGGGGATTTGCCAGCCTCATAGGCAATGCGAGCGAGACGATAGGTTTCTTCGGCGGTGCGTTGCGACGCCTCCGCAGCAGCAACCCGCGACTGTGCGGCCGCAATCTGCGCCCCGGCCGCGCGGGCTTCGGCAATCGCATCGTTACGCGCCATGGCCAATCTGGCGGCGGCGGCCTGTGCCTCTGCTTGCGAGGCAGCAATATTGCCACGGTTGCGATCGACGATGTTGAGCGGGATCGAGACGCCTGCCGTCAGTGCGGTCGCATTCTCATAATCGAGACGCCGCACGCCGACGATTGCCGTCACATCGGGGATTGCCCGCTTCTGTTCGGCGGTCAGGCGGCGCTCGGCAGCCTCTCGCTCTGCCTGCGCGGCAAGAAAGGACGAACTCGTCATCGGATCGACTGGGCCATAAGTCGGTGCCGCGACCGGCACGGCCAGGAGCGATTCCGATAAGCCGGTGAAGGTCTCTTCGACGCCGGCGAGTGCGGAGAGACGGGCATAGGCCGCAATGCGATCCGCTTTCGCCCCTTCAAGATCGGCGGTCACGGCGTTCAGCGCGGCTTCTGCTTGCAGGGCGCGCAGCCGCGCTTCCTTGCCGGCATCGACCAGCACGCGAGCGGCGCGCAGGATATTCTGCGCTTGCTCGACCTCGCCTTCGGCCAGCATTATCCGCTGGTCTGAAACGTCCGCCGCTGCATAAGCGCGCGCAAGATCATAAGCGTAGCGGATCTTCGCATCACGATCGCGGGCGCGGGACGCGGCGACGCCGGCCTCTCCGGCTGCGATCCTCGCCGAACGCTTGCCGCCGATTTCCAGCGGCTGGCTATATTGCAGTGTCGTCTCGGCGCGGTCGACCCCGCGATAGGGAGACGATCCCGCGACATTCTCGGTGAGAATGCCAATGGTCGGATTGGGTCGGGCGCGGGCCTGGCGTGCAAGACCTTCGGACCGGCGGACCTCGGCTTCGCTTTCGATGCGCCGGGGCGCCTCGGCGGTCTGGCGTAGCAGTGTAGCGAACGGCGGCGCCACTTGCGCCTGTGCGGGTGCGCACAGCGCCGCGACGCAGGTCGCGACCATCATGCCGGACACCACGCAACGCGGCAGCCGGCCTATAAAGGCTCTCATATTCTTATCCCCAAAAAAGGCTGCAATGACGGCACGCGCTACGCGCGTGAATTCAGCCTCGCGGGGGACGCAGAATTGACGAAGGTGCGATAGAGCGCGCCGCTTCGGCAGGGTCGCGCGCCCAGATTGCGGTGACAGGCTTCAAGAGCGCAACAATCACAGCCTGCGCAGGCACGTCGATTGTCTGGAGCACCGCATGAGCCGCCAGATGCATCAGGTCGGGCGTGTCCGGCTGCTCGGCCGGGGCGTGATCATGATGATCCCGATCGACGCTGATGACATGCGCGGCATCATGAATGTGCGGAATAGCGTCATGCCAGGTGGCAAGCGCCAGCATCCCGAACAGCGCCAGAATCGCCGAGAGCGCAAAAAGGCGCATGCGGGCACAGGCCCGCACCGAAGCGCGCAATCTGACCGACGATGCCGTCATGTCGTTACGGGTATCGCGAACACGGCCGGTCCACAAGCACGTCGCATGGTGCCGATCATGGCGGGCCAGACGAAAATCATTGGCGGGGCCAGCGCTGATGAAGTTCGTCGATGACGAACGCATGCTCCCGCGCCTTGCCGTGATCGCCGCGCAGATGGGGATGATCGGGCGCGAGATCCGCATGGTCATGGTTCACCGTATCTGGGTCGGCGCTGGGCCAGAGCCACAAAGCGGCCAGGGTTCCGACGGCCGCAATCGCCGCCATTGCCGCAAAGGCCGCCGTCTGCCCGATACTGGCGCCCAACAGACCCACCAGGGGATAGCAGATCAGCCAGGCGCAATGGCTGAGCGCGAATTGTGCGGCGAACAATGCCGGGCGGTCGTCGGCATTGGCCGACCGTCGAAGCAATCGGCCCGATGGCGTCACGCTCATCGAATAGGCGATACCGAGTATGAACCATCCGATCAGGACCATTCGCCAATAACCGGGCGCTGCCCCAAAGCTTGCCGTGAGCACCGCCAGAAGGGCGAGACCGATCGCCATTGCTGCCGCAGCACCAATCATGATCGTACGATCGGCGATCCGATCGAGGATGCGTGGCAGGGTCAGCGCGGCCAGGATCGAGCCTCCGCCAAAAGCGGCGAGCGTGAAGGCAACATCGCGCTGCGTGAGGCCAAGATTGCCACGCACGATTACCACCGTGTTGACGATGACCATCGAGCTGGCCGCGGCTGAAGCAAGGGTCAACGCCAGCAGCCCCCGCAGGCGCGGGGTCTTCAGATAGATGCGCGTACCCCGCGTGGTCTTGGCGTAGATGCCCCCAGTTCTTGGTTCTGATTTCGCCGCGCACGGCAGGACCGTCGTCACGACGAGCAGCGCCGAGCACAGAAACCCGATCGCCGTTCCCGAAAATAGCCAGTGGAAGTTGATGACGGTCAGCAGCCCGGCAGCGAGGATCGGGCTGGTCAGGCTTTCCATGTCATAGGCGAGCCGCGACAGCGACAGCGCGCGGGTATAGTCGCGCTCCTCGGGCAGGATATCGGGGATGGTTGCCTGGAAGGTCGGCGTGAACGCCGCGGAGGCCGATTGCAGCACGAAGATCAGGACATAGACCTGCCAGACCTGGCTCACGAACGGCAGGCAGATCGCCACCACCATCCGCACGAGATCCATGCTGACGAGAAACGCGCGACGTGGCAGGCGGTCGGCAAAGGCGCCAACGACCGGCGCGACACCGATATAGGCAACCATCTTGATCGCGAGCGCAGTGCCGAGCACCGCGCCAGCGCTGCCGCCGGCGATGTCATAGGCAAGCAGGCCGAGCGCAACTGTTGCGAGCCCCGTGCCGATGAGCGCGATGACCTGAGCCATGAACAGATGGCGATAGGTGCGGTTTGCCAAGACAGAGAGCACGTGACGCTGATCCAGTTCGCGTGGAATGTATCCCCCAGGGGGGATATCGACCATGCTTGAGCTATCCTCCTGGGGAGGATATGTAAAGCCTTGCTGCGCGTCGCACGGAGTTTGCGGATGACCGAACACAGGCACGAAAGTCACCCCGCGATCGTTAAGCGGCTCAACCGAGCGGGCGGTCATCTGCGGAGCATCGTCGAAATGATCGAAGCCGGGCGGTCGTGTGTCGATGTTGCCCAGCAGCTCCATGCCGTCGAAAAGGCGGTCGCCAGCGCGAAGAGAGCGCTGATCAACGACCATATCGATCACTGCCTCGCCCATGCCGAAGTAAGCGATGGTGTCGGATCGGCGGTCGAGGAGTTCCGGACGATTTCGAAATATCTTTAGCTTTGTCGCGCGATCGTCAGAATCTGACGAACGTCAATATTTTGTCCGGGCGGGTTGGGTAGAGGCAGATTTCGACAGGGTGATCGGCCAAAAACTCCTGTCCTCAACGGCGCTGCGCCGTCGCCCGGCCATGAATTTCAGCAAGTTTGCCATGTTCGAGGTCAGCGATACCAGATCCGTGCCCAATGCGAACAAGGCTCCGACCATCAAATTATGGGCGAGCCAAAACGGTGCACCGATGAGGAACAGGCCTTTCATCCGCGTGGTTGAGGTCTGCAGTCGTGCGAGACTGCCCAATGAACTGCCGGCAAATGCCAAGGCCGACGCTATGCCGTGCCACGTCACGACCGAGAGGCAGGCCAACAGAATAAGAGACGCTCCATAAAGTCTCGTAACCACATAGCGATCGCGCACTGACGCGGAAATGACGAGCTGTGAGCATGAAATGAGGCAGGCTATCGCAGCGGTGGGCGAGCCCAGCATCAGGAAATAGAGCGCGAATGCGGCAGCACCCGCGCTCTGGATCTTGACCACCGTTCGATAGTCACTGAAAAATGGCCAACTCACGACGCACAACAACGCCACGCAGCCGAGGGTTGTGGCAATCACAACCGCCACCGCGCAGTTTTCGTGAACTTGATCCGCTTTTCGCGCTCGGCTTTCTTTTTTCTCATAGCTGAAGCGTAAAGGAACGAGGTTAATTACGCTTAAAGGTGGCCCTCATAAAATCGGCCATTCAAGGCTTCTTTTGGATTGCCGTCACCTCACCGGCACTGCCAACAAGCGTAAGGTCGAAATCGACCTTGTCGCCGACCTTCGCCGCATCGGTGATTGTCGGCGCTGCCTTGAACGCCATCGTCATCGCCGGCCATTTGGCTTCCGGAATCGGTCCGTGATCGAGCGTGATCGTGCCTGCGGCCTTGCCGATCGCGGTGACCGTGCCATGCCCCTTGGCCTTGATCGGCGAAGTGGCCGCTGGCGCCATCGCCATATTGCTCATGTCGCCACTCATGGCGGCGGCGGGCGCCGCCTGGCTCGTCTCCGCCGCAACCGGCGTCTCCGCCTGCTTGCCGCAGGCAGCGGTCAGGGCGGCGAGGCCGAGGGCGATGGTCAGTCGTGCATAGGTCATGATCTTGTCCTTCATGATGAAACGGGTTGGTGGAGGGGCGTAGTCTTTCGTCGCCTGAGCAACAGATAGGCGGCAGGCAGTACGAACATGGACAGCAGCGGCGCGGTCAGCATGCCGCCGATCATCGGCGCGGCGATCCGGCTCATTACCTCGGAGCCGGCGCCCGATCCCAGCAAGATCGGCAGCAGGCCGGCGAGGATGACCGCGACCGTCATTGCCTTGGGGCGGACGCGCAACAGCGCACCTTCGCGCACCGCCGCTTCGACCTGATCGGCATCAGGATCGTCACCGCGCTCCTCAAGCGCATTTTTCAAGTAGATCAGCATCACCACGCCGAACTCGGCGGAGACACCGGCCAGCGCGATGAACCCGACGCCGGTCGCGACCGACTGGTTGAAGCCGAGCAGATAGAGGATCCAGATCCCGCCCGTGAGCGCGAAGGGCAAAGTCCCCATGATCAATGCCGCTTCATCGAACCGGCCGAAGATCATATAGAGCAACACGAAGATGATCAGCAGCGTTGCCGGCACGACCAGCTTCAATTTGGCGACGGCGCGCTGGAGATATTCGAACTGGCCGGAATAAGCGATGCTGACGCCGGGAGAGAGCTTCACCTGTTTCGCGACCGCACGCTGGAGGTCACCGACCACCGAGGCAAGATCACGGCCGCGGACATCAACATAGACCCATGTAGAAGGCCGGGCATTCTCGGTCTTGAGCATCGGCGGCCCTTCGGCGATCGAGACTTGGGCCACATTGCCGAGGGTGATCTGCTGACCCGATGGGGTCAGGACCGGCAGTGTCCGCAGGCCTTCGAGGCTATCGCGCAGCTCACGCGGATAGCGCACGCTGATCGGGTAGCGCGCGAGGCCCTCGACCGTCTCCCCGATGGTCTCGCCGCCGATCGCGCCCGAGACGATCGCTTGGACGTCGCTTATGTTTAGCCCGAACCGCGCCGCCGCGGCCCGGTCGATATCGACATCGACATAGCGCCCGCCGGTCAGCCGTTCGGCGAGTGCCGAACTGACCCCCGGCACGGTCTTCGCTACCGTCTCGACATCATGAGCAATGCGGTCGAGCTGGGCGAGATCGGCACCCGATACCTTGACCCCGATCGGGCTCTTGATGCCGGTCGCCAGCATGTCGATCCGGTTGCGGATCGGCGGCACCCAGACATTGGCAAGGCCGGGAAGCTTCACCGTGCGATCAAGTTCGTCGACCAATTTTTCGGGCGTCATGCCCGGTCGCCATTGATCGTGCGGCTTGAACTGGATCGTGGTCTCGAACATTTCGAGCGGGGCCGGGTCGGTGGCGGTCTCGGCGCGGCCGGCCTTGCCGAACACACTCTCGACCTCGGGCACAGTCTTGATCAGCCGATCGGTCTGCTGGAGCAACTGCGAGGCCTTGGCCGCCGAGAGGCCCGGCAGCGCCGAGGGCATATAGAGCAGGTCGCCTTCGTCCATGTTCGGCATGAACTCACCGCCAAGGCGCGTAAGCGGCCATGCCGTGGTCGCAAAGGCGAGCGCCGCGATCAGCAGCACCGTCTTCGGTCGCTGCATCGTCCAGTCAAGCGCGGGCCGGTAGATGTTGGTCAACCAGCGATTGACCGGGTTGAACTGCTCAGGCGGGATTTTCCCCCGGATCAGCAAACCCATCAGCACCGGCACCAATGTCACCGACAGGATCGCCGCCGACGCCATCGCGTAGGTCTTGGTGAAAGCGAGAGGTGCGAACAGCCGCCCTTCCTGTCCTTCGAGCGTAAACACCGGGATGAAGGAGAGCGTGATGATCAACAGACTGAAGAACAGAGCCGGGCCAACCTCTGCGGCAGCCTCGGTGATGACGATCCACCGCATCTCGCCCTCGAGATGCTTGTTCGGGTGATCCTGTTCCCAGTGCTCGATCTTCTTGTGCGCGTTCTCGATCATGACCACGGCTGCATCGACCATCGCGCCGATCGCGATGGCGATGCCGCCCAGTGACATGATGTTGGCATTCACCCCCTGAAACCGCATCACGGCAAATGCTGCCAGCACCCCCAAGGGCAGGGTAAGGATCGCGACCAGCGCCGATCTGACGTGCCAAAGGAACAGGCCGCAGACGATAGCGACGACGATGAACTCCTCGACCAGCTTGTGGGTGAGGTTCTCCACCGCGCGATCGATCAGCTGCGAACGATCATAGACCGTCACCACCTCGACACCGGGTGGCAGGCTTTTCTTCAGTTCGGTGAGCTTGTCTTTCACCGCCGCGATCGTCTCACGGGCATTCTTGCCCGAGCGCAGGATGACGACGCCGCCGGCGACTTCGCCCTCGCCGTTCAATTCGGCGATGCCGCGCCGCATCTCTGGGCCGATCTGGATTGTGGCGACATCGCCCAATCGTACAGGCACGCCGCCGGCCGCGGTCTTCAGCGGGATCGCGCGGAAATCGTCGAGCGTCTTCAGATAACCCGAGGCGCGGACCATATATTCGGCCTCGGCCATCTCCAGCACCGAGCCGCCCGATTCCTGATTGGCTTGGCTGATCGCCTGAACGGCTTGCTGATGGGTGACGCCATAGGCAGCGAGTTTCACCGGATCGAGCAGCACCTGATACTGCTTCACCATCCCGCCGATGCTTGCGACCTCGGCGACGCCGGTCCCGGTCTTCAACTCATAGCGCAGGAACCAGTCCTGCAATCCACGAAGCTGCGACAGATCGTGGCGACCGGTCCGGTCGACCAGCGCATATTCATAGACCCAACCGACGCCGGTCGCATCGGGACCAAGCGCGCTGCGGGCGCTGGCCGGTAGCCGTCCCTGCACCTGGTTGAGATATTCGAGCACGCGGCTGCGCGCCCAATAGAGATCGGTGCCGTCCTCGAAGATCACATAGACGAAGCTGTCGCCGAAGAAGGAATATCCGCGCACGGTCCTCGCGCCCGGCACCGAGAGCATCGTGGTAGTGAGCGGATAGGTAACCTGATTCTCGACAATCTGCGGCGCCTGTCCGGGATAGGAGGTGCGGATGATGACCTGCGTGTCGGAGAGGTCCGGCAGCGCATCGATCGCGGTCGATCGCACCGCCCAGACACCCACGCCGATGAGGGCCAGTACGCCGATCAGGACGAAGAAGCGGTTCCTGACCGACCAGCGGATAAGATGGGCGATCACTGGCCCGCCACCTTGGTCATGCGCCGAACAGTCGGTCCCGTAGGCGGCCGATCAAAGCCGAAACGCACGCGGTCGCCGGTCTTCAGGCCCCGCGCGATCTTGGGGTCGGGAAGCTGGAAGGTCATCGTCATCGCCGGCCAGCCGATGGCGGGCACCGGCTCATGGCTGAGTGTCACCGAAGTGGCGGTGATCTGTTCGATCTTGCCGACAGTCTCATATAGAGCAGCGGTTGAGGCGGATTTTGCCGCAGCAGCACCGCCGATCGGCCTCGCCTTGACACCCGAGAGACTCGCCTCAGAATCGATCAGGAACTGGCCCGAGGCGACGATCTTCTCGCCCTCGCTCAGACCCGCCAGGATTTCGGTGTCATCGCCGGCTTCACGACCGGTCTGCACCTCAGCGGGCCGGTAGCGCCCCTTGTCGAGCGCAAGCATTATCAAGGTCCGCTTGCCGGTACGGATCAGCGCTTCGGAGGGCACCAGCAGCGCAGGCTGCGTACTGCCGCCGAGCGAGACTGTGGCGAACATGCCGGGACGCAGACGCCCGCCGCGATTGGGCAGCTCGATCCGGACGGTGAGCGTCCTGCTGTCCGCCTGGGTCTGCGGCAGGATCGCCGAGACACGGCCCGACAACGTCTCACCGGGAAATGCGGCAAGTGTCGCCTGTACGCTTTGTCCGGGTTTAAGTGGCCCGGCGATCGCTTCGGGCACGGCGGCATTGAGCCAGACCGTTCCCAGGCCGTTGACCTCGGCAAGCGTCTGCCCTGCCGTCATCGTCATGCCGGTCCGGACGTCCAATGTCTTGATCACCCCGCCGGTCGGGGTGGAGATTGTGACGACATTGTGCGGCCGTCCCGTACGCTCGACAGATGCGATCGTGCCCGAGGGCATGCCAAGCAGCACGAGCCGCTGGCGCGCTGCCTGGGTGAGCGCCGCATTCCCGGTGCGACGGACCGCGAGAAACTCGGCCTGCGCCCCGCCCCACTCCGGCACCAGGATATCGGCGAGCGGCGCCCCCGCGCCGACCACGTCACCCGGCGCGCGACCATAGACTCGCTGCACGAAGCCCCCGGCGCGTGCCTGGACGACCGCGACATCGCGTTGGTTGAAGTCGATTGTGCCGGTCGCGGTGAGGCTGCTAGCCAGCTCGCCGCGTTGCACCGTGGCGATCCGCAGACCGAGCGCCTGCGAGGCGGAAGCGTCGACCGAAATGCCCGGCACCTGCGCGCTTGCTCCGCCCTCGTCCGCATACCGAGGGATCGTCTGCATCCCCATGGATGAGAGACCGGGGCCCTCATGGTGCTCGGCCGGTATCATCGGATCGTACCAATAAAGAATTTTGCGCGCTGCCGGCTTTACGGCCCCACCATCTTTTGTGCCCTGGAAGCCCGCTAGAGCGAACCCGAGACCGCCGGCAGCAAGCGCAAGAGCAGCAGCTGCGCCAAAGAGCCACCCGCGGGCTATCATAACCTGGCTCATCGATTTTCGCTCCGGTAGGTGAGTGTCAGCCGCGCACCGTCCGCGGTGACCAGGGCTTCACGATCAAGAGTCGTGATGGTGGCATCGGCCAGCGCGGCATAGGCGTCGGCGATATCGACGAGACTGGCACGACCAGCCGCATAACTGGCGGTTTCCAATTTCACGCGCTGCTCAGCGAGCGGTTGCAGTGTGCTCTGCGCACGCATCCATTGCTCATGGTGCATGACATGGTCGGCGATATCCGCATCAAGGTCGGCGGCGAGCGCGCGCCGCGAGGCCTCGCGTTCAGCCAGCACTCGTCCGGCATTTGCCTGGGCTGCCGCGATCCCGGCATTCTGGCGACTGCGCGTGAAGAACGGCAGGCTGACTGTCACACCGGCCGAGACATAGTCGCCGAACCGGGGATCGCGGCGCTGGTAGGCCAGGTTGACACCAAAATCGGAA
Source organism: uncultured bacterium (assembly GCA_903884945.1). Lineage (GTDB taxonomy): Bacteria > Pseudomonadota > Alphaproteobacteria > Sphingomonadales > Sphingomonadaceae > Sphingomonas. The sequence continues at coordinate 17,583 of CAISGR010000027.1, forward strand.
CGCCGGCCGGCATCGGCTACGCGCACATCGGCATCCGCCTGCCCGGCCTGGGCATCGATCATCTGGATGGTGGGGTGGCGGTCGAGTCCTGCGCGCAGACCCGCTGCGTCGACCGCAAAATCGGGGATCGGTCCGGCGATCTCCGGCGCGGGGTCTCCGGTCCAGCGGGTTAGCGTCGCGCGTGCCCGCGCCACGTTCGAGACGAGTTCACTGCGGCGATCCTGCATCGCGGCGACGGCTTGGCGCCCTGCAAGGGTCTGCGCCGGGCGCGCACCTCCCGATGCGACCGCGCCCGGCGTCGTTCCCACCACACGCTCGAGACGGGACAGAACATCGTCGAGCGCGGCAAGCCTGCGCTCGGCATAGGCCAGGTTGATCCAGGCTAGCGCGGTGCCAACCTCGACCGTGCGCGCCTCGACTGCGGTACCAGCCTCGGCCGCCAGTATGTCGCTGTCGGCGCGCGCCTGTTGCGCATGGCGCTTGGCGAGATTGGGAATGTCCTGGGACACGCCGACCCGCGCCATGCTGAAATTGTCGCGCTGCGGCTCGAACGCGAGCGGTCCCGATACCGGGAAACTGTCGATCCCAACTGCAAGCGTCGGATCAGGCAGGGCGCCGGCCGCGCCGCGCACGGAACGGGCGGCGTTGGCACCGAGCGCCTTCGCCTTGAGCGACGGCGCTTCCTGCCGGGCGCGCTGGAGGGCCGCGTCGAAGGTGAGCGGCTCGGCGAAGGCAATGCCGGGGATTGCCGCTAACAGCGGCATACACAAAAATAATCGCATGGAGATCTCCTGATCGGAGGTTCAGGCAAGCGTGGCACACCAGGCATGTCAGTGGCGGCAGGAAGGGGTATCCCGCCGCCACTGCTGGCCTAGCCGTCTATGCGACCTGAAGCGGCCAGAACCTGCTGCTAGCCAGCCGAGGCGCCGGACGGAGACATCATGCCATGCATCTCCTTCATACAATCCGCGGAGCTCATCTTCATCATGTCGCAGTCGCAGTTGGCCATCTTCGCGGTATCAGGCACCCAGACGCGCCGCTGAGCCGGTCCCGTGGCGCGCGGGCCATATTGGGGAACCGACTTCCACTCATAATGACCGGATTGTTGGCTGTGGTCGGGCTGGCCGGCGAATGCGGCGGCAGGCGCGGCAAGGGCTACGCCCAGCAGGGCGTAGAAAACACGGTTTTTCATGACTGTAATCCTTTGGCAAATCATCGTGGTAGCCGCAGATCGGACAGGATGTTTGAGTGCGCGATAGGCGCACCGATCCTGTCAGCCTGACGGCTGTGGTCGATCAGCCAAGGATAGTCGGTGGTTCAGGCTCGGGGGTCAGATCACTGCCATGCAGGGTCGACGTCGTGGTCCAGAATGCCATAGCTCCGTGAGCCACCGGCGATGCCGGGACGCGCGGCGCGTCGCGCAGAACCATCGGAACGACACAGCCCATTGATGCGACGCAGTCGAGCGTCAGCCCCTTGCAGGGCTTGCCCGAGGGCTGTTGTTTCTGAGCCATCGCATTCATGCAATCTGCGCTCATTCCCGAAATCGCCATCGGCGCGGAAACCGGGGCCGGGTTAGAGGCATAGGCCGCCGCTTGGCCCATGAGGCCAACCAAGGCTCCCAGCAGGAGGAAGAGATGCAGTACCCGTTTCACAGCCGTTACTTCTTACACCCGTCCTTATCGTAGAACAACGACATCATCGTCCGCCATGACGCGCAAAGACATGCTGTCCACCTGGACCGAAGGCGACGACATTATAGGGGTCCACGTGTTGCCCCGGGACTTCCATCCCCGGCGAGCCCATCGGCATCCCGGCAACCGCAAGTCCACGCACGCCGCGCGGCTTCTGGGCAAGGACGCGCTTCATGTCGGTAATCGGGACATGACCCTCGAATGCCATGCCGTCTACAATCGCTGTATGGCAGGATGACAGGCCCGAAGGAACGCCTTGGGTCCGCTGGAAGCTGGAGCGCTGGCGATCGTCGATGATGGTTACTTGGCGCCCGAACTGCTTACGCACCTGCGCCGCCCACTGCGCGCAGCAGCCACAGCCCGGATCGCGGTGAACCACGATAGGCGTCGCCGCCGCGCTGGCGACCGAAACCGACGCAAGGACCAACGACAATGCGACTTTGAGTTTCATATCGTCCTTCACCGCACCCATTCATCAAGGCTACCACTCTTCATAATACGCGCGACCGCCGCCTACCCCTCAAAAAGTGGCAGACGGTCGCAAGATTACCGTAGCGATCACGAACCGACATTCGTCGATGGGCAATCCAGGGTCGTTGCAGACCTCTCGCACTCGCGTCGATTTATGCAGTCGAAAAGCATTATTGCACCCGAGCAGGCCGCATTTCACATCTCAGCGACCCGGTCGCACGGCCGTAAGTTGACCGTTCGGAGTCCCGCATTCCCAACAGACGTGACGTATCTTTTCCTGTTCAATTCCACGTCGAGCAGAGCGACCCTCAGATCACATATTTGTCCCAGCTCGCATAATGTTCAGCGCTGCGCTTGCCGCGCGGAAGGCTGAGACCGACGAGGGCGAGCCCTATGATCACCGAAACGATCGTTCCCAGGTGGCCGGCCCCCGTCAGCAGGAAAGGGGCAGCAACCAGCCAGGCGCCGAGCGCGCCATTGATGAAGCGCACGGCGCGGGCAACTTCGGCGGTGGCGATGATCGCGACGGTGATGACCAGGGCACCAATGACATGGTCGCTGTTCGCCATGGCGCCCTCATTGCCCAGTGTCACCCGTGTGAGCATGAGGAATGCGCCGAGCGCGATACTGACCGCCAGCGTCCACGGCAGGGTCAGCCCCCGCTTTGCATCGGCCCAAAATGCGGCAGGCGACGACATCAGGTCGGAGGCGTCCTCACTGCCGGCCTCGCTCGCGTCGCCCTGGAAGAAGGTGCGAATCAGCGGCTTGCCGCGGCATTTCGCCCACACAAGGAACTGACCCATGGCGATGACCTCGTCGAGCGCGAAAGGGATCATGATCAGCATGGCGAGGGCGGCGATCAGCGCCAGCGTGCTCCAGGTGCCAATGACGATGGGCTGGCTGATGATGAAATAGATGCTGACCACGCCGAGTGGAATGACCAGGATGCCGAAGAAGGTCACCATCCACGGCATCGTGCGCCAGCGGTCGCGGGTGCCCATCACCGCCATCAGGATCTCGAGCACGTAGCTGATGGTGCCGAGACCGCCGTCGGGAATCGGCCACGCCTTTGACATGTTAGACGTGATGATCTCCTCGGTACCATTGCGCGGATCGCTCAACGAGCCGACAAAGAAGGGTTCCCAGACGCTATCGATGTGGCCCAGTTGGTATGCCGTCAGGATGCGCGAGGTAAGAAGACCTATCAGACCCATCACGACGATCGGCAGCCGCTGGGCATCGGTAGACGGGGAATAGGTCCAGCCGGGTGGGATGTTCTTGGGGTCCATCATCCCTGCCATGCTCATACCCGGCATCATCGGCACGAGCACCGACAGCGCGATCACAGCCGAGCCGATGAGCAAATCGTTGTTGTACTGCGCCGCGCTCGGGCTCCAAAAGATCAACGGCGCGAACAGCAGCCAGATCCCAACGAATGCGACCGCCCACTGAGCCCACGTCTTGGTGCGTGGTACAAGCGACAGCGCACCGAACAGCGCGATGGCAAGCCCGCTGACAAGATCGCTTACGGCCAGCGCGCTTGCACGCCACTCGATCGACGGCAGACCGCGATCGACCGTTACGAACCGCGCCGCCTCACCGACGCGCTGCGCGGTCATGGAGTCGTAGATGAGCGGGCTCGAGGCGAGCCACAGACCGAGGCCGATGTTGGCGTAGAGCGCCCAGCGCGCACGGCGCTCGTCGCGGTCCATCATGGCCATGTGATCGCCATGTGCACCGTGGCTGGACATCGCCATGTCCCCAGCCCCGTGCCCCACAGCGGCATGATCCATGTTGCCATGGTCCTTAGCTCCGTGCTCCATGCCGGGCATCGCGCCGGCTGCCGCTTCAGGCGGGTTATGGTCCAGCTCGGCCGGCTTCGGATCGGACTTGTCGTTCCAGGCGACGAGGTTTTCGTTGAGCTTGTTGTTCCGGTACCAGGCGCGCGGGTGGCGCTTCAACGCCGCAACGATCGTCGGAAGCGTTTCGCGAAGACTGTGCTTCGGCTCCCATCCAAGTAGCGACCGTGCGCGCGAGATATCGAGAATGTAGTGGTCGTTGCTGCTGTCGATCATCCAGGGCTGGATGAAATCGTCGTCGCCGAGTGCCTCGTTCTGAAGAACGATACCAGCCTTCGCGAGCGGCTGCGGGATGCGGATCGTCTTCCAGCCCTCGCCGTGGAGCGCCTCGCCGACGATGTCCTGGATTTCGGCGTAGCCGGGGGCATCGGGTTCGCCGATGAGCAGGGGCAGTTCAGACGGAAGATCGTGCCGCCGATCGACCAGGCGCACCACGGCTTCCGCCAGGTCATCGCGGTGCACCGATGATTGCGCCGCGCACAGCATGCCAGGATAGAAATGCGAGATCAGGCGGTGCTCGTAGATCTGCGATATCTGCTGTGCGAGGAACGCTGAGCGTCCCTCGTCGGCATAGACTCCTGCGGGTCGCAGGTAGACGACGGGTATCCGTCCGTGACGCTCGTGCAGCAGCGCCTCTGTGTCGACTTTGGACTGCGGGTACGCCCAGGAGGCACCGATCGGCGATTCCTCGTTGATGCGCTCCTGCGGAGTGGCGGTCGGTTTATGGACCAGCATCGTGCTGGCGAAGACGAATTGCTCGACATCGAACGACTGGAGTCCGTCGATCAGCCGCCGTGTCCCTTGGACGGTTACCTTGTCGTAGAGCGGATTGGGATCGCCAGAAATGTCATAATACGCGGCGAGATGAATGACGGAAGCAATGCGGTTGCCGTATCGCGCGCGAACCTCCTCGAGCGCAGCGTGAACCGCTTCATCCGAGCCGACATCAATGTCGATAGCGGCGGCGGGCGGTGGTGGCTCGGGCGGACCGGCGCGATCGAGACCGACGACCGTGTAGCGCTCGCCGAGCCGGGCGATCAGGGCCGCGGCGATAAAACCGCTCGCTCCGGTGACGAGGACGATCTCAGAAGCGCCTTTGGCGCCACTCGGACCGCTGCGCTCGATGTCGGTCATACTTCCACCATCCTGCTTCTTTCGCGAAGAGCGTCGATCGCTGGATATTTGAGCAAGATGCGCATGACGAAGCCTTTCCGACAGTACCCGATCATGTGCCCATCCTGTTTACTTCGAAGAACACACCTCAGGAAATCGGCTTTCGTGTATCTATTCCGGTGCTTTCGTCGGTTTGCGGTGGCGGGGGCGACGCACCGCGATCGCGATAGGAGGGCAGGTCCGGAGCGCCATCCGGCGCCGGGTTAGCTTGCAGGCGCGCGATCATCTGTTTCATTTGGGCGATCTCGCGTACCTGCGCGTCGATGATGCCATCGGCCAGCTTTCGAACCTCGGGGTCCTTGATGTGCGCGCGCTCGCTGGTCATGATCGCAATCGAGTGGTGCGGGATCATCGCCTTCATGTAGGAGACGTCGTCGACCGTTTCCTGGCTCCGCACCAGCCAAAGCGCTAAACCAAAAATGGCAGCGCTACCGAGCAGGATGCCGATATTGAGGCGGGTGTTCTTGTACATGCCCCACATGAAACTGAGCATGATCACCGCCATGACCGCGCCCATGACGAGCGCCATCCAGGTGCGCGTCTGGCTGAACTGGACATGGCTCAGCGCATAGGTGTTGAGATACATCAGCCCGAACATCACGACCGTAGACGTCGCAATCATCGCCACGAACCGGCCATAGCCCATGCCTATGCCATTCTTCTTGTCTTCCATTGACCGACTCCGTCCTACCTCTAGGCTCCTCACCCTCCTCGGCTGCCAAGGGGGCATGCCTGCAACTCACTTCATACCCAAAGGGATCCAAGATCACCTGGAGTATGACCGGGAGGATGGACATTCAACTTTGATCATAGCCGGGTTTCCGCTGCGCCGTACCTCTGCATTGTTCAGCCAGGCTCTTGGGCGGCGACGCTTAACCGGCCAAGTTCTGAGGGCGCCCTGATGTCGACCGGCTTTGTCGCTATCAATTCCTTGAGCGGCCCGAGCAGCTATGATGATCCTGTTGCATACTGCGGGCGTGAGTGATTTGATCCTTGTACCGCCCGACGGCACCCTGGACCGCGAGAATCGCCCTAATTTACAGGCCATCGAGTACGCGTACCCCTTATCGCCAGAGCACAACCCGCTAGTAGCGGGAGCGTATCAAAAGATGCGATTAGTGCGACGACGTTTTGGCACGGGGTTTGCCCGGAGCTTTGATGGGGCTTCGTAACATTACGCATATTGAGTCGGGAGCCGGGTCCATAGTCTTGGTGGCGAAGAAAGGTTCTTCACCGCCAGTTTTCCTCGGCGGGTCTTGTAAACTCAGCCAAGGAGGCTTCCACCATGTTGCTCAAGAAGAAGATCACCATCGCGCTTGCAGGCCTCGCCGTGCTCGGCGCCGCGCCTACCTACGCCCAGGGCATCGGCCACAGCTTTTTCATGCGTGGATCGATCGTCGGCAAGGACACGACCGGAACGGTCGTTTGTGTGGGTAAGGCCGACGGCGCGACCGTAGGCCAGGTCCTCGAGGTCTACCGTGTGGAAAGCACACCTGGACCTTCGAAGACCCCCGGCGCGGGCTTCCGGCGCGTGGCCGTCGGGCACGTCAAGATCGATCACATTTTCGATGACCATTTCGCGCATGTGAGCATCGCCGACGGCACGCCGAAGGTCCACGACATCGTCGAACTCCGCAGGAAATAAGTCGGCAGCGGGGACGGCGACCGCCGTCCCCACCATCAACGCCACCTCGCTGCAGAACGAGACCGGCACGATCGCTCGCAACCAAGCGACGAACACCGGCCTGGGTGCACGAGACATGAATTGAAAGGAATCGAGATGCGCTTCAAGAAGTCAAAATCGATGGCCATGGCGAGTATCGCCCTCGCCGGCGCGGTCCCCGCTCTGGCGACCGGCATCGGCCACAGCTTTTTTATGCGTGGATCGATCATCGGCAAGGACACGACCGGAACGATCGTGTGTGTTGGCAAAGCAGATGGCGCGACAGTCGGACAGGTGCTTGACGTCTATCGCGTGAAGACGCTGCCCGGCTCCGGCTACAAAGGAAGCGGCCCCGCTTATCGCCGAGACCTCATCGGCCACGTCAGGGTCGATCATATATTTGACGACCATTTTGCGCATGTGAGCGTCGCCGACGGCGCTCCCGCAGTTCACGACATCGTCGAGCTCCGCAAGAAATAAGGGCGTGCCGGGGAGGGGCTTGCCGCTCCCCATGATGCCTGATGGCGGCCGCAAGCGACGAAAAGTCGCGCGGCCTTTGAGCGGACAGGAGAGCGGCGATGATCGACCGACGTCCAAATATTTCTCTTGACCCTGGACCTAGGTCCAAGCGGCACTGTGCCTCCGAGACTTGCCATGTCACGGCTTAGAATCGGTGAGCTGGCCGAGGCTGCCGGCGTTCGAAAGGACACCATACGTTATTATGAGCGCACCGGCCTGCTCCCCGCTCCGCAACGGACCAGTGCAGGATACCGCGTCTATCATCCTGCAGACGTCGAACGCATCAAGTTCGTTCGCGCTGCACAGGGGCTCGGTTACACCCTCACCGAAACGCACGCGCTCCTGCTGGTGCGGGCCGGAGACGCCCTCGCCGGGTCGGATATCCTCGCCGTCACGCGGGTCAAACTGCGCGAAGCACTGGTCAGGGTGGAACAGCTCAAGCTTATCGAAACAGGCCTTGAGCAGCTGGGTGAAGCGCCCTCGCACGAAGCCGAAAGCGACCCTTGCCCGATCCTCTTTCTGGTTCGGGACGGGCGGCTGTCTCAATTGGCCGCAGATCAGCCAGAACAAATGTCCGTGGGAGAGGACCACACCACCTGCACAGGGAAGGACTGAACATGAAATACTCTATCTCGCTGGGATTGCTACCACTGGCGCTGCTCGGCGCTTGCGCGACCCTTCCGCCGACTAGCGCGCAGATCGCGAGCTGCAAGGCCATGGAAGACAATATGGGTCTCGCGACGCCCCATGATCACAACGAGATGAAGGGACAGGGGCGCAACCCGATGAATCTCTCGCACGATCGCTGCCTGCAGATTCTCAAGCAGCAATGACACCCTGATCTGTCGGTCGAGCACGCTTATCAAGCTCGTCCGACGGGATTTGCGTTCGACCGCTCACTCTCATTCGGAGACACATCATGAAGACTCACCTCACGAATACGTCCGGGAAGATCGTCTCGGGGCTCACAGCCCTTGCGCTTCTCGGAACGCTTGCTGCGTGCGGCAAGAAGACGGACGGCACGCAAAACCAGGCTGCCTCCAATGCCTCTGCAAGCGCGCCCGGCGCTCTTGAAAACGACACCGCCGCCGCCACGGACTCTGTCGGGACCGACAACACGGCGGCCGATATGGATGAGCGCCACCGTCAGGATATGGACCACAGCGACATGCGCCGGGGTGGGCCGATGATGCCCAATGGCGCCCCGCCTACGAGCACGCCCGACAACAGTCAGTCCGCCCCGATGAAGGATATGTAAGCCGAGCAGGCTGAAAACCCCGGCACTGCCCGACCTGAGCAAGACCAATTCGAAGGAATAATGCCGCGACCTTTCGAATGGTCGCGGCAACGGAGACGCGCCATGACATATTTCACGATCGGAAAGCTGTCGCGTGCGCTCGGCATCCGTCCCGATACCATCCGCTATTACGAGCGCAACGGTCTGCTTCCTCCGCCCGCCCGGTCTTCTGCCGGTTACCGCACCTATGGCGACGCCGATCTCGAGCGCGTGCGGTTCATTCGCAAGGGGCAGCAGCTGGGTTTCACGCTTCGCGAAATCGGAAGCCTGCTCGATTTGCGCGCGTCCGACACCGCGACAACCGCCGATGTCCTGGCCATCACCGAGAGCAAGATAAATGAAGCGACCACCCGTATCGATGATCTGACCCGCATCAAGACCGCCCTGTCCGCCCTGTCCGCCCAATGCTCGATCGACATTCCCATCGCGGATTGCCCGATCCTCGCGCATCTCGCGAGCATTCCCAGGGGAAGCCCACCTGGCGACGGCGACCCTCATGCCGCCCGCGCAGTGAAGGCGTCCATATGAGACCTGTTTTGCAGCGTTTGGGTTTACTGCTGCTTTGGGCAAGTCGGCGCCAAGCGCGCGCGCTCCTCAGCCGAGCAAGTTTAGCCTTGGCTGTTATCGCTGCGGTTGGCGGCCTGGCCCAGCCTTCTGTTGCCGAGCATCTGCCCGGTCAGCATTTGGGCTCGAAGACGGATCTCATCGGTATCTGGTCATTCGACGCCCGGTCCGGGTGCAAGACCGGTACAGCCTGGGAGTTCCGGGCGGATGGATCTTATAATGAGATCAGTTTGCCCGACCGTGCACCGCAGGCCACCGGGACGTGGTACGAACGCGGTGACATCATCTTTTATTCCCTGGCGCGGCCAGAGACAGTCGCCCCGGGGCGGCCTGACAAACGCATGGTGATCATCGAACGCGAACCCGATCGCCTCGTCGCATTGGGAGGTCGCAGAGTTCGCCACGTGATGCACAGGTGTCCGTGATGACCGAGAGCCTCATTGTGGAGGGCATCCACTGGATCACGCGTGCCATCGAAGTCACCGGGACGGCGATCATCGTCGTGGGCGCCGGTTCTTCGCTGATCAGATTCCTGCAGCAATCCCTGAAAGGTCCGATCGACCAACATGTCGTCGGCAACTTCAGGTCGAGCCTCGGTGAAGCCATTCTTCTCGGACTCGAATTCCTGGTTGCGGCCGACATCATCAACACTATCGCGATCCAGCCAACGCTTAGCAGTCTCGCGGTCCTTGCCGGCATTGTGCTGATACGAACCTTCCTGAGTTTCTCGCTAGAGGTCGAGATCAAGGGTCGTTGGCCCTGGCAGCGGGCGACGGGAACCCCGCGCGATGATTGAGCATCGGCGCCGGCTCCGGGCGCCCGGGCGACAACGCCGGGGAAACAGGAAACTACGTATATTGGCGAAAATCGATTTGTGGTCCCTCGGGGCCGTTGCCAGCCGGATGTTCGGCCGGTCATAGCAATGGAGTATTGATCATGATCATGACGCGTTCTTCCCGCTTGCGCGCGCTCGCCCTAGGGGGTGCAATCGTGCTGTCGCCCGCCATCGCCTCGGCCCAGGGGCAAACCACCGGCCATCCGTCGACCCAGTCTGCGCCCTCCGCCAACGGGTCGATGCCGGCAGGCGGCATGGAGAAGCACGACGCGATGCCAGGCATGGCCGGCATGCCGATGCAGGACGACAAGATGCCTGCGGCCATGCCTCCGATGGCAAAGAAGGCCGGATGCTGCGGCATGAAGAAGATGCCGATGGCCAAGCACAAGGCAGCCCCGCACCGCCGCCATGCGAAACCCGCCACCGCGAAGCCGGCGCCGATGCCCGCGGACAAGCCGATGCCCATGAAGGATGACATGTAAGGAAGTCCTCAGGTGACGCGCCCTCACAACAACATCACCGGCCTCAAGCTATCGCGGGCTTTGAGGACGAGCGGTATCGCACTCGCGCTGGCGATGATCTCCGGATCACCGCCAGCGTCGGCGCAGATGGCCGAGTCAGAGCACGCGTCGCATCATCCAGCGGGCGGAGCCGCCGCGCCAGCGGCGATGCCAGCGGGCAACGTGATGGGGGCAGCAGCTCCGGCCGCGGCGAAAGCTGCCGATCCCATGGCGGCGATGATGAAAGGGATGATGGTGCCGTCGCCGGGTACCAAAATGGGCGCGGGACCGGCGGGATGCTGTGGAAACGGCGGCGCCAAACCCTTCTACCCCTCGCTGATGGACTGGCCCGTCCTGACCGATGAGGCACGACGGACGGTACGCGCCGCGGCTCTCGCCCGCCTGGGGTCGGGCGCCGAGGTCCTGACCGCGGAGCAAGCCCGGCTTCACCACGCTCTCATGTCGAACGACACGAAAGGAGCCCAGGATGCGATCAGGGGCGCCCGCGAAGGCCTCGCACTCGCGGACAGCGGAGCAGGCGCGCTCAGGGGCCTCGAAGAGGGCCGCCCTCCCCGGCAGATTGCCCTGAGCTGGTTCAAGACCCAGTCGGGTTTTGCCGTCAGCGACCAGATGGCATACGGAAACGAGCTGGCGGGCCTTTCCTGGTGGCACCTGATCGCGATGGCGCTGCTGGCGGCGGCTCTGGTTGCGGCGCTGCTACTCCGATGGGCGCGGCTGCGCCGCATCGCAAGCTTGGTGGAGCGGCTCGCACCAGGCGGGGCTACACCACCGGCCAGTCCGGCCACCTCTCCGGCCCCGGCCCCCATCGTGCCGGCGCCCGCTGCTCCTGCAGGCGCAGCTACGCCCGGCAGCGCCACGCCGGCAGCGCCGCGCCTGTGGAAAGGCGTCCTGCGGATCACCGCGATCTTCGACGAGACCCCGAGCGTCAAGACGTTCCGGCTCATGGAACCGAACCGCGGGCCGATGCCGTTCACGTTCCTGCCCGGCCAATATGCCTCGATCACCTCGGAGATCGAAGGCCAGAAGGTCCGACGATCCTACACGATCTCGTCGTCGCCCACACAGCGCGACTATATCGAGCTCACGATCAAGCGCGAACAATATGGGCTGGAATCGCGCCATCTCCATGATCATGCCGCTACGGGCGACCTTCTCGAGATTGCGGCGCCCGCGGGCCGGTTCTTCTTCACCGGCAAGGAAGCCGAGGGGATCGTCCTGATCGCCGGCGGAGTCGGCATCACACCGATGATGAGTGTGCTGCGCAGCCTGACGGACCGCTCCTATGAACACGACATCTACCTCCTCTACGGTGTCAACACGCCGACGGATCTGATCTTTCGCGAGGAATGCGACTATCTGGCGCGGCGCCACCACAAGCTTCACATCGTCTCCATCGTCGCAAAGCCCGAAGGGACCGACTGGGCCGGGCCTTCCGGTTATTTGACGGCCGATTTCATCGCCGCTTCCGTTCCCGAAATCGCCAGCAGGCGCGTTCACCTGTGCGGCCCGCCGCCGATGATGGACGCGGTGAAGGCGGCGCTTGCGCAGCTCAAGGTGCCGGCGGAGCAGGTAAAGACGGAGGAATTCGCGCCCCCCAAGGGCGGACCCGTCCTTGAAGATGAACCGGCGGAGACCGCGACCGACAGCTCGGCATCGGCCGCCCCGCAGACGCCGCCCGCCATTCCTTCCGCGCAGGCGACGATCGCTTTTTCGAAGTCCGGCAAAAGCGGTGCACTCGCACCCGATCAGTCCGTGCTCGAGGCGGCGGAGGCCATTGGCGTGGCCATCGACTATGAATGCAGGGTCGGCATCTGCGGAAGGTGCAAGGTCCCGCTGCGGCAGGGCCAAGTGACGATGGAAGTGGAAGACGCTCTCGCCGCCGACGAGAAGGCCGACGGTATCATCCTCGCCTGCCAGGCAAAATCGGTGGGCGATCTCGTGGTGGACGCTTGAGATGACCGAAACCGAGAAAGTAACGGTCGGCGCTCTCTTGACCGCTCTTGCGCTGCTGGTCCCGGCCTTCCTGCTGCATTCCGCGCCGCGGTTCCCCGGGAGCCTGGCGGGAGGCCTGTTCGGCATCGCCGCCGCCCTGCTTTTCGTGCTCCTGCTCGTCTACAGCATCGTGAAGCGGCAGGCGTGGGTCAAGCAGCGCACGCAGCGTCTCGTCTCGCTTGGCGGACTGCTCAGTTTCCATGTGTATGCCGGCGCGATCGGCGCGCTGCTCGGGATTATCCATTCAGGGCACAAGTTTCAAAGTCCGATCGGCATCGCCCTCGTGATCGCGATGCTGACAGTCGTCGTCACGGGCTTCATCGGCCGATATTATCTGGCGCAGGTCGGCCAGGAATTGCGGTTTCAGCAAAAGGAACTCAAGGTCCTGCGCGACCGCTATGACGTCCTGGCGGCCGTATCGGCCGATCTGCACGGTCAGAACATCGTTGATCCATCAGGACTGCCGCTGGACTCGCTGCTCGGCGCGATAGCCGATCTCGAATTCACGATTACCGCACGCGACGTCATCAAGGCCACGCTCGACAGGTGGATCGTCGTGCATATCGTCGCGGCGATCATCATGTACGGATTGCTGACGATGCACATCTGGAGCAGCATCTACTTCGGCCTGCGGTGGTGGCCATGAACCGGACGACCATCGTCTATCTGATCCTTGCGACGCTCGCGGTGGCCGCCGCGATCGCCGTCCCCCTCACCATCTACCGCTCGGGCAGCACCGCGCTGCCGCAATGGGCGTCGTCGGTTCGACCCGGGCCGCTATCGAACGCCCATGCATTTCTCGAAGGCAAGTGCGAGAGCTGTCACACGCCCAATCGCGGGATCAAGGCCGAAACCTGTATTGCCTGCCATGCGTCGGCGCCGGAATTGCTTATGAAGCCGGAGACCGCCTTCCACGTTAACGTCACGGAATGCGCCGGCTGCCATGTCGAACATCAGGGGAGAGACATTCGGCCGGTCCGCATGGATCATGCCGTACTCGAGAAGATCGCCCAGCGTGGCATGAACCATCCCGCGGGGCTCGACTGCCAGTCCTGTCATGCCCCCCGGGACACGCATAAGGGCTTCTTCGGCACGGACTGCGCCAGCTGCCATCTCACGAGCAGCTGGAAGATCAGCGGATTTCTCCACCCCAGCCCCAAATCAACCGAATGTTCGCAGTGCCACAAGCCGCCGCCGAGCCATAACATGATGCACTTCGAAATGATGGACAAGACGATCACCGGCGAGAAGAGCGCCCGCGTGGAGCAGTGCTTCGCGTGTCACCAGACCGACTCATTCAACAATATCAAGGGTGTCGGCATGGTGAAGGTCCATTGACCCGTCATAGGGGTGTACCGGCAACAGTCGCTACGCGCGCTTTACTCCAGCCCGAAAGAGCAATTCGAGGATTTCCCGGAGTTGGAAAGGGCGCTGCCCGACAGCTTTTCCTCGCGCCACGTCCGTTCGCGCGAAAATGCCGCTGCCCGCAGACCACATTCACGAAACCGAACTCAAGGATCCGTAACCGGCCGACCAAAGAACTGGAAAAATGGGACCAGCGTGCACGAGAACCCCGTTGGCGCGCGAGCCGGATTCCCAACAGGACGGCCCTTTGATGAAAGCTCCACGCCCAAAGGCGTCTCGCACCCGCCGATTGCGACGCATCCGCCAAATATTTGGCCCAGGATTTATTGCCGGAGCCGCCGACGACGATCCCAGCGGGATTGCAACCTATGCGCAAGCCGGCGCGGCTTATGGATATATGCTTGGCTGGACCATGCTTCTCACCTGGCCGCTTGCCGCGGCCGTGCAGGAGATCTGTGGTCGAATAGGGCGAAGTACCCGCGCCGGGCTGGCTGAAACCATTCGTCGTCGTTGTCCATCACCCGTTCTAAGGCTCGTTGTCCTCCTCCTGTTCATCGCAAATATCATCAATCTCGGGGCCGACCTGGGTGCAATGGGCTCGGCGATGTCTCTCATAGGCGGCGGTCCCCCGCACCCCTGGGTGATCGTCTTTGCGCTTGCTTCAACATTGCTCGAGACGTTTGTGGACTATCAGCGATATGCCCGGCTCTTGCGATGGATGACCCTGGCGCTCCTGGCTTATGCGGCGACGGCATTTGTGGTGCATGTATCCTGGGGCTCGGTCTTGCGCGGGCTTGTAGTACCAGCCATGCCCGGCTCGGGAGCGTGGATGCTGGTGGCGGCGATCTTTGGCACCACGATCAGCCCCTATCTTTTCTTTTGGCAGGCCTCGCAGGAAGCCGAAGAAGCGGGCCTGGCCAGCGCTGGTGATGCGGAGCCAGGGCCAGACTGGCAAGTGCGCCGTATCCGACTGGACAGCTGGCTCGGAATGCTGTTCTCGAACGTCATTGCCATCTTCATCATCGTGACGACGGCCGCAACTCTGAATGTCGCTGGAACCACCCAGATTGATACGGCTGCTCAAGCGGCCGAGGCGCTTCGACCGCTTGCAGGCGATTTTGCCTTCGCGCTTTTCGCTGTCGGAATCATCGGGACCGGCATGCTCGCCATTCCGGTGCTCGCCGGCTCTGCGGCCTATGCCGTTTCTGAAGCATTTGGTTGGCGGACCGGCCTTGCGCAAAGCGCTGGGCGGGCCAAGGCCTTCTATGGCGTAATTGCTGCCGCGGGGTTGCTGGGTGTGCTTGTGCACTTCTCCTCGATCGATCCGATGAGGGCATTGCTATGGAGTGCTGTCGTCAACGGCTTTGTTGCAGCCCCACTTATTGCCCTGGTGATATGGCTCGGCTCGGATTCCGAAGCGATGAACGGCCAGCCCATTCCTCGGCGGCTGCAACTGCTCGGTGGCGCAGCCTGTCTGGTCATGGTCGGTGTTGCCATAATGACCACAGTTTCGTGGATCGCCCCGACCGCGCGATAAATGATGATGATCCCCTGGCGATCCAGCGCTCGCACGCACAGATCAAGCTTGGCACGAGATTGACGCGTTCCGCCCTCAGCAATTTCAGCATCGTGAATCCGGCCGACGCGCGGCCTGGCTCAGGCGACGCCGGTCAGCAAGTCCTGCGCACATTACGTAACGCGACGTGTGTGTGCTTGCCATAAATCGAAGAAATGCAAGCCAATCGCCCAAGTCACCGCGCCAGCATTAACGCCGTCAGGCCGGCGCGGCCGCGCAATCCTGTGTCCAAGCTGCTCAGGCGTGGAGACAGAATATTGGCCTTGACTCTGGACGGTGGTCGAAGCCCGACAACACGGTCGGATCATGAACCCCATTGCTCGGCAACCGTCGTCTTGCCGCGGCGCGAACACGAGGGAGCAGCGGACGCGGCCCCCAAGGCGGCATGAGCCGCTCTGAGAGATATTTTCATATTTGAGGTCGAGCATGAACCACTCTGTGATCATTCCCCCGCTCAAGCGTATCGCTGTCGTAGGAACCTGCATTCCAAGGCAGTGTGGCATCGCCACCTTCACCAACGATCTGCAGCAGGCGTTGAAGAACTGCGATTCCGATCTCTCTTCAATGACGATCGCGTTGACGGACGATGCCAACACTTACGCCTATCCGCCCGATGTCGCCCTGGAGATCCAGCAGGCCTCGCCCGCGTCCTATGCAGTCGCCGCCGACTTCCTCAACGTGTCGAACGTCGATCTCGTTTCTCTTCAGCACGAGTTCGGGATCTTCGGAGGTGAGGCCGGTGAATTCATCCTTGGCCTTCTCAGCGGCCTCAACGCTCCGATCGTCACGACGCTGCACACCGTACTGGCCAACCCCAACCCTGCACAACGTCGCGTCATGGATGGCATCATCAAACACTCATCCCGCCTCGTCGTCATGGCGGACAAAGGACGGCGCATTCTGCAGGACGTCTATGATGTCCCGACCGAGCACATCGCCGTGATACCCCACGGCGTTCCGGACCGCGCCTTTATCGATCCGGCGATGGCGAAGCACAAACTGGGACTTGCAGACCGGACCTTGTTGATGACCTTTGGCCTGCTTGGTCCAGGCAAAGGTATCGAAACGGCAATTCGCGCAGTGCCGGCACTCGTTCGCGACCATCCCAATCTGCTCTATATGATTGTCGGCGCGACCCACCCCAACCTCGTTAGGGATGAAGGCGAACGCTATCGCGATAGCCTCGTTGCACTCGCAACCGAACTCGGCGTCATCGAGAATATTTGCTTTGTCGACCGTTATCTCTCACTGGATGAGCTGCTCGACCATTTGGCTGCATGCGATATCTACCTATCGCCTTACCCCAATGAAGCGCAGATCGTTTCAGGAACGCTCGCTTACGCTGTTGCCCTTGGTAAAGCGGTCGTCTCCACGCCCTTCTGGTATGCGCAGGAACTGCTCGCCGACCATTGTGGCGTGCTGGTGCCTTTTTCGGAACCGGATGCACTCGGAGCTGCCGTCGCTCGATTGATCGTCGATGGCGCGTCGCGTAGCGAGATTAGAACCCGCGCGTACGAGCGCGGTCGCGCGATGATCTGGTCGAGCGTGGCGAAGCAGTACCTGAAAGTCTTCTCCGATGTCCGATTTGAAAGACGCTCCGGCGCTTCTCGGGCTATACGTCCTGTAAATGACGAAGCCTGGAACAGGGCGCTTCCACCGATAAACACGGACCATCTCGCCGCTCTTACCGACATGGTCGGCGTAACCCAGCACACAAAATTCGCGGTTCCGGACCGGAGACACGGCTATTGCCTCGATGACAACGCGCGCGCGCTGTTGCTTCTCTCCGAACTATCGACGCTGCGTTCTCTTACTCCACACGAGGAGCAGCTTGCGTTGACATATGCCGCATTCGTTGAGCACGCCTGGTCGCCAAAGGATAACCGCGTCCACAATTTCATGGGGTTCGACCGCACATGGCTCGACGATGCGGGAGCCGACGACGCGCATGGCCGCACGGTCTGGGCGCTGGGGGCGGTCGCAATGCGAAAAGACGATCGATTCCTGGACGGATGGGCCGCCGCGCGCTTGCTGGAGATGGCGCCGGCGTTGGTAGCGCTGACCACGCCGCGTGCCTGGGCCTACGGGCTGCTCGGCATCTCAAAGCTTCTCCGGCGCTTCCCGGGCCATCGCAATCTGGAACAGCTGCGAGGAGAACTGTCCAATCGCTTGTTCCAACGTTGGTCTGACGCCGCCGCGCCCGACTGGATCTGGTTCGAAGACAGGCTCGGCTATGACAATGCCCGATTGTGTGAAGCTCTCATCGAAAGCGGCCATGACACTGGCAACGAGTCTCACCTTGATGCCGGCCTCGATACGCTGCGCTGGCTGATGACGCTGCAGACGGCTGAAGCTGGGCACTTTCGGCCGATCGGAACCGAAACATTTGGAAGCGACAGGCGGCGCCCGCAGCCGTTCGACCAGCAGCCTCTCGAGGCTTGTGCAGCGGTGAGCGCATGCCTTACCGCGGCCCGAGTCACCAGCGACGTCCGGTGGAAGCGCGAAGCGCGCCGGGCCTTCAATTGGTTTCTCGGGGCAAACGACCTTGGCATCCCCGTCGTGGACGTCGAACGAGGCGCCTGCTTCGATGGTCTCCATCCAGACCGGCGCAATGCCAACCAAGGCGCTGAATCGACGCTCGCATATCTTTCCGCACTGACCGCGATCCTGAGCACGGCCGAACAGGATAGCTCGTCGAGCAGAGCGGCACGCGTAGTCGAACTCTGCGCGGCCGGTACTAAGCCTCTCAGGCGGGTACCCAACGGGGTCCGAACAGGTCTTCCCGAAGACCGCCCAGAAGCTCAGCTTTCCTGTGGATGCCCAAATCCATGACGACGGTATCGGCTCAGCCGGCTGAAAAGGCCCGAGCGCTCAAAAGGTCCGCGACCGACTCCATCGGTCCGTTGGCGATGGATGCCGTACAGAAAGCTGAGGCATGAGCAGATGCGTATAGCGATGATCGGCCTCGGCAGGATGGGTGCCAATATCGCGCGCCGTCTGATGCGCGGCGGTCACGAGATCGTCGCCTATGATCGGAACCCGCCGCTGGTGGCCATGCTGGCCGGCGAAGGCGCGACCCCCGCCGCTTCGCTTGAGGAGGTCGCAGCCACGCTGGAGGGGCCGCGCATCTTCTGGGTGATGCTGCCAGCCGGACCGCCGACGGAGAGCACGATCGAGACGCCGATGGGCCTCGCCTCCCCAGGCGACATAATCATCGACGGCGGCAACAGCTTCTACAAGGACGACATCCGCCGGGCGAAGCTGTGCGCCATGAAGGGGCTCCACTATGTCGATGTGGGCACCTCAGGCGGCGTGTGGGGCCTCGACCGAGGCTATTGCATGATGATCGGAGGCGATGCTGCGACGCTCGTCAGTCTCGATCCTCTCTTCGAGGCCCTGGCACCAGGCTTCGGGACGATCGCACGCACGCCGGATCGCGGCGATCCCAACGAGGATGCCCGTGCCGAGAAGGGCTATATCCACACCGGTCCCGCCGGCTCGGGCCATTTCGTCAAGATGGTGCACAACGGCATCGAATATGGCTTGATGCAGGCCTATGCTGAGGGGTTCGACATCCTGAAGGGCAAGTCATCGGCCAAGCTGCCGGAAGACGAGCGCTTCGACCTCAACCTGACGGACATCGCCGAAGTTTGGCGTCGCGGAAGCGTCATCTCCTCGTGGTTGCTCGATCTGACCGCAACGGCGCTCGCGAAGGACCAAATGCTGGAACAATTCTCCGGCCAGGTCGCGGATTCCGGCGAGGGTCACTGGACGATCGAGGCGGCAATGGAGGAGGCAGTCCCTGCCTACGTGCTCTCAGCGGCACTGTTCGCGCGCTACCGCAGCCGCGTCGACACAACGTTCGGCGACAAGCTGCTCTCGGCGATGCGGTTCGGCTTCGGTGGCCATGTCGAGATGCCGCAATGAGCGATGCTCCGACTGCGCCCTCTGCCACCTTCGTTATCTTCGGCGCACTCGGAGACCTCGCCCGCCGCTTGCTGATACCCGCGCTCGTCAACCTCGCTCGGGCCGACTTGCTGAAGGAGGATTTGGCGCTCGTCGGTGTCAGCCATCATGACATCGACGACGAACAGCTGCGCGCGGCGCTTGACGAAGGCGTGGAGGACGATGCCAACTGGCAATGGCTCCGCAGTCGTATCCGCTATTTGAAAGGCGATTTCGCCGACCCGGCAATGTATCAGGGTCTCGGCCGCCAACTCGCCGGCAACGCGATATTCTACCTCGCCACCGCGCCGACTTTCTTCGGGACCGTCGTCAATCAGCTCGGCGATGCAGGACTGCTCACCGAGACCGATGGTTTCCGCCGCGTCGTGATCGAAAAACCGTTCGGGACCGACCTTGTCTCCGCGCAGGCGCTGAACCGGCAAATCCTTTCCCGCGCCAGCGAGTCCCAGATCTACCGGATCGATCATTTCCTTGGGAAGGAGACCGTGCAGAACATCATGGTCACACGCTTCGGCAACACCATGATGGAGGCCGTCTGGAACAACCGCTACGTTGACCATGTCCAGATAACGGCGGCCGAGGCAGTGACCGTCGGCACCCGCGGCAGATTCTACGACGCCACCGGCGCATTGCGGGACATGGTTCCCAATCATCTCTTCCAGCTACTGGCGATGATAGCGATGGAGCCCCCGATCAGCTTCGATGCCGATGCGATCCGCACGGAGAAGGAGAAGGTGATTGCCGCCATCCTGCCGATCGACCCGGCCGAGGCCATTCGCGGGCGCTATTGCTCGGGCTCAGTCGCTGGCAAGGCCGTTCCCGCCTATCTCGACGAGCCCGACGTGGACCCTGCCAGCCGCACGGAGACCTTCGCCGCACTCAAGTTGCACGTAGAGACATGGCGGTGGTCGGGCGTGCCCTTTTATCTACGCACCGGGAAGGCGCTGGCGACCCGTGATACCGAGATCGTCGTCCAATTCCGCGACGTGCCGCTGGCGCTTTTCCAGGAGACGGTGGTGGACCGGCTGCCCCCCAACCGTCTTGTGGTGCAAATCCAGCCCGACGAGGGCATCAGCCTCGAGTTTGTGGTCAAGCGGCCTGGGCTCGTCGTGAACACTGCGCCAGTGGCAATGGATTTCCGCTACCGTGACCATTTCGACGTTGGCCACCAGACCGGCTACGAAACTTTGCTGTATGACGTGCAATCCGGCGACCAGACGCTGTTTCAGCGCGCCGCGCAAATCGAAGGTGGCTGGCGCGCTGTGCAGCCGCTCCTCGATCTGTGGACGCAGGGCACTCCCGAGGACTATGCCGCAGGCAGCGCCGGCCCAGAAAGTGCGGATGCGCTGATGCACCGCTCGCATCGACGCTGGCATCACCTGGGATGAGCAGCCCTATTCGCCTGATCGTCTCCGATATAGATGGCACGCTCGTCCGCCAGGACAAAAGCCTCTCCGAAGGCGTCATCTCTGCAGTTGGACGCGCCAGAGCAGCTGGTATTGCGGTGAGCCTGATCAGTGCTCGCCCGCCCAGCGGCATGCTTTGGATCGCGAGACGGCTGGAACTCCCGGGCGTCATCGGCGCTTTCAATGGCGGCACGATCGTCGAGACGGATGGGGCTGTCATCTCGGCCGACCAACTCGATCCCGAGTGCGCCGCGCGGACGCTCGCCCTGCTCGAGCACCCAGCCGTCACGCCCTGGCTGTTCACGGGCGGCCTCTGGTACGCACGCGCGGCCGACGATGTGTACGTTCCGCGCGAGCGCCGCGCGGCAAACATCGAGCCGATAATCAGGGACAACTTCGCGGGATTGCTCGCACACACTGACAAGATCGTCGGCGTCAGCAACGACCAAGCACTCCTCGCGCGACTTGACGGCGATATCGCGGCAGCGCTCGGACGCTCTGCGACTGTCGGCCGTTCACAGCCTTACTATCTCGACATTACCGCCGCCCAGGCCAACAAAGGTGATGGCGTCGCCGCCCTGGCAGCCGCGATCGGAGTGCCGCTCGCCAACGTTGCCGTCTTGGGGGACGAGCGCAATGACCTTCCAATGTTCGCGCGCGCTGGCCTCTCAATTGCGATGGGACAGGGTCCCGACGCGGTCCGCTCAGCCGCTGACCAGGTGACTGTGTCGAACGAGGAGGACGGCGCTGCCCAGGCGATAGACAATATCATCCAGACGGAGGCTGCGAGATGATCCAGCCATTGTCGGTCGCGCCATCGATGTGCGCGACGAGGTGGCGCGCAAAAAATGTGCAGCGCCGCACGAGCCGGGCCAAAGGCGGATCCGCTGCGGCATCTTGGAAAGGCGCATCGCGTTCGGAGATCCACCAGAGCCGGCGATCGTGCCTTAGCGCCGCCTACCTGCCGAGCGACCGCACCCTGATTGGAGTCCACCGATGAAGCGACTTTTCGCCTTCGATCTCGACGGCACGCTGGCTGAAAGCAAGCAGCCGATCGACCAGAATATGGTCGAGTTGCTTGCCGCGCTGCTCGATCTCGTCGGCGTCGCGGTTATCTCCGGTGGCGACTGGCCGCAGTTCGAAGCGCAAGTCGTGTCGCTGCTGCCGAGCAGTGCCAACCTCCGGCAGCTCTTCATTATGCCGACGACGGGCACCAAACTCTACCGTTTCGAGAGCAGCTGGAAACCAGTCTATGCTGATGTGTTCGACCCCGACGAACGCCAGCGCATTCTGCGCGCGTTTGAACAGGCTCTGGACGAGATGGACCTGGCGCACGAGAAGATATGGGGCGAGCGGATCGAGGACCGCGGAAGCCAGATTACTTTCTCTGGACTTGGACAGGAGGCGCCGCTCGATGCAAAGAAAGCGTGGGATCCCGACTTCGCCAAGCGCAAGGCACTGCAGGCGGCGCTTCGATCACGACTGCCGGAATTGTCCGTCAACGTGGGAGGATCAACCTCCATCGACATTACTCGCCAAGGTATCGACAAGGCCTACGGAATGCGCCGTCTTTCCGAGGAATCCGGCATTCCGCAGTCGGCCATGCTGTTCATGGGGGACGCGATCTATCCCGGTGGCAATGACGATCCCGTTCGCGCAGCCGGAATCGACGTAATCCCCGTGCGAGACGTGGCGGAGACCCGAACCGCGATCATGGCAATCCTCGCTTGCCTCGCGCCTGATCCCGCTCTGGCCGAGCAATAACCACAGGTGCGAGATGACCCGCCGCCCGGGCGCGTCTCACGCCGGCCGGAACAAGAATTCTCCACCCGGCGGCCGACTATTCCCTGTGAGCCAAAGTGACCTACTCCATCACATCGAGGAGATTGTCGATCGATGCCGTAGCGAAGGCAGTAAAGCTGTCCGCCACGCCATAAGGGAGCAACATCGTCCGACCCTGAACAATCGCACCGCAACTGTAGACGACGTTGGGCACGTAACCGTCTCGCTCGTGGGGACTGGGGAAGAGCACCGGGCGCGGCGTGCGGGCCAGCAGCTTCGATGGGTCGTTCTTGTCGAGCAGACACGCGCCGATGCAGTAGTTTCGCACCGTGCCGACACCGTGGGTCATCACCAGCCAGCCTTCGTCGAGCTCGATCGGCGACCCGCAATTTCCCACCTGCACGAATTCCCAGGGGAACTTTGGCGTAATGAGCTTTTCGCCCCCTTCCCAGTTCAGCAGCTCATCGGAAAAATGTAGCCAGATGTTCTTGCTGTCCTGACGCCCAAGCATTGCGTACTTGCCCGCGATGCGCCGCGGAAAGAGGGCCATACCCTTTCCGCTCGAGGCGCGACCGCTCAGAACGCGCATGTCGAACGACCGAAAATCGGACGTCGTCAGCAATTCCGATCGCACTTGGCCCCCGCCGAACGCGGTATAGGTTCCATGATAGATCATGCTGCCGTCATCTTCGCAGAAGCGGACGAGGCGCGTATCTTCGATGCCTTGCGTTTGGCTTGGCAGTACCGGGAACAGCACGGTCTCCGAAATCGACCTGCCACCAGCGCAGCAAAGGCGCGCCGCTACGCCCTCACCTCTCGGACAGGTATCGATAAGGGGCGCTACCGATGTCGGACTGGCATCATCGACGACGAGCGCTCCTCCCGGCGTCCAGGTGCCAGTGCGGAACGTCACGGACGACACATGTCCCTCGCCAATTCCCCGCAACGAGATCACGAAACGGATGGTGCCTTCGGCAAGACCCGACTGGTCGGGATGGAGTACCGCGCTTGGATTGAACAAGGCGGCCGCCTCATATGCAAATTCCTCGCTGCAATAGGCACCGATCAATCGTCGTTGCGCAGCGTTCGTCCGATCAGCGCCTTTAATCCGACCGGCGATATCGTCGAATTGGCGAAGCAGCATGGCATCAACATCACGATGGTTCTCGTCCAGCGACAGCGTCACGCCTTTCAACTGGCGGGCCAACTCAGCCTCGTCGAGACCCATGATCAGGTCGACTGTCTCCTGCGTGCGGGATGGACCGTCGTCGAAGCCTCTGGGGTAACTCGGCTCAAATGGCCGGACGACAGTGCGTGATGGATCGGGTCGAAGCACGCGGTCGTAAAAGGTGAGCTTGGCGCGTTCGGTCATGCCGGCCGGTCTCCACCCAGGGCGCTGCCGCGACCAAGGAGATCTATGACCGCTTTGTGCCGGTCCCACGGTACGAGAAAACTCGCCCCGGGGTCGCGGCACGTGACCCGCCGACGTCGAGAGCCGAGGCTAACTCGATGCGAGAGCGGTTGTTCCGCGCAGGCTTTGAGCGAGCGCGCCGTCACTGGGCGCCGCCCTCGAAGTCGATCACGATCCGGCCTTCGATTTCGCCATGATGCATGCGCGCGAAGATGTCGTTGATATTCTCCAGCGTGTCCGTCGTGACGGTCGCGTGAACCTTGCCCTCGGCGGCAAAATCAAGGGCTTCCTGCAGATCGAGGCGAGTGCCGACAATGGAGCCGCGAACGGTGATCCCGTTGAGGACCGTGTCGAAGATCGACAGCGGAAAGTCGCCTGGCGGAAGCCCGTTCAACGCCACCGTGCCGCCCCGCCTGACCATGCCGAGTGCCTGCTTGAATGCGATCGGCGACACGGCGGTGACAAGTGCGCCATGGGCGCCCCCGATCTCCTTCTTGATGAATGCCGCGGGGTCGACGTTGCGCGCGTTGACGGAGAGATCTGCGCCCAGTCGCTCCGCGAGCGCGAGCTTGGCGTCGTCGATATCGACGGCCACGACATTGAGCCCCATCGCCTTGGCATATTGCACGGCCATATGCCCGAGACCGCCGATGCCCGAGATCGCCACCCAATTGCCGGGCCGTGTGTCCGTGACCTTCAGCCCCTTGTAGACCGTCACGCCGGCGCACAGGATCGGGGCGATGTCGATGAACCCGATATTGGCCGGCAGGTGACCGACATAGTTGGGATCGGCGAGAACATATTCGGCAAAACTGCCATTCACCGAATAGCCGGTATTCTGCTGGGCCTCGCAGAGCGTTTCCCATCCGCCGAGGCAATGAACACAGTGCCCGCAGGCGGTGTAGAGCCAGGGGACGCCGACACGGTCGCCCTCCTTCACATAGGTCACGCCGCTACCCACCGCGACCACATGACCGACACCCTCATGGCCGGGAATGAACGGTGGATTGGGCTTGACCGGCCAGTCCCCCTCGGCCGCGTGAAGGTCTGTATGACAAACGCCGGTCGCCGCGATCTTCACCAGGATCTGGCCCGGGCCAGGCATCGTGACCGGCACTTCCTCGATCACCAGCGGTTGGCCAAATTCGCGTACGACCGCAGCTTTCATGGTCTTGTTCATCGTGGTGTTCCTTGCAGAGGCGGCCGCGCGGATTGGCCGCGGCCTGGGTGAGCCGGGTCAAAAGAGGCCGAGGGCCGTCTCGTCGTAGCTGACCAGCAGATTCTTGGTCTGCTGATAGTGGTCGAGCATCATCTTGTGGTTTTCACGCCCGAACCCGGAGGCCTTATATCCTCCGAACGCCGCGTGCGCGGGATAGGCATGATAGCAGTTGGTCCACACCCGACCGGCCTCGATCGCGCGGCCCAGCCGATAGGCATGATTGCCGTTACGGGTCCACACACCGGCGCCCAATCCGTAGATGGTGTCGTTGGCGATCGAGATCGCGTCCTCGATCGTCTTGAACGGGGTCACCGACAGGACCGGCCCGAAAATCTCCTCCTGGAAGATCCGCATCTTGTTGTTGCCGACAAACACGGTGGGCTCGACGAAGAAGCCGTCGTCGAGCTCGCCTCCCGGACGGGCGCGCTGCCCCCCCGTCAGGCACTCGGCGCCTTCCTGCTTGCCGATGTCGATATAGCCCAGGATCTTGTGGAGCTGGTCCTCCGACGCCTGCGCGCCCATCTGCGTGAGCGGATCGAGCGGGTCGCCGACCCGGATCGCCGCGACGCGCGCGACCGCCCTTTCGACAAACCGGTCGAAGATCGATTCGTGGACCAGCGCGCGCGAGGGGCAGGTGCAGACCTCACCCTTGTTGAACGCGAACAGGGCGAAGCCTTCCAGCGCCTTGTCGAGGAAATTGTCGTCCTCGTTCATGACGTCCGCCAGGAAGATGTTCGGGGACTTTCCGCCCAGCTCCATCGTCTGCGGGATCAGGTGCTCGGCGGCATAGCCCATGATCTGCCGGCCGGTCGTCGTTTCGCCGGTGAAGGACACTTTCGCAATCCGCGGATTGGCCGCGATCGCGCGTCCGACCGACCCACCCGGTCCGGTCACGATATTGACCACCCCCGGCGGCAGGATATCGGCGGTCAGCTCGGCGAACAGCAGCAGCGAAAGCGGCGTCTGCGAGGCGGGCTTGATGACCGTGCAGTTGCCGGCCGCGAGCGCCGGGGCAATCTTCCAGGCCGCCATCAGCAGCGGGAAATTCCACGGAATGATCTGTCCGACGACGCCCAGCGGCTCGCGGAAATGATAGGCGATCGTATTCTCGTCGATTGTCGAGATCGACCCTTCCTCCGCGCGGACGCAGCCGGCGAAATAGCGGAAGTGATCGATGGCCAGCGGCACATCGGCGGCGCGGGTCTCCCGGATCGGCTTCCCGTTGTCCATGGTCTCGGCCAGCGCGAGCAGCTCGAGATTGTCCTCGAGCCGGTCAGCCACGCGATTGAGGATCCTTGCGCGCTCGGCGGGGCACATGCGCGCCCAGCCCTCCTTCGCCCGGTGGGCAGCATCCAGCGCTGCCTCCACATCCTCTGGCGAAGACTTCGCGATCTCGGCGAGCTGCCGGCCGTTGATCGGACTATGGTCCGTAAAATATTCGCCGCGTATCGGCTCCACCCATCGTCCACCGATGAAGTTGCCATAACGCGACGGTGCGTGACCCTTCGCCCGGACGGTGTCGATCGCTTGCTGGAACATGAAACATCTCCGCTATACATGGCCCGGCGCCCAGGTGTGCGGCACCGCGGACTCAATATTCTCCCTCGCAGGAGGGCTGCGTTGCGGATGTGCGAGATGACGACTTTGCGAAGTATTGGGATTGTTACGTAGCGGCTGATAGAGCAATCCGGGGCCGGTTGGATGCGGTGTCGATCGGCAACAAGAAGCCGTGCGTCGCGACCGAACGCCGACACGGGCGTCAACGTCAGTAATAATCTGCGAGCGTCAGCAGCCGCACGATACCGGATCCGTCGACGAGCCTGAAGTGGGTGCCGGCAGGAAGGAAGCGCCAGCGCCAAAGCTGCCCACGCGTGTAGCTTGCATTGATTGGCCGCCCGTCGATACGGACGATCCGATCGCCGACCGACCAGCCGCTCTTCTCGGCCGGACTATGGACCGCGACATGGGCGACGGTCAGGGCGGAAGGCGAAACCGCCAGGCCGAAGCCTGAACGGTCTTTCAGCATCGGGAGCCTGTGTTTTGGCGGCGCCGGACGCAGCCACAGGCTTTCCGCAGTGATATCCATGATCACATCGAATTGCGCGATGAGCGGCAATCCGATGCTCCCCACCGCGCTGTCGGATTGCCAATGATCCAGCCCCGCCACCGGCACCCCGGCAATGTGCACTTCGCCGATAACAATGTCGTCCAGAACAAAGGCGGTCACAATCTGGACCCCATCGAGGCTTCCCAGCGCCGCGGTCGACCGGGCCTTGCCGGCGAGGAGGTCCTGCGCAGCGACAAAGGGGGTAGAGAGCATGAGCGCATTTGCGCTCCCGAGATCGAAAATGAGTTGCACGGGGCTCCCGCCCCCGATCGACGCTGTGACCAGCAGTTCGCTGCGAGTCCCGTGCGTCAGAGGAAGGCGACGCCAGCCGCTCCCGCCGGCAAAACTCCCCGTCGGGGCGAAGCCGATCCGGTCCTGCGTGAAGTCGAGGGCGACACAGCGCCCCGCCAAGATGTCCTCCCCCAGGACCAGATCGATCGGGCGCCCGAATGCGGACGATATCGCCGCAAGGTCGCTCACGATGGCGAACGGCAAGCGCCTGCGATCGTCGGCGACGGTGAGGGCAACGTCGCTGATCTCGGTGACCTCGACGCGGCCACCGGTGCCGCGAATGATCCGTTTCCCGGATGGGGCGATATCCAGACTCTCCACCAGGCGCGTATTGATGATCGAAGCGGCGCTTCCGCTGTCTAGAATGGCGCGGACGGGACTGCCGGCCACCTCTGCCGAGACCATCAGCGTATCGCCCATCGCGATCTCCGCTGACGTCCAGGCAAAGGAACCCCACCCATCGCCTGCGCGGGCGAGAGACGTCAGAGGGAAGCCAGCCGACGAGGCGCCCAGGAGCGACGCGGCGGACAGGCCGCGGGCGAGAAGCGTCCGGCGATGCATCCTGTGATAAGCGTCCGCGTCGTTTTCCAATCTGCCCTGCCTGCTTCTGGAAAACCGCCCCGTTCGATCGACGCCGCACAGGCGGTCTCATTGCCCGGCATGATCGTTCGCATGCTGCGCCGGCGGCAGGCATCCGTAACAAAACGTATATTTCCCGAACGGCTCGAACGGCACTTCTGCTGGCATCTTCAAACGGATCGAAATCTTGCGGTCCCCACGTCCAATTCTTCGAGGAGCCAAGTCATGCAGAATATTTTCCGTAGCAAAGCTGGCCTGATCGTCCCCGCCATCGCTGCGCTTGTCGCGCTCTCGGCGACGCAGGCTTGGGCGGATGAGGCCCCGCCGGTGCCGGCAAAAGTCGTCAAGCACCAGAACCACGAGGCGCATCAGGCCCATCAGGCAGGGATGAAGCATGGCGCGAGACAGATGCATGACGAGATGATGCACGACCATCAGATGGGCGTGAACGCGTCGGGCGGCATGCAGATGGGATGTGGCGGGGCGGCCGGGTGCAAGGACAAGATGCCGATGGCGCCCAAAGCGAAGCCGGACCAGGCGCCGCCCGCCGCCAGCATGCCCGCCACGCCGATGAGCGACGACATGTAGGAAGCGCGGAAGTGAAGGGCCGACAGCGTTGGCGAGACAGATGCGAGGGTCCGGCAGATACGGATGTCTCCACCGGACGCTGATCCTGCGCGCCTTTCACTTCCTCGGCCGGGTTTCATGCGCCCCTGACCCCGCCTGCCCGGTCGGCCGTCTCTGCGACCATGCCCCCGCGGGGCAATCGGCTCCGCGGCGTCTCTTCAGGTCTGGTTCCGAAAGTTCAAATTGATGCGGACTCTACTTCCCCCGCTTGCCGATACGACCACCGGTCGCCGAGGCTTCGTGCAAGGTCTTTTGCTCGCGACAGCCCTTGCCACGCTGGGTTGGCCCGCGCACGCGCTCGCGGCACCGGCGGTGAAGACGCCGGACGTGCTGAGCGGCACCGAGATCGATCTCGACATCAGCCGGGTCACGGTCAACTATTCCGGAAAAGCGAGCGTCGCCACGGCCGTCAACGGGAGCGTGCCGGGCCCGCTGATCAGGCTGCGCGAAGGCGACGCTGTAACGATCAGGGTCAAGAACAGTCTGGATGAAATGACCAGCATCCATTGGCATGGCCTGATCCTGCCGACGGACATGGATGGCGTGCCAGGGATCAGCTTTGGCGGAATAGCGCCGGGCGAAACCTTTACCTACCGCTTTGTCGTGAAGCAGAGCGGCACCTTCTGGTACCATGCTCATACATTGGCGGAGCAGACGGGCCTTTATGGCCCGATGATCATCGAATCGAAGAGCGAGACGCCCCTCGCCGCCGACCGCGACTATACGGTC
This sequence comes from uncultured bacterium, assembly GCA_903884945.1. Taxonomy (GTDB): domain Bacteria; phylum Pseudomonadota; class Alphaproteobacteria; order Sphingomonadales; family Sphingomonadaceae; genus Sphingomonas. The sequence continues at coordinate 47,229 of CAISGR010000027.1, forward strand.
ATGCTCAGCGACTGGACGGACGAGGCTCCGCTTCAGGTCTATCTGAACCTGAAGAAGATGAGCAGCTATTATAATTTCGCGCAGCCGACCGCCGGCGATTTTGCGCGCGATGCCGGCAAGCTCGGGCTGGGCGGTGCTTTGTCGAAGCGCGCGATGTGGAACAAGGCGCGCATGAATCCGACCGATCTGAGCGACGTGTCCGCCGCCACCTACACCTATCTCCTGAACGGCGCGCCCTCCGCCAGGCACTGGACGGGCATCGCGAGCAAGGGCGAAAGGGTTCGCCTGCGCTTTATCGGCGCCGGAACCGCCACCTATTTCGACGTTCGGATTCCCGGCCTGATGCTCACGGTCGTCGCCGCCGACGGACAACCCGTCGAGCCGGTCGACGTGGATGAATTCCGGATCGGACCCGGTGAAACCTACGACGTCATCGCGACCATCGCGGACGACAAGGCCTATGCGATCTTCGCCCAGTCCATGGATCGCACCGGCTTTGTCCACGGCGTGCTCGCGCCGCGTGACGGCATGAGCGCGGACATTCCCCCGGTCGATCCGCGCTCCTGGCTCGATCCGATCGACATGATGGGTGGGATGGCCGGGATGGCGGGGATGGGACCGGCCGGTCACGACCATGGCATGGTCGAGACGACACCCAAAGCCCGCCATGCGCGTACCGAATATGGTGCCAATACCGACATGCGCGTCGACTTTCCGCGTACCAATCTCGATGATCCCGGCGTCGGGCTGCGGCGCAATGGGCGCCGGACCCTGACCTATGCGGATCTGAAGACAGCAGGGCCGGCGGCAGACCCCCGCGAACCGCAGCGCGAGATCGAACTCCATCTGACCGGCAACATGGAACGCTTCGTGTGGGCATTCGACGGCGTGAAGCTCAACGATTCGAAGCCCCTGCATTTCACCCCGAACGAACGGCTCAGGATCATCCTCGTCAACGATACGATGATGACCCACCCGATGCACCTGCACGGGATGTGGAGCGATCTTGAATCGCCCGACGGACAGTTCCAGGTCCGCAAGCACACCATTTCGGTGCAACCGGCCCAGCGCGTGGCCTTTCGCGTGACGGCCGACGCGATGGGCCGGTGGGCCTTTCACTGCCACCTTCTCTACCACATGGCGGCGGGCATGTTCCGCGAGGTGGTCGTGGCATGACAAGCTCGCGCTCAACTTGGTTGCTGGCTCTCACCGGGCTCGCGATGACCACCATCACCGAACCCGCGCTCAGCCAGCAGGTGAAACCCGCGGGCAACGCCGAGGCCGCCAGCTCCAATGATCAGGCCATGCCGCCGGATATGCAGATGGGCGACCAGCAAAAAGATGGCAGCAGCGCGCCCCCGATGAACATGCCCGGCATGGACATGAGTGGCGGAAAGCCCGGCGCCGATGCGCGCGACCCGGACGCTTATTCCGACGGCTACAGGAATTCGACGCTGCCCGGCTATGAGATGGCCGACAAAATTTCGGTGGCCAAGGTGCTCGTGGATGAGCTCGAGTTCCTCACGAACAAGCAAGGCCAAGGCATCAGCTGGTCGGGTCAGATTACCAATGGCCCGGACAACGACAAACTCTTGCTGCGGAGCCAGGGCCTGAAACAATCCGGTGAGCGGCTTGATCCGGAATCCTCGGTCGAGGCGTTCTGGTGGCACGGACAGCGCCCGTTTTGGGGAACGATCCTTGGCGTGCGTCAGGACATCGGCCCGGGAGCCCATCGCTGGATCGCCGGGGGGATCGAGGGCCTGGCCCCCTATTGGTTCGATGTCCAGCTGACCGGCTACGTTGGAGACGATGGCCGTCTCGCGGCACGTCTGAAGGCATCCTACGACGTGCTGCTCACCAACCGCCTCATCCTCGTACCGCAGCTGGAATCGAACGCCTACAGCAAGGCGGCTCCCGAGCGCGGGCTCGGCGGAGGCCTGAGCAACCTCGAGCTCGGCTTGCGGATGCGCTACGAGATTCACCGAAAAGTCGCTCCCTATGTCGGCTTTGTATGGGAGCGCTCCTTTGGTGAGACGGCGGATTTTCGTCGCCTTGCTGGCGAAAATCCCACCGAACACCGGTTTGTGGCTGGCTTACGGATCTGGTGGTGAGACGCGCGCTGAACCGCAGCGGCTAAACTTTTTGGAAAGGACCAAATCATGCTTGATCGTCGCGCCGTCATCGGTTCGGGACTCACCTTCGCGGCGCTTACCGGGGCTGTCGCCGCGGCAGGCCCGGCCATCGCGGCGCCAAGGAAGCGTGGTGACGGCATGATGACGCTCGACGAGTGCGTCGACAGCTGTATCGCATCGCACCGCATGTGCCTGGAAACCGCGCGATACTGCACCGAGCAAGGCGCACCGGCTCATATCGAGGCGACGCACATCGCTTTGCTTCTGGACTGCGCGGAGCTCTGCCAGACAACCGCCAATTCCATGCTGCGCCGATCGCCGCAGCATGCCCTGTTGTGCGACGCCTGTGCCCGGATGTGCGAAGCCTGCGCGCGCGATTGCGCGAAGATCTCCGGCGACGCCCGCATGCAGGCCTGCGCCCAGACCTGCAGGGATTGCGCGGCGAGCTGCAAGGAAATGGCCAGTATGGGAATGTGATCTGGCCGGTCACCGCTTGCCTCCGGATCCGCACCCGACGTTCATTCCGCAAGCCACGCGACCGGCCAATCAGCCGCGGGCACGATCGTGCCAGATTTCCGCTGCGGACCGCATGTTTGCCGGCCCCAGGCCACCCGTCTGAGCCAGCAACAACTTCCCGGCGCTTTGCGTTCTGGCGCAACAGCATCTGGCATATCCGTCCCGCACTCATAGGGCGCCGCATCCGAGCCGGCATAAGCACGAGAAGCATTCGTATATTTCCGTAGAGACCCGGCGCGACCCAATTGCGACTTTCAATGCATGGAGGCGGTCATGAACGAGTGCGATATTCCTTACTTGCTACGGCGCGTGCGCGCCCACCGGTCACAGGCAGCGGCGGCGAATTGCCCCGAGGCGCGCTTGATCCACCGACGCTTCGTCGAGAATTATCAGCATTTGCTGGTGGGAATACGGCGGGACCAACTTCGTGAGCGAGGCGACCGGGGAAGCCAGCCTTGTGCTGAACGCGCCTGCCTTTGCGAAGGGCAAGACCCGGAAATGGCCCAGAGCGGTCGCGCAACATCCGCAGCCGCCGCAGCGGGTGAACGTGGAGAAAATGAGGCGGTCCCAGCCATTCGGTACAAGCCGGCCAGCGTACTGGTCCATCACGACCTGACCGCCCTTGGCCGACAGAGCGTTCCTGAAGCCCCTCAGCTTTTCAACGCGAACGTAACTGTCGCGACGGCCAGTGCTGCGACGGCGGCACACCAACGCATCAACCCTGCCGACCGCCAGGCTCAAGCGATGGCGATGGACGCCACAGCCTGAATGGCGCCATTGAGGTTGCCGCTGGATATGCTCTGATGGACTGGACCAACGCCACGCCGCTCGCTGCCTTGACGGGCGGAATATTGATCGGATTGGCGTGCGCGATCATGTTGCTCGGCCTCGGCCGGATAGCGGGCGTGAGCGGCCTCGCCGCGCGTGCCTTCGCCCTCTCACAGACTGGCCCGCCCTGGAGCATCGCTGCGGCTTTCATTGTCGGCCTGCCGTTCGGAGCGGGGATCGTGAACCTGATCTCAGGTCCGGTAATTGCCCGTTTTCCATCCTCGCCGGCGGTGGTCCTGATCGGCGGGCTGCTGGTCGGCTTCGGTACCCGGATGGGCAGCGGCTGTACCAGCGGCCACGGCGTGTGTGGCCTCTCCCGCCTGTCAGCGCGATCGATCGTAGCAACTTTGAGCTTCGTGAGCTTTGGCTTCGCGACCGTCGCGGTGATGCACGTGCTAGGCGTTTCGTGGTGAGGGTCCGCATCCCTATCGCACTCATTGCCGGGCTCCTGTTTGGCGCAGGACTCGCCTGTTCCGGCATGTCAGATCCGACCCGCGTGCGTGCCTTCCTCGATCTGTTCGGAGGCCGCTGGGACCCTACGCTTGCTTTCGTGATGGGAGGCGCCATCGCCCCGATGGCCTTGGCCTGGGTGATCCGGCGGCGGATGGAGACGCCACTTGCCGACAGCCGCTTCTCGCTGCCGGATGCCCGCGAGATCACCGCGCGCCTGATCGGCGGTAGTGCAATCTTCGGGATCGGCTGGGGAATTGCCGGCCTCTGCCCCGGTCCGGCGATTGCGGACCTTGCCATCCGCCCGACGCTTGCCGCGCCCTTCGTGATCGCGATGCTGGCAGGGTTCGCGGTGCACCGCTTCATCGATCGCCCGAAGATCTGAATCGGAGCCGGCCCTTTGATGTACTTTGACGACGGAGCGAACGAGAGGCGCCTCAATCTTTCAACCGTAACGTCATCGCCGTGACCGCCAACGCGGCGGCAGCGGCAAGCCACAGCATCAAATGCTCCGACGCGCTTGCCCATCCAGTGACGATCGACGCCGCAGCCTGACTGGCGCTCACCGCCGCGTACTGGAGCGCAAGGCCCGAACCCTGCGTGCCCGGAGACGCTTTCGACGTCAGATAATTGGTGAGCAGCTTCAGCGTCGCGGTGCTCCAGCCGGCGAGCAGAAATACAGGCACGAGCACCCACAAGGTCCGGGCGAAGACGGCAATGATCAATGCGGCGGCCAGCCCGGCGAGCATTGGCCGCAACAGCCAGGCCGCGCCGACCGTGACTCTGCGCCCTGTGAACGGGACGAGCTGCGCCACCAGCATCGCTGCACCGCACAGAGCGAACAGCATCGAGACGTTCTCGCGGAACAGATCCCGCGCGCCCGATCCAAGCGACAACGTCAGATGCAGAACGGTGAGGCACCCGGACGCAATGGCCGAGATCAGGAGCAGCGGGACAAGCGCCTCACGCGCTTTCGGGCGTGGAACGCTGCCGACCGGACCAGTGGCACTTTCCCGTGAAACCAGAAGAAGACCGGGCATGGCGATCGCGCTCAATGCAGCTGGCGCCAGGAATGGCGACGTTGCTCCGAGCGCCACCGAAATTTCTCCAAGGAGCGGGCCGGTCAGGTCGCCCGCGAAGACCAGGGCGTTCAGCCAGGTGAACTGACGCGCTCGCCGAACCAGATCTGGTGAACGATCGGCGACCATCGCAAATGCCGTCGGCACGACGGCCGCCGCAAACACGCCATTGAGCAACCGCAAAACATAGAGTCGCTCGAATCCGACCGCGGAATACAACGCCATTGTCAGGCTGAAACCCAACAGCCCCACGACCAGGATCGGCCACCGTTTCCACCGGTCGGAAATCCAGCCCCATAACGGCGCCGAGAGACACCCTGCGATCTGGGAAACCGTGACCAGGGCGACGACAAGGCGCCCTCTCGCGAGGGCACTCGCGTCCGGAGACATTTGACCCACCATTTCTGGCAGGAATGGCAGGACGACGCTATTACCCAGGGCAACCGCCGTGGCCGCGAAGAGAAGAACGACGAAGCCAAGTTCGCCCCGATCGCGCGCCGCTTCGATGACCGTGGCGGGCAAGCTCGCCTCCATATGCTACGACCCGGCCATGAATACCCGGATCGCGCTGGCCCCGCCCTTGCAGTCACCAGGGCCGGGCGCGCCCGCGAAGAAGATCGCACGCGGAATCGCGCGCATATCCACCATCAGAAGGCGGCGGAGAAAATGCCTTGTGGGACGAGCGCCGGTCCCGGGAAGGTGCGAGGATGTCGCAGAGGTTCCGATCACGGCGCGATATTCCATTTCCCTAGCAGTGATCGCTGCCAACTTTCCGCCCGGCGGAGATTACTTCGCCGATGGTCTGTACCAGCACACCATCGCGCAGAGGTTTCTCGAGCACAGCGGCAAAGCCCGCTTCCTGCGCGCTTTCGGCGAGCTTATCGGCGTAATGCGCCGTGATCAGGATCGCCGGCCCACACCAGCCCGCCGACCGAAGCTTCCTCAGGATCGAAATGCCGTCGATGTCCGGCATAAGATAATCGACCACGAGGCAATCGCCCGATTGCGTTTGCGGATCGAGCAGCAAGGCAGTGCCACTCGCATAGGACAGGACGCCAAAGCCGCGGGACCGCAACAAGAGATGAAGGGACCTGCGTACCGAGACATCGTCGTCAGACAACAGGATCAGGGCCGCTTTCTCGCTCGTTTGGTGATCGATAACGCCCATGACCGACGATGCTGCCTCTTCGCTGATCCACCCTCGGATCCTGGGCATGCATCGCAAATGAACAGGAGGCCGTCGCTACGTAGTGATCCCAAGCTCACGATTCCGGCGCATCGCCCAATCCGGCCGAAAACGCGATCCTCAGCGCGTCCGACAGGCTATGCACTTCGAGCTTGGTCATGAGGTTCGCCCGATGAACTTCCACCGTTCGAGTCGATATGTCGAGATCATAGGCGATGGTCTTGTTGGGAAAGCCGTTGGCGAGGCCGATGAGAACCTCTCGTTCGCGAGGCGTGAGCACGGCGACCCGCACCCTCGCCTCCGCCTCTCGAAGCGACCGCGCGTCGGACTTATCGAGCCTCGAGAAAGCCACGCCGATCGAGGCCAGGAGCGCGGTCTTCTCGAACGGCTTCTCCAGGAAATCGACCGCCCCTGCCTTCATGACGCGAACCGCGATCCCGACATCGCCATGCCCGGTCAAAACGATCACCGGCATGGTGACACCACGCTCTGCAAGCACCTCCTGGACCTCGAGCCCGTCCATGCCGGGCATGCGAACGTCAAGCAGAATGCATCCCGGCTCAGCGGTCTTGACGGCTTTCAGAAACGCAATGCCGGAGGCATAGGTCTGGACGGCGAATCCCGATGTCTTCAGCATGAAGCCGGCCGACTTGCGGATGGATTCTTCGTCATCGACCAAATGGACAATACGTTTAGGCGTCATGCTCATCCTCCGGGCGGGCCTGCATCAAGGTGAAATGAAAAGCAGCGCCTCCGTTCGGCGCGCCGTCGGTCCAGATCCGGCCGCCATGGGCTTCGATGATCGTTCGACAGATCGAAAGGCCAAGGCCCATGCCGTCGGTCTTGCTGCTCACAAAGGCTTCGAAAAGTTGGGGCGCGACCTGCTCGGATATGCCTGGGCCCGTGTCCGCCACGGACACCTGAACCATTGCCTTCGGCCGCCGCCGCGTCGTGATCGTGAGGTCGCGAATGGCGACCTGCGCCATCGCCTCGACCGCATTGCGGATCAGATTCACGAGGACCTGCTGAACCTGTATGCGATCGGCGAGCACCGGCGAGGCCGCCGGATCAAAATCGAAAAAACTGCGAACGCCTCGTTCACGGGCGCCGACAAGGCCGAGAGCAGCGGCTTCCTCAATCAGCCGCGGCAAATCCTCGATCCGCTTCTCGGTCTCCCCTCGCGCCACGAAATCACGAAGTCTTCGGACGATATGCCCCGCGCGGTGGGACTCCTTAGCTGCCTCGTCGAGCGCGTCGCGCACGATCGCGACGGTCTCGGCATCGGGATCGACAAGCAGGTCGCGCGTCGTTTCCAGATAATTGGCGATCGCGGTAAGCGGCTGGTTCAACTCATGGGCCAGCGTCGACGCCATCGTGCCCATCGCGCTGAGGCGCGAGACGTGAATCAATTCGGCTTGCAGCTCCTTGAGCTGCAGTTCGTTGCGGTCGCTTTCTGTCAGGTCGTGAATGAAGCCCGTGAAGACGCGGTGGCCACGGTGACCGGCCTCTCCGATCGAGAGTTCCATCGGAAAGGTGGTACCGTCCCGCCGTTGGCCAACGACGATCCTGCCAATACCGATGATCCGCCGTTCGCTCGTCGACAGATATCGGCCGATATAGGAATCATGCCGTTCACGGTCCGGGGACGGCATGAGGCTGCTCACATTGGCGCCGAGCACCTCTGCTTCCGAATATCCGAACAAGCGCTCGGCCGCGGCGCTGAAGGACGTTATCAGCCCGCGCTCATCGATGATGACCATGGCATCGGGAACTGTATCCAGGATCGACTGGAGATGCTGCTCGCGGGCAACGATCGCTTCCTTGGTCGCGGCTTCATCGGTCGTGTCGCGCAGGATCTTGCCATAGCCGCTCAGCTGGCCGGCCTCATCGTGGAGCGCCGTCGTCGTCAGATGGGCGAGGAACTCCGACCCGTTTTTCCGAACGCGCCAAGACTCTTGCTCGACCCGGCCAAGCTGCTCCACCTGCGCGAGGTGCCTATCCGCAACGCCCGCCGCGATATCTTCCGCGCAATACAGGAACGAATGGTGTTTCCCGATCGCATCGGAGCTGGCCCATCCCGTAATTTCTTCACAGCCGGCGGTCCAAACTGTCACGAGGCCCTTAGGGTCAAGCGCATAGACGGCGTAATTTGGCGCGCTCTTCACTACCTGAATGATCGTGCCCGAATCGGGATCGAGGCCATTCGCCTTTTGGCTCTCAATCATGCCCCCATCCATCTCCCCGTCATCCACAGTCAAACAAGGTTAGAATGGATTTGCGGACAGGCGCCGACAGCCGTCGGAGGCAGGGTTTCTGCCATCGTTCCCACCATGCACCCGGCGAGCGAAAATCGGCGTTGGCTTTCGAAACGAGACATCAAGCGTGGCTTCCCATAACTCTATACGCAGGAGCAGCGGTTACCCCTCACGCTCCGTTTCCCCGGTCACGGCGTCCGAGCTATCGGGCTGCGCCAAGATCATCATTGTGGACCTTGGACCATAGTCCTGGGTCAAGCGATATTGACGAGCCTAAAACGGCAGCGCCTGGAGAGTTCATGCTGTCACGAAGATGTCGCTGGACGAGAGTGGCACGGCCAGGCGTTGCCGTCCGAGCGACAGGGGCCACCGGCGTTGGCCGCGTCCGTGAGATGCACCCGCTCCTGGCAGGCTTTGGGCGACGCACCCGGATTGAATCAACCGACCGTGAATTGCCCCATCATGCCTTCATCCTCATGTTCCAGGATATGGCAGTGATACATAAAAGGTGCTTTGGTGGCCGGCTGGTCGAACCGGACCAACAATTCTACCGCCTCCTTCACGACGATCGTATCGCGAGGCCCCTGATCGAGAAGGTCCGGGTCGTCGCCATCGCGGCGTAGCACGTCGAAATGCACGCCGTGGATATGGAAGGGATGCGCCATCTTCTTCCCGGAGACTTTCCATATCTCGACGTCCCCGAGACCGACTTCCTCGTCGATGCGATCAATGTCGAACGGCCTGTCGTTGATCGCGTATGCGCCGTCATCGCTGTCCATCATACCGCCCATCGACATATTGAGCACGAAGCGCCGGCGCCTTACGGCCGCTTCAGGATCTGGTACGGTGCGTGCCGCCAGGAGCAGTGGTACAGCGGCTGCGGCCCGCCCGCCCAAGCCCGGGCGCGGTGAGAAGGTCAGCACCGTCTCCGTCGTTGAAGCGTCGTCTTCATCGTCGTGATGGTCGCCCATCATTCCCATACCTCCCATCATCCCCATCATCGACGCGCTCGCATCTTGAGCGGTGACCAGAGCGACCGGCTTGCCATCGGCGAAGCTTACCAATATCTCGGCACGCTGGCCGGGTGCCAGGGTGAGGGCCTGCAGTTCGACGGACCTCGCCAGGAGACCGCCCTCGGTGCCGATCCAATGAAACGTCCGGTCATCGCTGAACGAAAGCTCATAGATGCGGGCGTTCGAACCGTTCACGAGCCGCAACCGCACCAGGCGGTCCGGAACATCGGCCCGAGGCGTGGGTGCGCCATTGACCAGAATCGTGTTGCCACGGCGGCCCTGCGAAGCAACCATCATGCCGGTCGGCATGACCAGCCGGCCATCCTCGAATTGCCGGTCCTGAATCAGGACGGGCAGATCATCAACGCCATAGTCCGACGGCAGTCCAAGGCCCTGCTCTTCCTCATCCGTCACAACCAGCATGCCCGCGAGCCCCGAATAGACTTGCTCACCCGTCAACCCATGCGCATGCGAGTGATAGAAGAGGGTCGCCGCCGGCTGGCGGATCGGCAGCGTAGGACGCCAGGTCGCACCGGGAGCGATCAGCTGGTGCGGGCTACCGTCCAGTTCGCCCGGCACGAGCAGCCCGTGCCAGTGAACCGTTGTGTCAGCCGACAGGCTGTTGCCGACGGTCATCGTCACATCGTCGCCGCGGTGAACCCGCAGCGTCGGGCCGAGATAGCTACCATTGTACCCGAGCGTGGCGCTTCGCCGGCCAGGGAAGAACGTGGTCTCGCCTTCCTGTGCTCTCAGGTTGATCAGCTGGCCGTGTTGGCGCGCGTCGACCAGGCGCGGGATCGGAAGCGTCCCGGCACGCTCGGGCGAACCGAATTTTCGCGTACACGCCGCCGCCAGGAGCAGACCCCCGCTCGCCAGCAACGTCCGCCGGTTCAGTAACATCATGACCGCCTCCTGGTTGGCGCGGAGCGCCTGCTTTGCTAAATGCGAATTCAGCGAGCCACCAGCTGATCGAGGATCGGGCATCCCGACCGGTCGTCACCACCGCATCGATCCGCGAGATCGAGCAGCGGCACGCGCGTCGTCTGGAGCTTGCGAGCCTGACAGCTGTTCGGCGCGCGTGATGGGCAAGCGACATGACCTCGGCCTGGAGCGCTCGAAATCGCTCCAAAGGGAGAGGGAGACGAGATCCGCGATCTCCACGATAGGAAAACCGAGATCGCGAGCGATCGCGCGATAAAATGGCAACTGGTGGGCGGGAAACGAACAGTCGCGATAACCCGTTATCGCTGCGAAGCCTGGTTCGCATCAGGGCGATCTTCTCATAGTGCCGGATCACCCGCGGTGATACACTGCTCCGCCGGTGCGTGACCGAAGGATCAACACGCGGCCTCACCGCCGCCCCCTTCCATGGCGATTGATAAGAGCGACCGTATGATCGGCGATCACGCGCTCCTCATCAGTGGGAACGATCCGCACGATCACTCTGCTATCTGGCGCGCTGATGACAGGCGCATTCGATGCATTTGCGTCGAGATCAAGAATGACGCCAGTCCAAGCTAAGCGCTCGCAAATCGCAGCCCTAATCTCTGAATCATTCTCGCCAATGCCGGCGGTGAAGACGAGACCGTCGAGACCGCCGAGCGCGGGAATGAGAGCGGCGGCCTGACGGCCAGCTTGCTGGACGAAAAGGGCGACCGCCTCCTTCGCTTCCGGCGCGTCGCTTGCATGCAACGTACGCATATCGCCTGAAATCCCGGACACACCGAGTAAGCCCGACTGCTCATAGAGCAACGTCTCCACCGCCTGTGCGGCCATACCGACCTGAGTCTGAAGATGAAGCACCACGCCGGGGTCGATCGCGCCCGAGCGCGTGCCCATCATCAATCCGTCAAGCGCCGTGAAGCCCATCGTCGTATCGACGCTCGCCCCGGCACGCATTGCGCACATGCTCGCACCGTTGCCTAGGTGCGCGGCGATGACGCGGCCTGCGGCCAGAGCAGGGTCGATCTCGCGAAGGCGGCCCGCAATGTATTCATAGGACAAACCGTGAAAGCCATACCGGCGCACGCCCTGGCCGTGAAAAGCGCGCGGAATCGGCAGGCGCGTCGCCAACGGCGGCATGCCATGGTGAAACGCGGTATCGAAGCAGGCGATCTGCGGCAGCAAAGGCGCCAGCAGGCGCAAGGCCCGGACCGCGGCGAGGTTATGCGGCTGATGGAGCGGCGCCAATGGGATCAAGGCATCGAGCGCATCCAGCAAAGTATCATCGATGATCTGCGGCGCGGCGAAGCGCACGCCGCCATGGACGATACGATGGCCGATCGCGGCGACCTTGCGGTCTCCCAATTGGGTTGCCGCCCAGGCAAAGAGGTCCTCGAGCAGATTCTCGTGCGAGAGTGCGTCCCCGCCCGGCCACGTCTTTTCCACGATGGTCTCGCTGCCCGCGTCGCGCGCGACGAGCCGGGGGCTAGTGCCGATACCCTCGATCTTGCCGCCCGCATCGAAGTCGAGCTGTCCGCCCGACAAGCGATAGAGCGCGAACTTGATGCTCGACGAGCCGGCATTGAGACTGACGATCGCCTTCATGCCGGCTTCGCTATCGGGCCGGGCGTGGCTCTGGGGGCGGCCCGCGCCAGCAACAGCGCGATTGCGCATGACGCTACGCTGGTGCGGAGCGAATCCGCCCGGCTGGTGAGAATGATGGGTACCCGCGCGCCCAGCACCACGCCGGCCGCGTCCGCGCCGCCGAGAAAGGTCAGCTGCTTGGCAAGCATATTGCCGGCTTCCAGATTGGGAACGACGAGGACTTCGGCGCGCCCTGCAACGGGGGAGACGATGCCCTTGTCCTTTGCCGCCTTCTCGCTGATCGCGTTGTCGAAGGCGAGCGGACCGTCAAGGACGCCGCCGACGATCTGTCCGCGATCGGCCATCTTGCACAAGGCGGCCGCATCGAGCGTCGAGCGGATCGCCGGATTGACCGTCTCCACGGCAGACAAGATCGCGACCTTCGGACAGGCGATGCCGATGACATGCGCGAGGTCGATCGCATTGCGGATGATATCGGCCTTGTCTTCCAGGCTCGGATCGATGTTGATCGCCGCGTCGGTGATGATGAGCGGCGCCGGATGCCCGGGGACGTCCAGCAGATAGGCATGACTGATGCGGCGCTCGGTTCGCAGGCCCGTCGCAGCCGGAACGACAGCACCCATAAGTTCGTCGGTGTGCAGCGATCCCTTCATCAGCAGCAGTGCTTCGCCCGAGCGGACCAGTTCGACCGCACGCGCCGCGGCGGCATGGCTGTGGGGCACGTCGATCAGGCGGAGGGCACCGATATCCTTGCCGGCGTCCTTGGCAGCCACACGGATGCGAGCCTCGGGGCCGATCAGGATCGGCACGATCAGGCCGGCTTCGGCAGCGGCTGCCGCAGCCAGGATCGCGGCGGTGGTGCAGGGATGTGCGATCGCCGTGGGAACGGGCTCGACGCTTCTCGTCATCTCGATCAGCCGGCGGAAGCCGTCATGATCCGAGAGCTGGATATCGGGCAGCGCCATGCGCGGGCGCCTTACTTTCTCGGTTGGCGCTTTGACCTCAGCCTCGCCGTTGATCACCTCCTCGCCGGCCTGGTTGATGCAGCAACAGTCGAAGACGACGATATGATGCTTGGCGCGCTTCTCGCGTACCGTGACCGACGCGACAATCGTATCCCCCAACCCTACGGGTCGCTTGAACCGAAGGCTCTGGCTCAGATAGATCGCGCCCGGCCCAGGGAGCTGCGTGCCGAGCACGGCCGAGATCAGACCACCACCCCATAGGCCGTGCGCGATCACCCGCCCGAACATGTCGCCGGCGGCATATTCGGCATCGAGATGGGCCGGATTGACGTCGCCCGAAACCAGGGCGAACAGCTGAATGTCCTGCTCGCCCAAGGTCCGCGTGACGCTCGCCGTCTCACCCACGACGATCTCGTCGAAGGTCCGGTTCTCGATCATTTTGAGGCTGCCCATTGCTCAGCGCTCCAGCACATAATGGCCGGGTGCATCGCAGAGCGCTACGAGGCCCCTGTCCGGATTACCCATCGGCGGCGGGGCCTGCGGCGCGCCGGAATGATCGCCGAGCCAGGCCACCCAGTCCGTCCACCATCCCTCGCGCGCCTCGGCCTGGTCCAGCCAATCGTCCGGATCGAGCGCGGGGCGGTCGAGGACGCGGGTCGCGACATGATAGCTGCGGTGGCGATGCCCGGGCTCGGACACGATGCCGGCATTGTGGCCGCCGCTGGTCAGGACGAAGCGGATCTCGGCGCTGCTCAGCCAGTGCAGCTTGTGGACCGACCGCCACGGCGCGACAAGATCGCGCTCGGTCCCCACCACGAAGATCGGCTGACGCAGCGACGAGAGCGTGATCGTGCGCCCTTCGACCTTGAACCGGCCTTCGGCCAGATCGTCGTCGAGAAAGAGCATGCGCAGATATTCGCTGTGCATGGCGTAGGGCATGCGGGTGCCGTCCGCATTCCATGCCATCAGGTCGGTCATGGGTTCGCGCTCGCCCATCAGGTAGGTGCCGAGGATGTGCGACCAGATCAGGTCGTTGGACCGCAATATCTGGAAGGCGCCGCCCATCTGGCTACTGTCGAGATAGCCACGGCTCCACATCATATTGTCGAGCAGGTTGAGCTGCGCCTCGTCGATGAACAGGCCGAGCTCGCCCGGCTCGCTGAACTCGGTCTGCACCGCGAACAGGCTGAGCGATGCGAAGCGTTCGTCGCCGTCGCGAGCCATGGCCGCCGCCGTGATCGCCAGCAGCGTCCCGCCCAGGCAATAGCCGACGCCGTGGACCTTGTCCGAGCCCGTGATCGCTATGACCGCGTCGAGCGCCGCCATCGGCCCGAGGCGAAGATAGGCGTCGATATCGAGGTCGCGGTCCGCGCTCTGGGGATTGTGCCAGGACAGGACGAACACGGTATAGCCCTCGGCCACCAGCCAGCGGATTAGCGAGTTCTCCGGCGACAGGTCGAGAATGTAATATTTCATGATCCAGGCGGGAACGATGAGGATCGGCTCGGGGCGGACAATCCCGGTCGTCGGCGCATATTGGATGAGCTCGACCAGCGCGTTGCGGAACACCACCTTGCCGGGCGTGATCGCCACCGTCTCCCCGGCGCGGAACGCCTCAGTCCCTACGGGCGGCTCGCCTCGGGCGCGCCGCTCCGCATCCTCCATCCAATGCTTCGCACCCTCGACCAGGCACTCACCACCGGACTCGATGATCTTGCGCTGGAGCACGGGATTGGTCGCGAGGAAGTTGGTGGGCGCGATGACGTCGAGCATCTGCCGTGCCGCGAACGCCACCATCTCTTCATGATGCCTGGACACGCCGCTGATGCCGGTGGTCGCCGCATGCCACCATTGCTGGGTGAGAAGGAAGGATTGCGAGATCAGGTCGAAAGGGAACTGCCGCCAGGCCGGATCGATAAAGCGCCGGTCCTGCGGTAGCGGCTCGATCGCCGGCGCGGCATCGACCTGCCCCACACGTCGCACGGCATAATCGGCAATCCGCTGGACCTTTCGCCCTGCCTTGCCGGCAAGCTGCAGCCGCTTGCCCGGCGATATGGTGAGATGAGCACACCAGTCCAGCCACGCCTGCATCATTGTCACCGGCGACAGGCCAGAGGTCATCTGCGCGATTGCCGCGGCCGAGGCATGGTCGAGCGTCCGAGCGATGCCGTCGAGTGGGTCGCACTTGGCACAGTCTGCGGACGTATCGATCATGCAGCGTTTCTCCGGGGGACGTCGCGGCATGCCCGGCATGGCTCGAAACAACATTACGTGATGTCCCCAGATGCTTGTCCGTTAACGAGCGCACGCGCATAATGCCTGCCATGTCTCTCGAGGCGGGGCTCTCCCAAACCGCCCGTCTCGGTGACCCCTCAGGCTCCAGAGGGCCACCGCCAGTCGCGAACGGCAGGCATATCGATCCCGTGTGCCGCGATGTACCGCTTGTGCTCGACCAGCTGATCATCGATCGTCTGCTTGGCGTAGGCGGCCGCGCTATCGGGCAGCTCCACATGGTCGATAACCTTCCCCATGAGATGGAAGCGGTCGAGATGGTTGCGGACCACCATGTCGAACGGCGTCGTCGTCGAGCCCTCCTCTTCGAACCCGTGGACGTGGATATTCTGGTGGTTGGTACGCTTGTAGGTGAGCCGATGAATTAGTGCCGGATAGCCATGATAGGCGAAGATGACCGGCTTATCCGTCGTGAAGAGCGCGTCGAACGCGCTGTCGCTGAGCCCATGAGGGTGCTGGCTGTTGGGCTGCAACGTCATCAGATCGACGACGTTGACGACGCGGACCTTGAGCTCGGGGAGTTGCACACGCAACAGGCTGACCGCGGCCAGTGTCTCCAGCGTTGGAACGTCGCCAGCACACGCCATGACGACATCCGGCTCTACGCTGCGATCGTTGCTGGCCCAATCCCAGATACCGATGCCGCGCGTGCAGTGCTTGATCGCCGCATTCATGTCGAGCCACTGGGGTGAAGGTTGCTTGCCGGCAACGATGACATTGATTCGGTCCCAGCTGCGCAGGCAATGGTCGGTGACAAAAAGCAGGGTATTGGCGTCGGGCGGGAAATAGACCCGCACGATGTCAGCCTTCTTGTTGACGACATGATCGACAAATCCGGGATCCTGATGGCTGAAGCCATTATGATCCTGGCGCCAGACGTGAGAGGTCAGCAGATAATTGAGCGAAGCGATCGGGCGACGCCAGGGCACCTCCTTCGCCGTCTTCAGCCATTTGGCGTGCTGGTTGACCATCGAATCGACGATGTGGATGAACGCCTCATAGCAGGAAAACAGGCCGTGGCGGCCCGTCAGCAGATAGCCTTCCAGCCATCCCTGGCAGCAATGTTCGCTCAGCACCTCCATCACGCGTCCGCTGGGATCGAGATGGACATCGTCCGCGATCGTCTCCGCGTCCCAGCTCCGGTCGGTGGCTTCGAAGATCGTCTGCAACCGGTTGGATGCTGTCTCGTCCGGACCGAAAACGCGGAAGTTGCGGGCCTGGGCGTTCTCCCGCACCACGTCGCGCAGGAACGTACCCATCACCTGGGTCGCCTCGCCGTCGCTCTCGCCGGGATGAACAACCGGGACCGCGTAGGATGCGAAGTCGGGTAACCGCAGAGGGCGCATCAGAGCCCCGCCATTGGCATGCGGATTGGCACTCATCCGCCGGTCGCCGCGCGGAGCCAGAGCCGCAATTTCGGGCCGAAGCCGCCCGCCATCATCGAACAGTTCTTCCGGATGGTAGCTGCGCATCCATTCCTCGAGCAGCCCAAGATGCTCGGGCTTGTCCATCGTGAACGGGACCTGGTGCGCCCGCCAGAAGCCTTCGCTCTTCTGCCCGTCGACGATCTTGGGTCCGGTCCAGCCCTTTAGGCTGCGCAGGACGATCATCGGCCAGAGCGGACGCGTCGTGACCCCACCGTCGCGCGCGGCCTTCTGGATCGCGTGTATCCGATCGACCGCGTCGTCTAGCGCGGCCGCTATCGCCCGGTGCATCGCGTCCGGCTCCTCGCCGTCGACGAAGATCGGCAGGTAGCCATAACCGCGAAACAGCGCGTCGAGCTCGGTGTGCGAAATGCGCGCAAGGACAGTCGGACTTGCGATCTTGTAACCGTTGAGATGCAGGATTGGCAGAACGGCCCCGTCGGTCGCGGGATTAAGGAACTTGTTGCTGTGCCACGAGGTCGCCAGCGGTCCGGTCTCCGCTTCGCCGTCGCCGACGACGCAAGCAACGATCAGATCGGGATTGTCGAAGGCGGCGCCAAACGCATGCAGAAGAGAATAACCCAGTTCACCACCTTCATGGATTGAACCGGGCGTATCGGGTGACGCATGACTGGGAATGCCGCCAGGGAAGGAGAATTGCCGGAAAAGCTGGCGCAGGCCATCTTCGTCGGGACCGATGGCAGGATAGACTTCGCTATAGGTGCCCTCGAGCCATGTGTTGGCGACGACACCTGGTGCGCCATGACCAGGCCCGGCGATGAAGAGCGCATTGAGGCCGCGCGCCTTGATGACACGATTGAGGTGCACATAGAGGAAGTTAAGCCCGGGGGTCGTACCCCAGTGTCCAAGCAGCCGCGGCTTGACGTGATCCATCTTGAGCGGTTCGCGGAGCAGCGGATTATCGAGCAGATAAATCTGTCCAACCGAGAGGTAATTGGCGGCGCGCCACCAAGCGTGGATCAGGCCGATCTCATCGCTGGAGAGTGGCTGGCCTGTCGCCTCGGGCTGCGGGTCCATGGTCATTCTTCCTGAAACTGAAAAGGCATGGTTTCCCGGCCGCCGAGCCGGAGCTGGTGTTTGCCGGAGCGCTGATGCGCCACCGCGCAGCGCTCAAACTGCTTGCGCACCCATGAATGGCGCAGACTGCTCACAACATGCGTATTGATACGGATGGCAGTGCCGCACACTTATACCAGGCAATCACGTCGCTTCCGGCATCAGCTCGGCCCCCTACTCCGATACCGCCCTGGTTCGGCCGCGTGCGCGTGCCCCGGCCGCCAGCTCAACCACCTCGGCGGTGATTTCCTCCTGACGCGTCAGCCGTTCCTCGCGTTCAAGTGCCTGGAGTCTGGCGTCGATATTGGTTTTCGCGGCCGCCATCGTCGCCATGCGAGCTTCGTTTTCAGCGGCGAAGGCCTCGGTGGCCGCTTCGCACAGCTGGGCGAAGACATATTCCTGGGCCAAGCGCTCGACGAGGTCGCTTGCCGGCAGATTGATCAGGGGTATCGACCCAACTGGCTCCGGCGGAAACATATCGGGATCGAGCGGCAAAAGGCTGCGGCGGACGACCGACGCACCATGCCCTGCCGTCCAGACCGGATAGATCATTGCGACCGGGACCGCGCCGGCCACGGCCACATAATCGTAGAGGGCGCCAAGCAGTTCGGTTGCCATATTGGCAAGCGCAGCGGCGCGACTGGGAAGGCTGGTGGCCCAAGCGACGGGCAGTGACCGCTCGGCAGCAAGCGCGGCGGCACGGTCGCCGACGAGGAAGAAGTGCGCCGCTTGGGAATCGCTCGCAGCGGCGTTCAAGACCTGCTCTGGAAAGGCGCCCGCGAACCCCTGCTCTGCGCCGAAGACGATAAGACCTGTCTTGCCCTTTGCGCTGTTCAGCGGCGGTGCCGCAGGTCCTGTCTGTAGCTGCCGCGCCTTCCCAATCGCATGACCCGCCGTCGCGGCATAGGCGCGGATCGCGGGCAACAACGCGCGGCCCTGCTGGGCACGGGCGCCGGCGATGCCGCGCATCGCATTGACCACCGCACCGAGTTGCCGCACAGTGGCGATCCGTCGCCCGACAGTGGCCAGACGATCGCTCATGTCGCGGCGCCAGCGCTGGAACTGGCGATCATCCGTTGCACGGCCGCCAACAATGCGGCCCGCAACGTCGCATCCATTGTCCCCTTATCCTCGACCTGCCCTGTGAGCTCGGCGGCGTTGGCATCGAGCCATGACGGCAGCGTCGCGCGGATCGCAGTGATGTCGGGGATCGCCAGGGCATCCAGGAGGCCCTCCGTGAGCGCGATTGCCAGCGCCACCTGATCGACGACCCGCAGAGGCTGGAAGCGCGGCTGGGAGAGTAATGCGCGCAGCCGCCTGCCACGCTCGATCTGGGCCTTCACGCGCGGCTCTGGCTGCTCGCCGAAGCGGGTGAACATCTCGAGTTCGAGGAACTGGGCATAGTCGAGCCGCATCGTGCCGCTCGCGTCCCGCAGCGCCCGGGCCTGCGTCTTGCCGCCCACGCGGCTGACGCTGGTGCCGACATCGACCGCGGGTTTGTGGCCTTCGGCGAACAACCGGGTGTCGAGCACGATCTGCCCGTCGGTGATCGAGATCAGGTTGGTCGGGATATAGGCGCTGACATTGCCGGCATCGGTCTCCGCGATCGGCAGCGCCGTGAGCGAACCGCCGCCCTTTTCGGGCGACATGCGGGCGGCGCGCTCCAGCAGCCGCGAATGGAGGTAGAAAACGTCGCCTGGATAGGCCTCGCGTCCCGGCGGCTGGCCGGTCAGCAGCGCGATCTCGCGGTGCGTGGCGGCATGCCTGGTGAGGTCGTCGAGCACAACGAGCGCATGGCCGCCCTGATCGCGGAAATATTCCGCCATGGTGAACGCGGCAAACGGCGCGATCCATTGCAACCCCGGTGCGGAAGCCGGGCTCGCGACCACGAAGATGCAGCGTTCCGGCGCGCCATGGCGGCGCACCTGATCGATCACGCGCGCGACACTGGAGGATTTCTGGCCGATCGCGACATAGATGCATATCATGTCGCTCGACCGCTGGTTGATGATCGCATCGACGGCGAGCGCGGTCTTGCCGGTCGCGCGGTCGCCCAGGA
Organism: uncultured bacterium; assembly: GCA_903884945.1. Taxonomy (GTDB): domain Bacteria; phylum Pseudomonadota; class Alphaproteobacteria; order Sphingomonadales; family Sphingomonadaceae; genus Sphingomonas. The sequence continues at coordinate 67,052 of CAISGR010000027.1, forward strand.
TCAGCTCGCGCTGGCCGCGGCCGAGCGCGAACATCGCGTCGATGACCAATATCCCGGTCTGCACCGGCTGAACGACGAGGTCGCGATCGATGATCGACGGCGCGGGGCGCTCCACCGACTCGAACCGCTCGGCGACGATCGCCGCCCCGCCATCGAGTGGTCGGCCGAGTGGATCGACGATACGGCCGAGCAGTCCTCGCCCCACCGGCGTGCGCACCACTGCGCCGGTGCCCGAGACGATGTCCCCCGCCTCGATGCTGTCAGCATCCTCAAGCATCACGCAGCCGATGCGATCGCGGTCGAGCGTTTGTACGAAGCCCGCCTGACCTCCGGCAAACTGCAGCAATTCGTCGAGCCGTGCCTCCGCCAAACCCGAGACCAGCGCTACGCCATCGCCGATTGATTCGACGCGGCCGATCTGGCGGACCTGTGCGCCGATTTCCGCCGCGGCCACGCGCGTCGCGGCCCGGGCAAGCCATTCATCCGCGGAGCCCGGCATGATCGTCCTCCTTGAGTGCCGCCAGCTGCGTGTCGAGATCGGCTCGCCAGCTGTTACGGACGAGCATGTGCGGTCCATGGAGCTCGAACCCGGCAATCAGCGCGGGATCGACGGTGAAGTTCGGTGCTGCAAGCCCCGGCAGTGCCTCTTCGAGCTTTTGCACGCATCGCGCTTGGGTCTCCCCATCGAGCGCGGCCGGCGTCACGATGGCGAGAGGAGTGTCACCGGCCAGGGCTCGGCGTTCCTCGACCGGCAAGCGTTCGACCCGTTCGAGCAGGGCAGTGAACATCATATCGGTGGTGCCCGCGGCCGGTAGCCGGCGCAGCAACGCAGACGCCATCTGGCCCGCGAGCACGGCCGCGTTTTCCTCTAGCTGTGTCGCCATGCCCTTTTGCGCGTCCTCGACAGAAGCAAGCGCCTGCTTCGCTTTTGCATCGGTCTCGATCGTGGCCGCATCAAGGAGGCGGCTGCGTTCGGCCTCTATGCTGGCCAGCAAAGCTGACCGGCGTGCCTCTCCATCGGCGGCGAAGGCGTCGGTCTGCGCCTTAAGATCCGCTTCCAGCTTGAGCGCAGCTGCCTTTGCAGACTCCGCATCGGCGAGCAGCTGGTCCATAGCCGTCTGGCGCGCGGTGATAGCCCCCATCACCGGACGAAAAAGGAAGCGTGCGAGCAGCCAGACGAGGATGACGACGTTGATCGCCTGCAGCGCCAGCGTCCACCAGTCGATACGCATGTCAAGCGAAGGGATTGGCGAAGAGCAGCAGCAGCGCGATCACGAGACAATAGATCGCCATCGTCTCGATCATGGCCAGGCCCACGAACAGGGTGCGCGAGACGGTGTTCGCCGCCTCAGGCTGGCGAGCGATCGCATCCATCGCTGCGGCGACCGCCTTGCCTTGGGCGAGTGCCGGCGCGATCGCGCCGATGGCGATGGCGAACGCCGCGCCGAGGATGCTGACGATGTGGATCCAGTTCATGAAGAGACCTCGTGGTTCGGCGCTTTCGGGGATGGGTTCGCTTCGCTGATGGCGCTGCCGATAAAGACCATTGCGAGCGCGCCGAAGATGTAGGCCTGGACGGCTCCGGTCAGCATCTCGAGCGCCATCAGCGGGATCGGTACGAGCAACCCGGCAAGGCTCAGCACGACGCCGATCATGAACACGCCGCTCATGACATTGCCGAACAGGCGCACCATCAAGGAGAAGCTGCGGGTGAACAGCTCAACGAGATTGAGCGGCACGAGCAGGATCGACGGCTGCGCGAAACTGCGCAGATAACCGCGCGCGCCAAGCGCCCGGACACCGAACCAGAGCGTCGCGCCGAACACGATCAAGGCCAGCGCCGCATCGGTTTCGAGGGCCGCCGTAGGCGGTTCGACGCCGGGCAAGAGCGATGACCAGTTTGCGACGAGCAGGAAGATGAAGAGCGTCCCGATCAGGGGCAGATAGGGCCGTGGCTCAGCGTCCATCGTCTCGCGAATCTGGCGCGCGATCACTTCGACCACCAGTTCCAGCGCCGCCTGGGTCCTGGTGGGACGAAGGCCGAGCCGCCGGGTCAGAAGCCAACAACCGATCGTCAGCACCGCCATGATGCCCCATGTCGTGACGACCGGCTGGCTGATCGGAACCGGTCCGATCGTGAACAGGATATGGCTTTCGAGCGGAGAGGCGAACTTCACGACACCGCTTTCAGTCGGTGCAGCACGACCTGTCGCGCCGCCATGAACCCGGCCGCAGCCGCGAGTAGGTCCACCCAGCCCTGCCTTGCGGCAACGAGCAGCACGCCGAGCGTCAGAAGCATCCGACCGAGCCGCAGGCCGAGCGACAGCATAATCGATCCGCCATGGACGAGCAGGTCAGCATCCTTCGCGATAGCCAGGTAATGTGCTGTTCCGGCAGCGGCGCCGAGCAGCAGAAACAGGAGGACGGCCCAGGGCGTCATTGCCGCCCGATCCACTTCCAGGCCGACCAGCAGCCGAGGCTCACGCCAAGGATCAGCAGCGGCGCGGTCCAGAAGATACCGCTGGACAGCCGATGGTCGAGCCAGCGGCCGATCGCGAGCGCAATTAACGCCGGCACGACGACCTGCCAGCCAAGCACGCCGATCTGGCCGAAATTGCGCGCAAAGGAGGGCAATCCCCGCGCCCTGCGTCGACGTTCAGCGCGCTGTTTGACCGCGTCCACGAGCCGTTCCTGCTCGGGTGGCAGATCCTGGGTCATAGACCGATCTCCGCCGGCACGCCCTGCAGCGCCTCGACCATGCGCCGGATCGCGCGCATGCGCAGCCGCGTCGCGGCGGTGCGACCGCTGCGTTCGGCATCGCCGCGCTCACGGTAACCCCTAAGCACTACCGTCTCGAGTTCGTCGAGATCATCGCCGACATGCGCCTCGCGCGTCGCGATCGAGACGTCATTGCCGCCACTCACCGTCAGAATGCCGTTGCGCACCGCGCAGTAGCCGGCGCGCCCGTCCATGTCGCGCCAGGAGACGACCGAGATATCGAGCGCGGTCAGGAAATCGGCGTGACCGTTCAGGATCCCAAAGCTGCCCGTCGCATCCTCGGCGCGGATTGCGGCGACCTCCCGGTCGACCATGATCGCGGTGGGATCAGTGATGCGCAGCCTCATGGCTTGGGCCCCACCTTGCCGCGCGCCTCTTCCAGGTCTCCGACCATATAGAAGGCACTTTCGTGCCAGTCGTCGGTCTCGCCACCGAGGATAGCGCGCACGCCATCGAGTGTGGCGTGGAGCGGCACCGATCGTCCGGGCTGGCCTGTAAAAGCCTGTGTTACGACAAAAGGCTGCGTCAGGAAGCGCTGGAGTCGGCGGGCACGGCCAACGATCAGCCGATCCTCCTGTCCCAGCTCCTCCATGCCGAGCAGCGCGATGATGTCCTGCAGCTCGCGATAATGAGCGATCGTCTCGCGGACCTTTTGGGCCAGCGCATAATGGTCCTCGCCCACGACCAGCGGATCGAGCAGGATCGAGGTGGAGGCAAGCGGATCGATCGCCGGGTACATGCCCTCCGCGGCCATCGTGCGTGACAGGAGCACATTGCTGTCGAGATGCGCCGAGATCGCCGTCACGGCCGGATCGGTGAAATCATCCGCAGGCACATAGACCGCTTCGATCGCGGTCACCGATGCGCCCGCGACCGAGGCGATCCGCTCCTGGAGCGCCGCGACTTCGCTCGCGAGCGTCGGCTGATAGCCGACCCGCGACGGCATCCGCCCTAAGAGCCCCGAAACTTCGCTGCCCGCCTGGACGAAGCGGAAGACATTATCCATCAACAGCAGCACATTGCGTTTCTGCTCGTCGCGAAAATATTCGGCGATGGTAAGCGCGGTCAGACCGACCCGCCAGCGCGCGCCCGGCGGCTCGTTCATCTGTCCGAAGACCAGCACGGTCTTCGCGATCACGCCGGAAGTGCGCATGTCGGTGAGCAGTTCATGCCCTTCGCGCGAGCGCTCGCCGATACCAGCAAACACCGACACGCCCTCGTAACGTGCGACCATTGCGTTGATCAGTTCCATCACCAGCACGGTTTTGCCGACCCCGGCGCCACCGAACATCGCCGCCTTGCCGCCCTGCGCGAGGGGCGCAAGCAGATCGATCACCTTGATCCCGGTCTCGAACATCGTCGTCGCTGTGCTCTGGGCATCGAGTGGCGGCGGTTGGCGATGGATTGGGCGAAGCGGAACGTCCACTGGAAGCGCCGCCCCGCCGTCGCCGATGACGCCGGTGGCATCGAGCAGGCGGCCCAGAACCGCATCGCCGACCGGGACCATGATCGCTGCACCCGTGGCCTCGACGTGGGTGCCGCGCGCGAGTCCGCTGGTGGTCTGGAGTGCGACCGCTCGCACGGTGCGCGCATCGACATGGCTCTGCACCTCGGCGATGTGCTTCCCTGTTGGGGTTACGATGCACAGCGCATCGTTGACCGGCGGAAGCGAGCCGGCGGCAAATTCCACGTCGAGCACGGGACCGCGGATCGCGCAAACGCGTCCGCTCGCCTTATCGATGTCGGGTGCCGCGCTGCTCATCTCAAGCTTCTCATGACGGGAGCTAAAGCGAGATCGGGCGGCATCGATATGCGGGACTATACGGATGCTCGTCTCTGCGCCGCGGCTTCGCCGGATCGCTAATGCAATCCGGTCTGGCGAAGTCCGATGTATCCCGACTTTCAGGACGCCAGTTTCGCTGTTCTGTCCGGCTCACGCCTCGCCAGTGGCGCACCTGTCGCAGTCCTGCGGCGAATCGTCGGCGGCCATCAGCAGAACAGGCGCGAACCCACCACCGGCGGTGCGCATATTGGTGGTTTGGCCCTGATATAGTCGCGCTGCGGCAACAAGCGGCTCCCCATCATAGGTGTAGAGACGAACGTCGATCTTGCGCTTAACCGTCTCTCCATCCAGCCGGATGATCCGCTCGCTTGGTCGCACATAGGCTTGGGCGACATAGTCGCTCTCCAGGATCTCGGCCCACACCGATTTCGTCAGCTTGTCGCCACGATAGGCCGCTTTGCTCCCATACCCTCCGGCCGGCTTGAAGAAGAATTGCCTGCGGCCCGCCCAAAGCCGCTCGGCGGAAGCCTTGTCGACCCGTTCGGTTGCCGGAATCCCGGCAACAAGCGTGTCGACAATTGCCGGGTCGAAACCCCATTCCCGCAGCTGCGCGGTGTCGGACAGCAGGGTGAGATTGCGCTTGTCGGCGAATTTCGCGTGGACATGGGGATTGGGCGTTACGACCACCGAGCCGTCGAGATATGCCGCTCGCAATGCCGAGTGCTCGGGTCGATCGAGCGAGAAATCGACGAGCCGGTTGTAGATGAGATCCACATTCCGGTCCCCATAGCGAAGAGTGCCGGACGCATAGGCGAATTCAGAAGGATCGGCGATGCAGACGCTATGGCCGGCCCGCTCCAGCAAATGGCGGGTCAACAGAAACTCGGGAAACAGATATTGCGATACGGGATCGTCATCGACGATGGCGATGGAGACCGGTTCGCCGCTGCCGCGTTGATAGCGCCATTCCTTCGAGAACATGGCCGCGACCACGGACTCAAACGGATCTGCGCGAAGAAAATCTGTCGGCTCGGAAGGACAGCAGACTCGTTGTGCCCGCGCGAGCACGGCATTCAACATTGCTCCTCCTGCATTGGTATTTATTTCGATCAGGGCCGGGCCGCGCTCGCTCAGATGGAAGTCATAGCCCATGAAGACGCCGTGCGGACCAAAGTCCTGTCGGGCACTTACTGGCGCCCAGGCCATGGTGGCTGCCAGATAATCCGGGTGGCGGGCGACCGTCTCGATCGCGGCGATGATGCGCTGCATCCCGGCGAGTTGGGACACATTGATGAACACCGCGACGTCCGAGAATAGATGCGGACGCGTTTCCAGATATGACGCTCGCATTGCCAGATCGCCCGTCTCCCGGACGAGTGCGTCGCTCAGGGCGGCGCGATCCAAGGTTACGCAAACGCATTCCGAACGTCCGTTCTGGAGGTCTGAGACTCGGGCTTCCTCTAGGCTCGGCACGCTATCGAGCTTCCCTGGAATAGAAACTGGACCCAGAACATAGCCTGATCCTTCTTTGGCTCATGCAAATTTCATTTCACGTGAGCGGCAACGACTTCGCCCGCCGCGTGATGACGCAAGAGGCTCGCTCACGGCGCGATCAGCCCCTGTTCTCGGGCGGCATCGTCATAAAGGAAGGCGGTGTTGGGATCAGGGTGGCCATAGCGATCAGAATCCGTTTCTCCCAGCCGGGTCAGCAGATCCCTGATCAGCGCGAGGCGTGCCTGGTGCTTGTCGTCCCCGCGAACCACCGTCCAGGGTGCCGCGATGCTGTGCGTGCGGGCGAGCATTGCATCGCGCGCCTTGCTGTAGGCCTTCCAGCGCTTGTTCGCCTGGTCGTCGATCGGGCTGATCTTCCACTGTTTGAGCGGATCCTCGCGTCGGGCGGTCAGGCGTTTCTTCTGTTCCGCCCTCGAGATATCGAGATAATATTTTACCAGCGTGACCCCGCAATGTTCGAGCAACTGCTCGAACATTGGGACGGTCGTCAGAAACTCCTCATATTCCTTGTCGGTGCAAAAGCCCATCACGCGCTCCACGCCGGCGCGATTGTACCAGCTACGATTGAACAGGACGATCTCGCCGGTAGCCGGCAGATGAGGGACCCAGCGCTGGAAATACCACGACCCGCGATCGTGATCCGATGGGGGGCCGAGTGCCACCACCCGGGTTTCGCGCGGGCTCAGATGCTCGACGACACGCTTTATCGTGCCGTCTTTGCCGGCTGCGTCGCGCCCTTCGACGATGACCAGCACCTTGCGGCCATCCTCGATGATTCCCCGCTGCAGGGCGGTGAGCCCGATCTGGAGCGCGCGCAACTGCTCGGCGTAACGGGGTTCGTTCTTCGCCTTCACCACCGGTTCTTTCTCCTGTCGGCAATCATGCACACCAAGATAGCGGGCCGCGAGGGCCGGGGTCGCACTCGTGGGCCGGTCTCAAACAGCGGCACCAACGGCATTGTGCTCCACCGCTGAGGCCCGACTCATGCCGCCCCGACTGATACCCGCCAGCCGGGTCCGCTTCAGCAGCAGCGCGTTGACCGCGACGAGTGCGGAGCTGCCCGACATAGCCAGCGCAGCGACCTCGGGGCTCAGCAGCACCGGATAGAGCACACCCGCCGCGAGTGGAAAGGCGATCACATTGTAGCCGACTGCCCACCACAGATTCTGGTGCATCTTGCGAAGCGTGGCGCGTGAGAGCGCTATGGCACCGACAATATCATAGGGGTCGCTCTTCATCAGGACGACATCGGCGCTTTCCATCGCGACGTCGGTGCCCGCCCCGATCGCAAATCCTACGTCGGCCTGGGTAAGCGCGGGGGCATCGTTGACCCCGTCACCGACCATGCCGACACGCTGGCCCTGGGCCTGCAGCTCCTTGACCTTCTCCGCCTTTTGACCGGGAAGCACATCGGCAAGGACGATGTCGATGCCAAGCTCATCGGCGATTCGCTTGGCCGTGCCGGCGTTGTCGCCGGTAATCATCGCGACCTTGACGCCGCGCTCCCGAAGCGCCGCGACGGTCGCCTTCGCGGTTGGCCGCGCCGCATCCGCTATGGCGATCAACCCGAGAATCTCGCCGCCGCGCGCAACATGGACAACGGTGCGCCCCGCCCCTTTCAGGCGCTCGCCAGGTTCCTCGAGGGCTCCCAGCGCTACTTTTCCTTCATCCATGAGACGCCGGTTGCCAAGCACCACGGTTGCGCCCTCGACCTGGGCGCTGGCGCCCTTCCCCTCTATATTGGCAAAATCGCGCGTCTCGGGAAGGGTGATACCGGATGCACCTTCGAGGACCGCCAGCGCAAGCGGGTGGTCGGAGTTGCGCTCGATCGCACCGGCGATGCGAAGCACCTCGTCCCGGGTGATGCCTTCCGCTGTCACTACTTCGACAACATTGGGCCGGCCCATGGTGAGGGTCCCCGTCTTGTCGAACACGATGACGTCAAGCTTGGTCGCATCCTCGAGCGCGCTGGCATTCTTGAACAGGATGCCGTTCATCGCGCCAAGGCCGGTACCGACCATTATCGCCATTGGCGTGGCAAGGCCAAGGGCGTCCGGGCAGGCGATCACGAAAACGGTTATCGTCATGGTCAGCGCAAACAGCAATGTCCCACCCAGAATCCAGTACCAGATGGCGAACGTCGCGAGACCGATCAGAATTGCCGCGAGCACCAGCCACTGCGATGCCCGGTCGGCGAGCAGCTGTGCCGGCGCCTTCGAGTTCTGCGCTTCCTGGACGAGCTTGACGATCTGGGCGAGCGCGGTGTCGGCGCCAACCTTGGTCGCGCGATAGCGGAAGCTACCGCTGCGGTTGATCGTCGCGCCGATCACGGTGTCGCCGGCCGCCTTCGACACCGGCATCGATTCGCCCGTGAGCATCGACTCATCGACCTCAGATTTGCCTTCGAGGATTTCGCCGTCGACGGGAATCTTGTTGCCCGGCCGGATCAGCACAACATCGCCGGCCAGCACCTCGGCGGTCGGCACTTCGACGTCCTTTCCGTCGCGCTGCACGGTCGCCATGGGCGGCGCCAGATCCATGAGCGCGCGGATTGCCTGGGACGCGCCGGCGCGAGCGCGCATCTCCAGCCAATGGCCGAGCAGAATGAAGATGAGCAGGACCGCGGAAGCCTCGTAAAATTGCTGGCCCTTGAACAGGAATGTCGACGCCACGCTGAACAGATAACCGGTGCCGACGCTCAACAGGACGAGCACCGCCATATTCAGCACACCGTTCCGAAGCGCGCGGATCGCGGCGACCACGAAGGGCCAGACCGGATAGAGGATCGCGGCGCTGGCAAGCAGGAACAGGGTCAGGTCGAGACTGAGTCCGAACATCGGTTTCAGAAGGGGATGGTCCAGACCCATTGGCGACAGCGCAAAGATCGGCAGGCCAAAAACGAGGCTGACGATAAACCTGTTGCGCATGTCGCGCGCCATAGCCGCCATGTCCTTGCCGTCGCCATGGCCCATCTCGTGCGCCATGGCGTCGTGTTCGGCCGTCACCGGCTTGCGATCGGGAGCAACCGATCTTGCGGCGACACCATCGGAACGATGATCGGGAGGATGCGTCGCGTCGGGCAAGACAGAGGACTGGGTTGTGCTTCCGATCACGCACACGTGCCGCGGGACGAGCCGGCCGCCGCAATGGAAACCGCATGCCGCGATCTGCTCCTCTATCGCGGTTTCGCTGGTGCGCGCTTCATCAAAGCTGACGGTGACGCTGTCGGAGGCGGCGTTCGCGGAGACCTGCGTCACGCCGGGAACCCGCAGCAACTGCTTTTCGACGCCGAGATGGTCGAGCGATTCGAATGATCCACGCAGATCGAAGGTGGACGTCTTCAAGGCAGGTCTCCGAAATCGAGGCAAGCCGCCGCCGACGTGTCGGCAGCCATAGATGCGCCCGCCGCCAAGGCCTGCGCGTGTCGGCCGGTCATCCCGGCTGACCTATTGCCGCCGATCACCCATGAAGCGCAGCAGGAACAGGAACAGGTTGAGGAAGTCGAGATAGAGCGTCAGCGCTCCCATCACGACCGCCTTACCGCGAAACTCGGTACCGGCCACATCGAAGTAGACGCTCTTGATCTTTTGCGTGTCGAAGGCAGTCAGGCCCGCAAACAGAAGCACGCCGATCGCGCTGACGATGAGATCCAAAGTGGACGACCGCAGGAACATGTTGACGACCATGGCGATGAGCAGGCCGACGACGCCCATGATCAGGAAGGTCCCGAACGCCGACAGGTTCCTCTTGGTTGTATAGCCCCACAGGCTCAAACCTCCGAAGGCTGCGGCCGTAACGAAGAATGTGCGCGCGACACTCACGCCGGTATAGGCGAGGAGGATGGTCGACAGCGATACGCCCATCAGGATCGCATAGGTCCAGAACAGTGCCTTGACGGTGCTCTCGGACAGCCGATTGATACCGAAGCTTAGCGTAAAGACCAGGGCGAGCGGTGCGAAGACCGCTATCCATCCGAGCAGCGTCGGAGTGCCGCTCGCGGCGAAAAACACGGCGCGTATGGCGGCGCTGTTCGCAACCAACATCGCGACGATCCCGGTCAACAACAGACCGCTGGCCATGTAGTTGTAGACTGCGAGCATATATGTTCGCAGTCCCACATCAAAGGCGACCGCGGGGATTGCCGGATTCCTGCCAGCGGTAAGCGGCGATGTGGTCGGTTTCAGCGGATCTGCCATGGCCAGTGCTCCTTCTCGGTGTCGCGGTTTCAAGCTTCAGTCATTTCGGCGAGGCGACCGGCACGTACGTGCAGCCGCGCCGGCCTATACGCCACGCCCCGATGCCGGGCGGACGGCTGAGCGGTTCCCCTGGGATTTGCGCCGGTCCGGCTGGCAGGGAATTCATCGCTGATCCGCTCCTGCGTCACGCTTCGCCCCGAGCAGGCGCGCGAGGTGGGGCACGAACGGTGGAACGGTCTTTGCGTAGCGCCGATAGGCATCATCAAATTCGGCGAGAGCCTCACGCTCCTCGGTCCGCGCCAACCGCAAATACATGACGACGAGGACCGGAAACATCGCAAGCGTCAGGATCGTCGGCCACTGCAGCAGGAACCCGAACATCACCAGAATGAACCCGATATATTGCGGGTGCCGCACATAGGAATAGATCCCCTGGGTCGCGAGCTCGTGGACCTTCTGCGCGTCGTACAGCGCCTTCCAACCCGTCGAGATCAAGATGAACCCGCCGCCGATCAGGATAAAGCTCATGATATGGAATGGCCCGGCATGCGGGTTCGCCCGCCAGCCGAAGAGCATCTCGAGCAGATGCCCGGCATCATGCGAGAACCAGTCGATATTGGGATAATGGCTCTGCAGCCACCCGGACAGGACATAGAGAGTCAATGGGAAGCCGTACATTTCCACGAACAGCGCAACCAGGAAGGCGCTGAACGCGCTGAACGATCGCCAGTCCCGAGTGGTTCGCGGCTTGAAGAAACTGTAGGCGAACAGGATGAAGACCGCTGCATTGACGACGACGAGGCCCCACAGACCATAGGCTTGCGCATGGCCCGTCACTGGCCCTGACCCTCCCGGGGCGAACGACCGGCCCCCGGCTGCGGTGTTCCATCGTGACCATGCCCATGTCCGTGATGCATGAAGAGGTGCATCAGGGGACACGACAGCAGCAGCAGAAAGGGCAGCGCGCCAAGTACATGCGCGCGATGCTCCGTGAACAGCAGCACGAAACCGAGCGCAAGAAAGCCTATCATCACGATGCCCGCGCGCGACGTCAGGAAATTCTTTTTCCCAGTATGTGCCGGTCGTTGCCGTTCCATGATCACGTTTCCTTGAATATAGAACTCGTTAAAAATTGCTGATTGCTCACTTGCGCTGCGCCGTCCTAGGGACGCTGCCAATGACCGATCCAATTGTGGAATGCGGCGAAGAAACCTCCCACGGCTGCGCCGAAGACGATCGACCAGCACAACCCCGCCCCAAGCGCGACGAACGATCCCGGCGGAGCTGTCGTGAACATCGTCACGAACATGTGTGACCCGATCGGACCGAACAAAGTCGCCGCGAGCCAGCAAAGCACGAAGACAGTGGAAAGAGCGGCAGCGCTGCTCGCGGCACATCGTATCACACTGAGCTTGCTTGCATCGGTCATGACGGCTTCCTTTCCCCCCAAATTTGGGCCGGATCGAAGACAGCCACTATACGTATTCCACCCAAGGCTCGGTCGCTCGACCCTGGTCGATGCTGCCGTCAGCGGGAGGCCATCGCCAATGCCGCGGTCCTTGGTGTGACGCCCATGAACCGCCGCATCGTACGAGAGAGATGCGCCTGGTCGCTGAACCCCGCATCCGCTGCGGCTGCCACAAGGGGCGCGCCCGCGCCAAGTGATCGCAGGCCCTGCTCGAGCATGAACCATAGCCGCCAGTGTGAGAGCGGTGCGCCCAACTGCTCCGCGGCAAGCGCACGCAACCGCGGTTCAGAGAGTCCGACAGCGCGCGCGATTTCACCTAGATCGGCTATGTCCACTCGTGCGTCCTTCAGGCGCCGCAATGCCTCGCAAAGGCGCGCGTCGATCGGCGGTGTCGGGCAGGCCGCTGCAAGCTCGTAAAGCGTTCCAGCGAGGTCATCGGAGCTGCGCAACTGCTCGGATAGCGCTGCCGGTGGCGACGCCGCGTCCTTACCGTCCCCAAGCCTGGACCAGGCAATACCCAGCGGGCTGAAGGATCGCGCATAGATCACCCTCGCATGCGTCGCGGTGGGACGAACCGCGTGAAGCGCGCCTGCGCGCACCAGCACGGCAGGTCCAGTCAACGAACCTGCGATCGTCTCGACATGGATCGGCTCGGACAGTCCGACGATCATCTGCGCGGCGAGATGGCGATGGGGTCGGGTGTCGCCGCAACGACCCTCGAACCACGCCCATCCGTCGCCCAGGCGGACATGGCCGGTCCACAAATCGCCATAGCTTGGCATCGGAGCTTACTCCCGTCGCGAAACTGAAGATGCAAGCGAAAGGTTCAAGACTCGGGGTGCTGCGATCGCCATGAAGCACATGGAGGCATAACGGTGAATGACAGTCCAACCTTCGTCCCCGCACTCGGGCTGTCTGGCCTGACGGGCGACTATGACCGGGTGATTGCGGTCATGACCCGCGAGCGTCGGTGGCGCAGCGCATTGCTCGAGTCGATTGCACCCGAGGCGGGCGATGTCATCGTCGATGTGGGCGCCGGCACGGGCTCGCAGCTGATCGCGATCAAACAGGCTGTCCCCACGGCACGCGTGATCGGGGTCGATCCGGATCCTGCCGCTCTCGCGCTGGCGCGGCAAAAGGCACAAACGGCCGGCGTAGAAAGCGAGTGGGTTCGAGGTTTCGGCGACCAGGTCGACGTCCTGGTCGGCACGATCGCCAACAAGATCGTGTCGAGCCTCGTGCTGCATCAATGCGACCTGCCGGTGAAATCGGCCATCCTTCGGGCCATGGCACGAACGCTTTGCCCAGGTGGCCTCGTGGCGATTGCCGATTACGGACTTCAGCGTACCTTGTTGATGCGAACGCTGTTTCGTCAGGTGCAGGCGCTCGACGGCTGGGAGCGCACCGGGCTCAACGCAAAGGGCATCCTGCCGGAGCTCATCGCCGACGCCGGCTTCGAAAATGTCGCCGAAGTTCGCGTCGTCCAGACGCCGACCGGCTCGATCTCGCTCTATACCGGGCGCAAGCCGTTCTGACACCGGGCGGCAAGACGAGACCAACACCCACCCGGCGATGGCTTCGGAATCAGCGAAGCGTCGATGCCTGCGATCAACTGTGGTGCGCAAAGACGCGACGCCCTTCGGGGCCAAAGGCGATGACATCGTAAGGCTGGCCCTTCATGCCTGCCATCTCCATGCCCGGCGATCCCATCGGCATCCCCGCAACGGCGAGCCCGGTGACGCCTTTGGGATGCTGGGCCAGCACGCGCTTCATGTCGGAGATCGGAACATGGCCCTCAAAGGTCATCCCGTCGATGGTGGCGGTATGACAAGAAGCCAGGTCTGAGGGCACGCCGGCACGCCTGCTCAAGCCGGCGCGGCCGGCATCGTCGATGATCTGCACCTGCCGGCCGAACTGCGCGCGTACCTGCGCCGCCCATTTCTCACAGCAACCGCAGCCAGGATCGCGGTGAACCACAATCGGGTTCGCCGCCATCGCTGCGACCGGAACGGCAAGTGCCAAAGCGGCGGCGAGGGTACGGATGCTGATCATGGTAGCTCCTTCGATTTCATGCAGGCGCGTTGCCGGTCGAGCCGATAGCACCACTCTTGCGACACTATATTGCGGGCAAGAAGCGCCTTCACCTGGTCAATTTCCTGTCTCTGGGACCGAATAAACTCATTGCACAGCGCAGCTTTATCCCTCTGGGCCAACATACGGCGCCTGGCGACCTTTCTCAGCGCAACCATCTCTGGGACATGCAGAACATGTTCAGATTGTTGTAGAGCTGCCGAGCCTGTCGTCCACGAAGAACATGACAAGATACATGGCCGTGCTGCCGACTATCGTCTGCACCGCGAGGCTCGCATCCACGTTTTCATCATGTTACGTCCCCTTCGTTGACTCCACTGACAACGCTCAAAACCAGGTCCTCACACCAATGACGAAGCTGGTCGCCTTAATGCGTTCACCATCAGCCCTTGCATAGTCGGCAGTTTTGCCCAGTTTTCGATCGTAGGATACGCCAATGTAAGGCGCAAACTGCCGTCGGATCTCATAGCGCAGGCGCAATCCGAACTCGGCGTTGGAGATTCCAGACCCAATCCGTGTCTCAGGCACGTCCTGCGCGGAGAGATTCAGTTCAATTCGGGGCTGCAGAATGATTCGCTGCGTGATGCGCTGGTCATAATAACCCTCAACACGACCGAGAACTTCACCCTTGTTGGAAAGGAATAGAGCCGCTTCGGTTTCAAACCAATAGGGTGCGAGGCCCTCCACCCCGACAGTAGCGTATGTTCGGGACGGATTGGGCTTGAAATCGTATCGAACGCCAGCTTGGAGGTTCCAATACGGATCGATCGCCCGGCTGTAGAGCGCCTGGACCTCGGCGGTCTCCATGAACGATCCGCCAGGACCGCCAAGGACACCCTCGCCCTCGCTCTTCAGCGTCAACCGATTGACGTCCCCGCCATACCAAGCCTCTCCATCCCAGCGGTAGCCGTCACGCCCATTGCGAACCTGATACTCCGCGATATTGAACATGATTTGATAGAAGGCTTGCCCCCCCTGCTCGTGCATCATAGCCATTCGCGACTGTGTCATCGCAGCGGGCGGGAACTGCCGATCGGCGTAGTGGTCCATGGGAGGCTTTGGCGCAGGGGCATTTCCGGCCGGGAGTGCGGTTCCGGTCATTTCCATGCCCGGCATGGCAGCCATATCGTGGCCACCATGATCCCCGGACATATTCATGCCGGGCATGCTGCCAGCCATCGGTGTAGAACCGCTGTTGCCCATATCCATGCCCGGCATCGCGCCATGGTCCATAGTCGGCGCCGTTGCCGCGGCTGCTGGTCCCGGCTGAGGCATCGCCATTCCAGGCATGGTCGAATGATCCATGCCTTCCATATCCTGGCGAGCCGCGGGCTTTGCCGGGGCCACTCTGACCGGCGCGGCCCTTTTAGGAGCCGGCTTCTTTGCCGCAGGCTTTTTGGCAGGCTTGGGGGAAGCCGGTTTTTTCGCGGGCATCGCCATACCGGGCATGCTGGAATGATCCATGCCCTGCATCGACTGGGCTTGCGCGGTTACCGGAATGGCGAGCAACATCGCCGACCCGCCGAGCAGTGTCGTCAAAACGCGCTTCATGCTGCGTCTCCCTTCGGCCGCACACTGACGACGCGCATCATCCCGGCGTGCATGTGGTAGAGAAGATGGCAGTGGAACGCCCAGTCGCCGACCGCATCAGCGGTAAAATCCCATGTGACCTTCCCGCCCGGCTGCACGATGACCGTGTGCTTGCGCGGCGCATGATCGCCATGACCCGTGACCAGTTCAAAAAAGTGGCCGTGGATATGGATCGGATGACCCATCATGCT
Source organism: uncultured bacterium (assembly GCA_903884945.1). GTDB lineage: Bacteria > Pseudomonadota > Alphaproteobacteria > Sphingomonadales > Sphingomonadaceae > Sphingomonas. The sequence goes on from CAISGR010000027.1 coordinate 82,661, forward strand.
GTCGTTGATCAGATTGATCCGAACCCTCTCACCCTCGATGAAGGGGATCGGGTCATGCACATCCGACATCTTCTCGCCGTCGAACGACCACATGAACCGCTCCATGTTGCCGGTGAGATGGATATCGAGACTGCGGTCCGGAGCACGCACGTCAGGATTGCGCTCCAGCGCCATGAGATCCTTGTAAACGAGAACCTTGTGGCCGACATTCTCGAGACCCTGACCGGGCTCTCCGGTGCGGTCCATCGGCATAGGCGAGATCGTCTGCACGCCCGGTGACTTTTTGACCTGCGGCGCTTTTGAAAAGTCACGCATGTTCATCGGCCCCATTTCCATGGAGCCCATATCCATGCCCGGCTGCCCCGCCATGGCGCTGTGATCCATGCCGGCCATCGCACCCCCGCCTGCCGCCATGCCCGCCATATTGGAATGATCCATGCCCGCCATGGCGGTCCCGCCAGGAGCCGCGCCCATGGCCATGGCCCCGGCACCAGCCACCGTCAGCTTCGCCGAGGCATTTTTCTCCGCAGTCGGGTCGACGCCCCGCATCGGCGACATGCCGCCTCCGGACATGTCCATGCCTTCCATGCCCGGCATCGATGACATGTCCATGCCCATGTCTTTCATCGTGGCGAGCGGCCGTTCACGCAGCGGCGGCACTTCGGCCGTCATCCCAGCACGCGGCGCGAGCGTGGCCCGCGCCATGCCTGAACGGTCGATGGCCTCACCGACCAGCGTGTAGGCGCGATCATCGGGCGGAGTAACGATCACGTCGTAGGTTTCAGCCACTCCGATCTGGAATTCTTCGACCATCACGGGCCGCACATTCTGGCCGTCAGCCTGCACCACCGTCAGCGGGAGGCCCGGTATCCGCACATTGAAGGTCGTCATCGCCGAGGCGTTGATGAAGCGCAGCCGGACGCGTTCGCCCGGCGTGAACAGAGCGGTCCAATTGTCTCGAGGCCCGTAGCCATTGACGATGTAGGTATAAGCCGAACCCGTCGCGTCGGAAATATCGGTTGGATCCATCCGCATCTTGCCCCAATCGAGGCGATCCTTCAGAGCCTGGTCGCGCTTGGACAGCAGACCGGCAAGCGTCTGGCGCTGGAAGTTGAAATGCCCGGGGTCCACTTTCATCGCCCGAAAGATCGCTTCTGGCGAAATGGCGCTGTGATCGGCCAGCACGATGACATGCTCGCGGTCATATTTCACCGGGTCAACACCGGCAGGGTCGATCACGATCGGACCATAATGCCCCAGCTGCTCCTGAAGGCCCGAATGGCTATGATACCAATAGGTGCCGTTCTGGATGATCGGAAATTCATAGACAAAAGTGGTTTTGGGCCGAATGCCCGGGAAGGATATACCCGGCACGCCATCGAATTGCGGCGGCACCAGCACGCCATGCCAGTGTATCGAGCTATCCTCATCGAGATCGTTGGTCACATGCAGGCGAACAGTCTGTCCCTCGCGCAGCCGGATCAACGGCGCCGGAACTGTGCCGTTGACGCCAATGGCCCGCATTTTCCGACCGTCGATCGTCATCATCTGCTGAGCAATTTTAAGCTCGATGTCATTGCCGGAAACCGTCGGGAGCGGCGTCGCGATGCCGGTTGATACGGGCTGCGCCCATGCCGGCATCCACGCGGACAATGCCAAGCCACCGCCAGCAAGCGAGGCTCCCCGGATTAAATCGCGGCGGGTCAATACCGGGCTCATGTCGTCTCCCTTGTTCAAAATCAGGCGCAAGGCTCAGCGAACGCCTTATGCACCATACTCTCTGAGGCTTACGCACGACCTGGGCGGACCCCTCATCAATCCGCCAATATTTCCGCGAGCCGGCTTCGAGCCCTGTACAGGCGCGTCTCGACAGCCTTGCCACTGATCGCAAGCGCGGCCGCAGTTTCCGCCTGGGTCATTCCCTCTACCGTCCTCAGCAAGAGTACCTCGCGCAACGGAGCCGAAAGCTGTGCGATCGCCGCATTGAGGCGTGCGAGCTCCATCCTTCCCGAGACCGTTTCATGGGCAGAGGGGCTATCGTCCGGGACCGCTTCGCGCTCCTGCTCTGTTGGACCCGCTCCGAAAGTGAACAATCGCCGCACTTTCTGCCGGCGACGCCAATCTCGGCATTTGTTGATCGCGATGCGCGACAGCCAGGCGCGCAGCGGGCGATCGCCATCATATTTCTGCAAATGGCCGAAGGCGGAGACAAAGCAATCCTGCGTCAGATCAAGCGCCTCGTCCGCGTTGACCACGAGACCGCGAACCAGACGGAAAATCGGTGTCTGATGGCGATGCATAATCTCGGCGAACGCCGCCTGGCGACCACCCAAGGTCAACGCCGCGAGTTCACCGTCCGAACACGCCTTGAGATCCAGACTCACCGTACGTCGTCGGTGAGCGCATGAACCACCGCCTGATCGAACGTCCTGGCCTGATCCGGGCGCAGGATCTGGCGCATGGCGAAGATGTGGCCAAGCGTCTCTTTCTGAAGTTCGCCCATTGCCTGGTGTGATTGATCGACAGCGGCTGTTACCCGCGGACCGTTGCCGTGCTCGGCTTCAATGGCATCTGCAAGCCGTGCGTTGTCGGCCCGCAATTCAAGTTCGAGTGCCCGCCGGCGGACAGCAAAACGCTGTTCAAGAAGATCGATCTGGCTCTTTTGACGAGCGTCCAGATCAAGTTTTCCGTGCAACACCTCATGCAGTTCGACACCCGCAGCCACCGGTTGCGGAAAGAAATACCGGCCCAGAAAGACGCCAGCGACCGCCGCGATAAAGGCCACCACTGCGACCAGCAAAAGCAGCTTGGCCTTCATCGCGATCCCACCAACAGCGTCGATGGCGCAAGCGGATTGGACGGCCCAAATGGAGATAATGTCACGGACGCTTCGGCCGGCGTTGCAAGACCATTGCTGGCGACGCCGAGCAATACAGCGCCGAACGCCGCCACCATGCCAAGGGTCAGCTGCTGCGCGGTGGAAACTTGCGGACGCGCCGCAATGCGCCTGAACACAGCCTCCTCCAGACCGGAAAGCCCTGGGTGAACGGCGTCGGTGCGCAAGCGGCTCAAAAGCCCGTCAAGGTCAATGTTCATCGTCTATTCCCATCATTCGATCTCACCCGTTGGCGCCTGACGACGCTACCCAATGCCTGGTCACCCGGCAGCACGCGACGCGATATCTCGCGCTGACCGACGCAAGTACCCATTCAAGGCGCCGTCTTCGCCATACCTGGCATGTCTTTCATCATCGCATCATGATCTTCCGGCGCGCTGGCGACAGCGGCCTGATATTGCGCAGCCGACATCTTCGGTAGCTGACGAACAAAAGCCACCATATCCCAAATCAAATCGTCGCTGTGCGTTTTCCCCCACGCCGGCATGGCCGTGAGCTTGACGCCATGTTTGATCATCCAGAACTGCTCCTTGGCCGACCTTTGTGGCTCCCGGAATAGCTCTGGGGCTCGTGGATACAGGCCCTGGCTGATCTCTGTCTTCTCGAGGCCCGGCCCTAGATGACAGCCACTGCACATCTCCGTGTAGAGCCCCGCGCCGCTCTCTAGGCGCTTTACATCCATCAGATTGCCAGGGACGACGACATTACGTGCGCGCACAGCGACAGAACGATCCCGGAATTGCTCGATCATCCAGTAGATAGGCCGGCTATGCGGCGAGTCGGCGCCGATGTCATATGCACCGACATACACCACCACACCGCCGACCGCAGCGACGGCGAGTGCCGCGATCGCAAGAAAGGGGCCGCTCGGCAAATGCCGCCTTATGCCTGTCATCCGCGGATCTGCCATTGCATCCTCCCCACAAAATCTCGGGCGACCGGTGTGTCCAAGCCGTCCACTTGATCATACGCGCGGGGCGCCTCGACCCCTCATGGCCTATGAAAATCATCCTCGTTCACCGAACTCAGAAGGTCGGGTGCGGCGCTCGCCTAAGAATTGTGGCGGCATCGTTGAGGGGTCACGGGCGGCCGTGCGTAATTCGAATTGTCGGCAGTACCGCCGCGCATGGAGAAATCGATGTTTCGTAAGACAGTTTTTGCGGTTGCGCTGGCCGCCTCTGCAATCGTAGCCACGGCCGCTCAGGCACACCCCAGGCTGGCGACTGCGATGCCCGCCGCCGACGCGGTGGTCACCGCCCCTACAAAAGTTCAGCTCGTTTTTTCCGAGGCGCTCGTTGCTCAATTTTCCGGCATCGACCTGACCATGACCGAAATGCCCGGCATGAAGATGGGGCCGATGAAGATGAATGGCGTCAAGGTTGCCCTCGCCCCCGATGGCAAGACGCTTGTTGCGACCTTCGCCAAGCCGCTGTCTGCCGGGACGTACAAGGTCGACTATCACATCGTGTCCACCGACACGCATCGCGTCCAGGGCAGCTACACGTTCAAGGTCAAGTAAGGGGTGCCAGACACGGTAGCGACCGCCGTCAGGCTGGGGCTATATCTTGATCTCATGCTCCTGTTTGGGCTGCCGATGTTCGGGCTCTACACGCTGCGCGGGGCCGAGCGGCAATCCGGCTCGGTCCTGCGCTTCCGTCCCGTTCTCGCCACCATCGCTCTGGTCGGCATCGGATTGTCGATCCTGGGCGTCATGGTATTGGCCGCATCGATGGGCGGAGTCGCCATCGGCGAGGTCGACCGCGCGACGGTCAGCCTGGTAATCTCGGGCACGACGATCGGCACCGTTTGGCAGCTGCGTATCGCCGCTCTCCTGTTAGTGTTGTATTTCTCGATCGTGGGATGGCAGCGGCCGACCTTCGCATTGGCTTCGCTCTCGATCACGGCCGCCGTGGCACTTTCTACGCTGGCGTGGACCGGCCATGGAGCCGCCGATGAAGGCGCACTTGGCTGGCTCCACCTGGCCGCAGACATCACCCATCTGCTGGCGGCCGGGACCTGGATAGGGGCGCTATGTGGCCTCTGTCTCCTGATCTTCCGGTCCGCTACGCGCATGGCGGCCGAGCATATCCATCTTTCCCACCGGGCATTGGACGGATTTGCAAGAGTTGGCTCGATTGTCGTCGGCCTGCTGATTGTCTCGGGCCTCGTAAATAGTTGGATATTGATTGGGCCATCGAAACTCGGCGCACTTTTCACCACCCTCTATGGCATCCTGCTTCTAGGCAAGTTGCTGCTTTTCGGTGCGATGCTCCTCCTGGCCGCGGCGAACCGCTTTTTTCTGACGCCGGCGCTCGCGGCTGCGTTGGAGCGCGGAGAGGGCGCAGCCGCAGTCGGAGCATTACGCCGGAGCCTCCTGATCGAAAGCAGTTGCGCAATCGCGATCCTCGCGCTGGTCGCGTGGCTTGGGCTGCTTGCGCCACCAGCATCGGGAATGTGAGTGAGAGATTTTTAGGGCAGTGTGCGGGCTATGGCCTTGATCGCCTTCAGCCCTGATCCGAACCGCGAAATTGCCTCCTTGTGCCGCTCCAGCTCGCCATAGGGAAGATAGGCGATCTCGAGATCGGCGACACGGCTGAAGGCGGGGCGCGCCAGTTGCGCCCGCACGTCGGCTTCTCGGGCGTCCGGGGCGACGAGGAACAGCCCAGCGGTTGCGTGTAGTGCGCTCCCGCTCAGGGCCAGGTCGAGCATGCGCACTATGCCGGAATAGATCGAAGTCGAGTGCTCCACCTCGAAAGCCGCCGCAACACGATCACCGCCCTGTTCGAGCCACAACACATCGATCAGGCGGATGGCGTCGCCGCCGGTCGAGGTGGAAATGGAAGCTGGCAAGCTTTCAAGGCACCCCTCCCCAAGGCGTATCCCGTTATGAAGACGGCCGCGATCATTGGCCGCTATCCAGACATCATAGCCAAGCGCCCGACCGATATCGCGGAGCCAGGCTTGAATTTCCGAATGGGTGCGATCGCTTTCGCCCTGCTTCTGAACAGCCTTATTGAGGTTCTGCGCTTCTGCCCGGGCTTGCTCGAGACGAGCTGTCCAGCCGCTAGCGCTTTGATCCTCCTCACCGCGGGGCGGGGCCGGATATCGGCCTGAGCCGATGTCGAACAATAGACCGCCAATGGCGCCAAGATCGTTGGACAGCAGATCCCGGAATTGTTCATTGAGATCGAGAACCTCCGACCGCATTGCCAGGAAATGCGGCCAACTCCCCAGCTTGACCTTTCCGCCCGTGAGCTTGTTGTACCCGTTAACGATCGCCGTGTTGAACGGCGGCACCAGCGTCGGATGCAGAAAATACAGGAGATTGGCGACCGCTGGCCCGAGCCCCTTAATGTTCAGCCGGTCGATCGTATGGATGCCGGAAATAATTTCTTCCGCCGTATCGCAGCACGCGCAGTGATCCAGCAACCGGCCAAAGGCGCGCTGATGCGCCGCGTTCTCATAAATGTCCGGTATCCGCAGCTTTGGCTTCCACAAAAAGGCATGATCTGCCCCCTTGAAGATCTGCCGTTGTTCCGCGACCGAATGAACCACGGTTTCCAGCGACGAGCCGCGATAAGCGACGCCAAATCGTCCCGTCTCGATCTCGGCGACCACCTGGGCCAGACCGCGGCGGATGGAGCGGAAATTCTTGATCCGCTCGTCCCACAAAAACCAGCTCTGATAGGTCGCGTTCGGATCTTCCTTCCATCGCTGAATGAGTTGCCGTGCCAGCAATTCAAAATCCGCCAAACCGTCCCCCTTTGTCGATTACTCGATGAGCTCGAGAGGCTAGCATTGTGGTCGACGGCAGGCCAGATTCCTGATCCCTGCCACGCCATGCGGAAGTCGATTGCCTCGCTGTTCACTGGATGTCGTCTGGAATGTGGATGAGGAGGTCGCGCGTATAATCGACAAGCAATGCTCCCATCGCGGCACCAAAGAGGACCAGGAATAGCAGCAGCGCGAGCAATTTAGGCACGAAGCTGACCGTTTGCTCGTTGATCGACGTCGCGGCTTGAATAATCGAGATGACCAGCCCCACGACACCCATGATGATCAAAGGCGGTCCCGCTACCATGGCCATGACCCAAAGCGCACGTCCCATCGACACAGAAAAAGGACTGTAGGTCTCCATTTATACCTCCCCCTGCACTTGCGCTCGCAAGTGCCAAGGAGCCAACAGTTCCGCCCATCGCGGGACGAACGGCCAAGCGGATGATCGTTGGTTCGATCAGGTCTTCCCTTGGACGCTCGCCCCGCTCCACGCTGCGACCCGTGGGCTCCCGAATGGCCCATCGAGTCTCTCGACGGGCTACTACTGACTTACGCACCGGCGGCGCGCACCCCTCGCCCCGGCCAGCAATTTCTTCAAAACATCGAAGGGCATGCGAGGGAAGATGGGCGAGCGCGCGTAATAGAAATGAGGATCACCGTCGGCGAGGTGCGCATGTACGACTGCATTATCATTGGCGGAGGCCCCGCAGGCCTGACAGCTGCCACCTACCTGGGTCGATTTCTGCGTGCCACGTTGGTTATCGACGCCGGGGCCGGACGTGCCGCCAGCATTCCCACGACGCATAATCTCATCGGCTTCCCGGAAGGGATATCTGGTGAGGAGTTGTTGTCGCGTATGCGTCAGCACGCTGTCGGCTACGGTGCGGAATTGGTCAGTGACGTGGCCCTCGGTATCATGCAGTCCAAGACAGGCTTTGCCGTGGGCATGAGTTCCCGCACCCTCGAGGCGCGGACGGTGTTGCTTGCGCCGGGCGTTGCAAACCACCGACCCAACCTCGCCCAAGCTGCACATGACAGAGGCGTTTCGCGCGGCCTCATCCGCTACTGCCCAATTTGTGATGCGTACGAGGTGCGCGGCAAGCGCGTGGCAGTCCTGGGCTGCTCGGAGCATGGAGCGGCCGAGGCGATCTTCGTGCGGCGCTACAGCGAAACCGTTACCCTGCTCACTGAAGAATCCGTGCAGCTTTCTCTTGCCGACCAAGCTGATCTTGCGGACGGCGGAATTGCGGTCGAACGTGCCGCCATACAAACATTATCGATAAACGATGATGATGTTCTCGTGCGCCTGTCCGATGGCCAATCGCTCAGCTTCGATACGCTCTATGTCGCGCTCGGAAGTTCCGGAAGATCAGAGCTCGCGCGGGTAGCCGGTGCTTCGTTGAGCGCGTCGGGTTGCATCATCGTCGACGACCACCAGCGAACATCGATCAGCGGCCTGTTCGCTGCCGGCGACGTCGTCGAAGGGTTGGACCAGATTGCCGTCGCGGCGGGTCAGGCGGCCAAGGCAGCGACCGCGATCCACAATCTCTTGCTCGAATAATCAGGCTCCAGCGTCTGGCGGACAGAATATTTGAACCGGGGCCTTGACCCTGACACGATGTCAGACCCCAGATTGTTTAGCGTCGACAAGGAGACGAGCCATGACCGATCCTATTTCCGCGAACACATCTGGTGCGCATAACTGTTGCGCTGGAAAGCACCGCGAGCCGCAAGGTCCGACGACAGCGAAGGATCCTGTCTGCGGCATGATGGTCGATCCCGGCGCGACCGCGCACCATGCCTCACACGGCGACCAGGAGTTTCACTTCTGCAGTGCCGGATGTCGGGCGAAGTTCGTCGCCGAGCCGGAACGATATCTGTCGAGCGGGGGCGACACGCCCACGGCCGCAGAACCTGGCACGATTTGGACTTGTCCGATGCACCCGGAGATCCGAAAAGATCGTGCCGGTCCTTGCCCGATCTGCGGCATGGCACTCGAGCCCGAGCTCATAACGGCGGAATCAGGCCCGAGCCCTGAACTCGTCGATATGTCACGGCGCTTCTGGATCGCCCTGGCGCTGACGGTGCCCATATTCCTACTCGAAATGGGCGGACACCTTTTCCCCGCGCTTCATCAACTCGTCCCCGAGCGAATATCAGGGTGGGTTCAGCTCGCTTTGGCGACCCCCGTCGTGCTTTGGGCCGGTTGGCCGTTTTTCGAGCGCGGTTGGGCGTCCATTCGGACGCGAAACCTGAACATGTTCACGCTGATCGCGATGGGAACCGGTGTCGCCTGGGCCTATAGCGTGGTGGCCACGCTTGCCCCCGGAATATTCCCGGCGGCATTCCGCATGATGGATGGCACGGTCGCCATCTATTTCGAGGCCGCCGCGGTCATCACCGTCCTCGTGCTCCTTGGGCAGGTTCTCGAGCTGCGCGCGCGAGAGCGGACATCGGGCGCGATCAAGGCCCTGCTCAATCTGGCACCCAAGACTGCCCGCCGGATCCTGCCGGATGGTCACGACGAGGAAGTCGCGATTGACCTGATCGTGGTCGGCGACAGGTTGCGCGTCCGCCCCGGCGAAAAGGTGCCTGTGGATGCGATTGTCGAGGACGGCCGCTCTTCGATCGACGAGTCCATGGTGACTGGCGAGTCGATGCCGGTGACGAAGACGGTCGATGCCCATGTAGTGGCGGGCACGATAAACCAAACAGGATCGCTCGTCATACGCGCGGACAAGGTTGGCCGGGATACGATGCTGGCGCGGATCGTCCAGATGGTGGCAGATGCGCAGCGTTCGCGCGCGCCGATCCAGCGCATGGCCGACAAGGTTGCGGGCTGGTTCGTGCCGGCAGTGCTTGCCGTCGCACTGCTCTCCTTTGCGATCTGGGGAATATGGGGTCCAGAACCGCGACTGGCGCATGGCCTCGTGGCCGCGGTCGCGGTGCTGATCATCGCTTGTCCCTGCGCGCTGGGTCTCGCGACGCCGATGTCGATCATGGTCGGGATCGGACGGGGGGCCGGCCTCGGTGTCCTGATCAAGAATGCCGAGGCGCTGGAGCGCATGGAAAAGGTCGACACGATCGTCGTCGACAAAACCGGCACGCTGACAGAAGGGCGCCCATCGGTCACGAATATCGTGGCGATGGACGGCTTTTCGGAGCACGATCTTCTTCGCCTGGCGGCGGGCGTCGAGCGGGCGTCGGAGCATCCGCTGGCGCTCGCGATCGTCGCGGCCGCGAAGGATCGTGACATCGACGTTCCCGAGGTTTCCGACTTTGACTCGCCTACCGGAAAGGGCGCGGTCGGGACCGTGGACGGCAAGCGGATCTTTCTGGGCGGCGCCGTTTATCTCAAAGAGAATGGCATCGATGTGTCAGCCGCGGCTGCACGCGCCAATGAGCTGCGGGCGGACGGAGCGACGGCGATTTTCGCGGCCGTTGATGGCCGGGTCGCCGGAATTCTCGCCATTGCGGACTCGATCAAGGCAACCACAGCGGAGGCGCTGGCCGCCTTGCGAAAAGAGGGCGTGAGCGTCGTCATGTTGACGGGCGACAACCGGACAACCGCCGAGGCGGTGGCCCGGAAACTAGGCATCGATGCGGTTGAAGCCGAGGTGCTGCCCGATCAGAAGAGCGCTGTCGTCCTGCGGCTGCAGCGCGAAGGCCATGTCGTTGCCATGGCTGGCGATGGGGTGAACGACGCGCCCGCTCTCGCGGCGGCGGACGTCGGCATCGCCATGGGTTCGGGCACCGATGTCGCCATCGAAAGCGCCGGGATCACACTGCTCAAGGGTGATCTCAACGGCATCGTGCGGGCGCGGCGCCTGAGCGAGGCAACGATGGCCAACATACGCCAGAACCTGTTCTTCGCCTTCATCTACAATGCCGCTGGCGTCCCCATCGCCGCCGGGCTGCTCTATCCGGTGTTCGGCATCCTTCTGTCGCCTGTCATCGCCGCTGCGGCGATGGCCCTGTCATCCGTCAGCGTCGTCACCAACGCGCTGCGTCTCAATCGGGTGACGCTGTGAACATCGGCGCGGCCTCCGATGCGAGCGCTGTGTCGCAGCGCATGATCCGCCATTATGAGAAGATCGGGCTTATCCCGTCGCCGCCGCGACGTGACAGCGGGTATCGCGACTATTCGCAAGCCGACGTGCACCTCCTGCGTTTCATCGCCAACGCCCGCGATCTCGGCTTTCCCATTGGGGAAATCCGCGTGCTGCTTGATCTCTGGTCCGACCGCGAGCGCGCGAGCGCGGAGGTCAAGGCTCTGGCGGAATCGCGCGCGGGAGACCTGGGTCGGAAGGCGGATGCACTCAATGCCATGCGCGAAGCACTGCTCGACCTTGCGAATGCCTGCCATGGGGACGAGCGGCCCGAATGCCCTATACTCACGCGTCTGGCGTCCTGAGCCTATCTGGCGGCTCGGCCTTGTCCTCGATGACGCACCTCAGGTCGCTCCCCATTTGAGTGTCGTAAGCACTGTCGAAGCTGTCGGTACGCAACGGTACATCGCGTTGACCTGTGGCTCGTGGGTGTGTGGCTGAAGCACGTCATCGGCACGATGCGCGCGCTGGCCCCCCACGGGCAGAGTGTCACGCCCGAAAAGATGGCCGCTCCCATGCTCAGCAGGTTCCGGGTCCGATGGCCGACATGGCAGCAGAGCCGGGCGCGGGCGCGGGCGCGGGCCAGATCTCGACGATGACGGTTGACGCCGCTTGCGCTCGCCGGCGGAATTATGGTGGCGACATCGCTTGGTCTGGAACCGGCAAGCGCCGCTGGAATTTTTATGCAAGGGGTTATCGCGCAAAGCGCGTATCTTCTAGTGGGGGGACTCAGACGGAGATGGATCGATGCATCAGATGAACCCCGACATGCAGGCCTGCATGGACGCCTGCCACGAGTGTCATGTGACCTGCCTGCACATGGCAATGAACCATTGCCTTGAAATGGGCGGCCAGCATGCCGCACCTGAGCATATCAAGATCATGCTCGACTGTGCGAGGATTTGCGAAGTCGCAATCGACTTCATGGCGCGCAAGTCGTCGCACCATCAGCATATCTGTCGCGAGTGCGCCGAGGTCTGCCGAGCGTGCGCCGCGAGCTGCGAATCCCTGGACGGCATGGAGGATTGCGTGGCCGCGTGCCGCAAGTGCGCCGACGCCTGCGAAAAGATGGCCGCCTAAACTTCTTCGCGCGGGGTATGCTCGCGTTCGTGCCCAGGCTCCAGGGAACGATGCGCGAGCAGTACAAGGGCTTGTGGCGAGTGTGCCGGCCGATCACGACGAGATGATGAAAGACATGCCGGCATGAAGTGATGCCAGCAGCGACTATGGAGGGGCGGTTCTGAAAAGCGCGAAACTAAGGCTGCACCTCCTCGCGAGCCGCACCCACAAATGGTTGCACTTATCATCGGTGCGCAGCTCCTCCTCTGGTTCACGAGCGGCGCGTTGATGAGCTTCTTGCCCATCGACCGCGTGCATGGCGATCACTTGGTGGAGCGCAACGCCACCACGGCCCTGCCCAGCCACCTCGCGCTCGCATCGCCATCGGCGATCACCGCCGCCACTGCCGCGCCCGTCGACCGTCACCTATCGCATGTGGCTTGGCCGAGCTGTCGCCGAAGTCGTGACGGCTGACGGCACTCGCCTGGTAGACGCGAGGACTGGCACAGCGCTGCCTGATAGTTAGTTTGGGATCTTGTCCGCGGACCTCATCAGGGCCAGCAGTCGAATTCTAGGCTGCACAAAAGGCCGAACAGAAGACTGCAACTGACCGTTGCCATAAGTTCGTTGAGCACTCGCAAAGGGGAGCCATCCACAGAAGAGATGACACTCTCGGGCCTCGGCGGCGGTCGCGGTGTTCAGTCTTCCCACAGGGGGACCAGGCTATGTCGGCGCTGGCGATGACCGATATCGACCAAACCAAGTCGGTCCCCGAAGCGCCCCGGGTTTTCAGGAGGCTCCCACTTGTGACAAGGAGCCGTTATGAGCAAGACGACGAACAAATTTTCACCCGAAGTACGGGAACGCGCGGTCCTTATGGTCGCGGAGCAGCGGGCTGAGTACGGCTCGGAATGGGAAGTGATGAAGTCGATCGCGGCGAAGATCGGCTGCTCGCTGGATGGGTTTAGTGGACGAACTGTGCTACGTACTTGTCATCATTTGGGCCTTCTCTGCAGGCATCTCGTGACGGGGGACAATCGCGCTCGCGCCTGTCGGCGGAGGCGGATTCTGGACCACGCTCCTTTTCGAAGCGCAGCACACGGCGGCGGCGCCCTGCTACCGGGCAAGCCTCGGGCGCGAGCCAGCATCGCTGCCGGACGTGGCGCGCGATCTTCGCGCCCCATCTGTCCAGGGTTGCCAGCCGTACTGACGAACGACTGGAGCCCCATCATCGGCGAAGGCCAAGTTTGGGCTCTGGGCATATTGGCGAACAGGCTTTGACCATCGAAAAGAAAGATCGCGCCGTGGGAAACTATAAGGTTCTGTGGTTGGCGCTGATCGCCGTGCTGACGGTGACTTTCGGCATATTGAGCGTGTCCGGGGTGGAGATCTATCGGAAGGCTCCGCCCATCCCAGAACAGATCGTCACCGCAACGGGCCAAGTGCTGATGACGCGCGAGGACATCCTCGACGGCCAGAGTGCCTGGCAGAGCACCGGCGGCATGCAGCTTGGCTCGATCTGGGGGCACGGCGCCTATCAGGCGCCGGACTGGTCCGCCGATTGGCTGCACCGCGAACTTGTCGCCTGGCTCGATCTTGCGGCACGGGAGACCGAAGGGAAGTCCTTCGAGGCGCTCGACGGCGAACAGAAGGCGGCGCTGACCTATCGCCTCAAGCAGGAATATCGCCACAACAGCTATGATAGGGCGAGCGGCGTGGTGACGGTGTCGAACCGCCGCGCCCAAGCGTTCGCCCAGACCGCCAGCTATTATGAGCGGCTCTACGGCTCCGATCCCACGCTGCGGCCCACCCGCGATAATTATGCGATGAAGGAAGGCACGCTGCCCGATCCGGCGCAGCGGGCGAAGCTGACCAATTTCTTCTTCTGGACGGCCTGGGCCGCATCGACCGAGCGGCCGGGCACGGTCGCGACCTATACCAACAACTGGCCGCCCGAGCCGCTGATCGGCAATTATCCGACGCCGGAAAATATCCTGTGGTCGCTCGCCTGCGTCGTCATCCTGATCGCGGGAGTGGGCGCGCTGATCTGGGGTTGGGCGTTCCTGCGCCGCCACGATGATACCCCCTTGGTCGCGGCGGCGGACGACCCGTTGCAAGTCGCCGGTCTGACGCCATCGCAAAAGGCGCTCGGCAAATATCTGTTCGTGGTGCTGGCGCTGTTCATATTCCAGGTCTTCATCGGCGCCTTCACAGCCCATTATACGATCGAGGGCCAGAGCTTTTACGGCTTGGATGTCTCGCAATATTTCCCTTACGCGCTGACCCGCACCTGGCATGTGCAGAGTGCGGTGCTGTGGATCGCGACGGCGTTCCTCGCGGCCGGCCTGTTCCTGGCCCCGGTCATCCACGGCAGCGATCCCAAATACCAGAAGCTGGGCGTCAACATCCTGTTCTGGGCGCTGATCGTCGTTGTCGCCGGATCGTTCATCGGCAATTATCTGGCGCTCTCCCATGCGCTACCGGCGAAACTCAGCTTCTGGCTGGGCCATCAGGGTTACGAGTATCTGGACCTCGGCCGGGTGTGGCAAATCGGGCTATTCGTCGGGTTGCTCCTCTGGTTGGTGCTGATGCTGCGGGGAATGGTGCCGGCATTGCGCACCAAGGGCGACGACAAGAGCCTGCTGGCGCTGCTCACCATCGCCACCATCGCGATCGGCCTGTTTTACGGCACGGGGCTGTTCTACGGCGAACGCACCAACATCACGATCATGGAATATTGGCGCTGGTGGGTCGTCCATCTGTGGGTGGAAGGCATATTCGAGGTCTTTGCGACCTCGGCCATCGCCTTTATCTTCGCAACCATGGGCCTGGTCTCGCGACGGATTGCAACGGCGGCCAGCCTGGCCTCGGCCTCGCTGTTCATGGTCGGCGGTGTGCCGGGCACTTTCCACCACATGTATTTTTCCGGCACCACCACGCCGATCATGGCGGTCGGTGCCGCGTTCAGCGCCCTGGAAGTCGTGCCGCTGATCGTGCTCGGCTATGAGGCATTCGAACATTGGAGTCTGCGCGAGCGCACGCCCTGGATGCGCGCGGTCAAGTGGCCGTTGATGTGCTTCATCGCCGTGGCGTTCTGGAACATGCTGGGCGCCGGTGTCTTCGGGTTCATGATCAACACACCGGTCGCGCTGTTCTACCTGCAAGGGCTGAACACCACGGCGGTCCACGCCCACGCCGCGCTGTTCGGGGTGTATGGCTTCCTGGCGCTCGGCTTCACCCTGCTGGTGCTGCGCTATATCCGGCCCGACATTCGGTTCAACGACCGGTTGTTGGCCACCGGCTTCTGGGGGCTCAACGCCGGGCTGGTGCTGATGATCTTCACCAGCCTGCTCCCGGTCGGGCTGTTCCAGTTCCAGGCCAGCGTCACCACCGGCATGTGGTACGCGCGCAGCGACTTCTTCCTGCAGCAAGGCTTCCTTGAAACCCTGCGCTGGGTCCGTACCTTCGGGGATGTCGTGTTCATGGTGGGCGCCATCGCTATCGCATGGCAGGTGGTGATCCTGGGTCTGTGGAGGAAGGGTGCTCGCGTATGACTAAGGCCGCCGCCAAACGGGACCGCATTGCCGAAGCGCCGATCTGGCTTCAGGGCAGTTTCCGGCTGCTGTTCACCGGCGGCGCGCTCTGGGCGCTTGTCGTCGTCGCGTTCTGGGTCGGCGCGCTGGGTGGAGCGTGGTCCGTGCCGACGGCAATGGAGCCGCTTGTCTGGCATCAGCATGAGATGCTGTTCGGCTATCTCGGTGCGGTCATTGCCGGCTTCCTGAGCGCGGCGATCCCCAACTGGACCGGGCGGCCGGTGATGACGGGCTGGCCGGTGGCGGCGTTCGTCGGCTTGTGGGCGGCCGCCCGGCTCGCGGTGCTGTTCTCCGCCTATGTCCCGCCGCTCGTCGGCTCGGTGCTCGATGTCGGCTTCCTGCTCGCACTGTTCGGCTATGCGGCACGGCAGATCTTCGCGGCGCGCAACCGCAACAAGCCGATCCTGATCGTCCTCCTGCTGTTCGCCGCCGCCTGTGGGCTGGATCATGCCGCAGCGATGGGGCTGACCACCGATCCGGCTATCGGGATGCGGGCCGGCTTCGCGCTGGTCCTCATGCTGATCGCGATCATCGGCGGACGGATCATCCCGGTCTTCACCCGCAACTGGCTGACCAAGCATGGCCGCACGGACGGGTTGCCGATCATGGCCAACCGGTTCGACCATGCCGTGCTCGCGGTCACGGCGACTGCCCTGGCAGGCTGGGTGTTCGCACCGGCGGCGCATCCGGTGGCCTGGCTGCTGCTCGTCGCCGGCGCATCGCAAGCCGTGCGGCTGACCCGCTGGGCCGGGCTGAGTGTGATCGGCGATCCATTGGTCTTCGTCCTGCACGTCGCCTACGCATGGTTGCCGGCGGGCCTGCTGCTGCTCGGGGCTGCTATCTTGTGGCCTGTCGTGCCCGTATCGAGCGCGATGCATGCGCTGGGCGCCGGCGCGATGGCGGGAATGACACTGGCGGTGATGACGCGGGCGACACGCGGTCATACAGGCCGCCCGTTGGAAGCGGACGGTGCCACGGTCGCCATCTATGTGCTGGTCAATCTGGGTGCATTGCTGCGGGTCGCCGCGCCGCTGCCGCCGCTCGACTATATGCTGAGCATTCGCCTGGCCGGCGGCCTGTGGGGCGGCGCCTTCCTGCTGTTCATCTTCGTCTATGGCCGCATGGCGTTGCAACGCTCCGCCAAGGGCGAAGCCTGATTACCGCGCCGCTGGCGTGTCGAACAAGATCGTGAGCAGCAGCCGCGCATCCTCGACGCCCTGAACCGAATGCTGATCGCCGCGCTCCAGATAGATCCAGTCTCCCGCGCCGAGCGCAATATCCTTGGGTCCCAACGTGACCAAACCTTCCAGGCAATGCAGCGTCAGATAACCGGCAACATGATGTGGCGGTATGGTCGATCCCGCGGGAACGACGAGGTGAATGGCCTCGAACCGGTCGGATTTGACCAGCGCGACAGACCCCGTGGCCCCCCGCTCGGAAGCCAGCGTTGGAAGATGGACCACTTCGCCGGGGGTCGGTACATAGAACGGACCCAGATATACGCTAAGGTTTCGCCGGACCTTCGACGGCGTGCATCTGGCGAAGCGGCCTGAGGGCGGACGATGGCGCATCGGGGTCGGTCCAAAGATAATCGCCGGTGAGGTTGATGTGCTGCCATCCGAGCGGCGAAAGGTGTTGCAACAGGTCCGGCGGGACCGACCGGCCGAGACTGGCAAGATGCATGCGGGCGGCTTGCAGGTAGGTCGTGTTCCACAGGACGATAGCACCGGCGACGAGGTTGAGCGCGCTCGCCCGATGGGTCTGGGCTTGCAGGGCGTGATCACGGATGCGGCCGATCCGGTGGAAGAAGATGGCGCGTTTCAGAGCATTTTCGGCCTCACCCTTGTTGAGTTCGCGGGTTGCGCGGCGCCGCTGTTCGGGCTGCTCGATCCAGTCGAGTGTAAACAGGGTGCGCTCGACGCGGCCGATCTCGCGCAGTGCCAAGGCCAGGCCATTGGCCCGTGGATAGGAGCCGAGCCGTTCCAGCATGATCGATGCACTCACGACGCCGGTGCGGATCGAGGTGCCCAAGCGCAGCACGTCGTCCCAGTGTGCGGCGATCAGGGCCTCGTCGATCCTGCCCGCGACCAGCGGCGCGATATCTGGGCCAGGTTCGATTCCGTTGAACAGGTGAAGCCGGCGCGCGGCGATGTTAGGGATGCGCGGCGCGAACCGGAATCCAAGTAGATGGCATAGCGCAAACACATGGTCGGAAACGCCCCCACCATCGACGTGATGCTCCTCAATGTGCAGATCGGCACCATGATGGAGCAGCCCGTCCAGCACCTGCGCCGCCTCGCTTGCGGATGCGGAGATGACGGTGGAATGAAACGGCGCGTAGCGATCCGAGACATGGCTGTAGAAGGAGACAGCAGGCTCCGCCCCCTTGTGCGGATTGACTGCGCCGGTCGCCTGAGCACGGCGATCAAGCAGGAAGTTCTGACCGTCCGAACTGGACGAGGTCCCGGACCCAAACAGGGCGGCGAGCGGCGCGGTGTGCTGGGCATTGACCAACCGGGCGAGAGCCCTACCGTAGGTTTCCTCGCGTAAATGCCATGAGGCGAGCCAACTGAGTTGGCGTTGGGTCACGAGATCGCAGGCTTCTGCCATGCGCTTATGGCCAAGATTGGTCGCATCGGCGAGCACCGCCGTCAGGATAGCGCGGGGTTCATCGGCAACCCGACCGCTTTGCAGATGCGTGAAGCACTGGCTGAAACCGGTCCATCGATCGACTTCAGCAAGGAGATCGGTGATGCGGATCGCGGGCAGATGGGCGTAGAGCGGCGCAAGGGCGCTATCCGCTTCATCCGGCGTGACCGCCTTCAACGGCGAAATCCGCAGCTTGCCAAGGCTGAGTTGTACGTCTTCCAGCGCGTCCGTCTCCGCCTTCCGCTCGACCTCTGCCAATCTCCGGGCGAGACGGGTACGCCGTTCGTCCAGCCAGGCACTGGCCGTATCGGGTGCCGGGATCGGCAAAGGGCCGGCTGCGCGCATGGTGGCAAATACCGGACTTGGAATAAGCTGTTGCTCGACGGCACGATAGCGTCTGCTTCCCTCGACCCACATGTCGCCGGCACGAAGCCTGTCACGAAGCTCGACTAGGACGCAAAATTCATAAACTCTGCGATCGGGAATGCCGGGGCCGATCGCGCGACGCCAGGCCTGCCGAATGAAGGCAACTGGTGTATCCGGCGGCAGTTTTTTCAGGCGACCTAGATGAAGGTCGCGCATGATAGCGACTGCTCGCGCGAGCGTATGGCAGGCCGGGACCGCTCCGAACGTGAACGAGGCGATGAACAAGGGACCGACCTGTCGGAGAACGGGGTAGTTGGTTGCGGCGACGGTAACGGGATCGACGGCATCGGGGCGGATCAGCTTGCGGGCTTCATCGACTTCACGGCCAAGATCATCCCATCCAACTGCGGCCTCGACCGCGGCGCCGATGTCGCCGCCCGACACCTTGGCAGTGAGCAGGGCATCGCCGAGCCGGGCAAGTAGCCGGATCTTACCGTTGATGTTGCGCCGGTCGCGCTTGAGCGCTGTGTCTGCGCTGTTCTGCTCGCGCCGAAACATCTGACCCAGCAGGCGGTCGAACATCAGCACCGCATCGTCGGTGAGCGTGACGATGGTTTCGAGTACGGTTGCCGCCAGCGTCGCACGGCGCCGCGTTGCTTGCAGCGTTCGGACATGTTGCGCCGTCAGCCGAGCCCCTTCCTGACAGAGGCGTCGCAGGCGTTCAGGATGTATGCCTGCCGCGATATCGGGATCGATCCCAATATCGCGCAGCAGAGCTAGCCGCCGGATGATGACGGCGAACGTCTTGCGACCGGGCTTGCCGGGCGGCTGCCGCACCCATCCGAGGCCGCTGAGGTTCGTGCCGGCGTGAGGCAGAAGAAGGGCATCAAGCAGACGGCGTTGCCCAGTCTCCAGCCCTCGGGTCAGATGCTCGGCGACATGGCGCTCGGCGTCGAGCAGCGCCTGCGCAACCATCCGTTCGACCGAACTGATGCCAGGTACGATGATGCGCCGTCGTCGGCACTCGCCTAGTAGCGACCGTGCCAGCCCAGCCCCGCTGGTCGTCGTCAGCGCAATCGGCAGCAGCCATTCCTGCAACGCCGCTCGCAATGGCCGGCTGAACTGTGTGAACCCAAAGCCCTCGCGCAGCGCATCGAGCTGTTCGTACCGGGTCGGGCCGCGCGTCGCATAATCGGCCAGCACCTCGGGCGCGATCTGCAATTGCTCGGCGACGAACGCGAGCGGCGTATCGGGGATCAATTCGCCCGGGCGCAGCAAACGGCCGGGATAGCGCAGCGCGCATAGCTGGATCGCGAAACCCAGACGATTATGCGGTCGCCTGCGGCGCACGATGATAGCCAGGTCATCCTCACTCAACGTCCAGTGCTGAACGAGCGTGGTTTCATCATCGGGAAGTGCGAGCAACGCCATGCGTTGCTCGTCCGACAGCACGGCGCGACGAGGCATTGGGTTAGGCTTTGGCGGGCGGCGCCCAACCGATCCGGGCAAGAGTGCCAATCAAGGTCGAACGCGGCACCTTGAAGGTGCGACAGACGGATGCCTTGCTTGCTCCGCCATCAAGCGCGGCAGTAATCCGTTCAAGGGTCTCAGTGTCGATCATGGGAGGCCGTCCACCCTGGCGCCCTCGACGCTTTGCAGCCGCCAGTCCCGCCATCACCCGCTCGCGCGTCAGCGCGCGCTCATATTGCGCCAGCGCGCCGAACAGCGAAAATAGCAGTTCGCCGTGCGGCGTGTTCGTATCCATCTGCTCAGTCAGCGAACGGAACGCGATGCCACGCGCCTTCAGGTCAGTGACGATCGCCAGCAAATGCGGCAACGATCGCCCAAGCCGATCGAGTTTCCACACGATCAGCGTATCGCCCGCACTCAGATAATCGAGGCAGTCCTTCAGGCCCGGTCGATCGTCGCGTGCTCCCGATGCCTTATCAGTATGCAAATTACGCGGATCGACACCCGCCGCGACCAGAGCGTCGCGCTGAAGATCGACAGTTTGGCGATCATCGGCCGATGACACCCGCATATATCCGACCAGCATGTACGACAAACCCTCAAAACCACTTTGTCGTACACTACATCAAAGCGACAGGGTTTGTCGACTATTCAGGCGCAGGATTGCCGACCAAAGCCGAGGGATCACCCAAGGGTGTCCGAAAACATGTGTTTTCCGACAGTCTCAAGACGCTGCGGCAACCTATACCGGCGTCATGACCAAGATACTGGATACGGACAGGAGATCGCAGGGTTCACCTGAACCCTCATTTCTGCACCTGAACGACAGCGCTCGGCATCATCGGGTCGCCTGACGCAATGACGAGGTACCGGCGCATGTCGCCCTTCGCGTCGCTGACGATCTGGCGGAGCGGTCCGAGCGTGTTGACGATCGCGCCGCCAGCCGGATTGGTCATGAACTTTGCCAGAGGCTGGATCACGCCGCCACCATCAGCGCGGGAGGATAGCCCAAGGACATAGGGCATCTTTGGGCTGAGGCCCGCAACCGCCGCCTGCAGGATCTGGACTTGGCCTTGATCGAACAGCGTGACCTGGCTGCGGCCAGTCCCGGCGAGGGTCAGCTGGATCTTCATGCCGGCCTGTGCGAGCGGTATCAGGTTTGCACGGCCTTCGCCTACCGGCACCGCGCCGGGAACATAGGCCACGCCTTGCGGCCCCTGACCGATCGGAATCGTCGCGATGACGGTGTTGCTGGCGGTGTCGATCGCCGCAACAGCGTCGGCGTTCTCCAGCCCGACATAGATCCGCGAGCCGTCGCCCGACGGCCACAGACCGTGCGGCAGCGCGCCGACCGGGATGCTCGCGACCTGCACGAAGTCGGTGGTGCGGAACACCTTCACGACATTCTCGGTGCCGACCGTCACATAGGCGAACTGGCCGGCCTTGGTGCGGGCGATGTTGACGTGGTTGGTGATCGCGCCGGTGTCGAACGTCTTCAGCACTGCGAAGGGTGGCTTGGCGTCGAACACCATGACCTTGCCGACGTCCTTCAGCGTCAGCCAGACCTGCTTGCCGTCGGGCGTCGCGGCGATGTCGGGGCAGAACGGGCTTGCCTGCTTGACGCGACCGACGATCTTCTTCGAGGCGGTGTCGATCACCACGGTCTCGGGTGAGAAGCTCGAACAGACATAGCCGTATTTCCCGTTCGGCGAGAAAATCGTCATGCCGGGGCCGTTGGGGACGGGGATGCGCGTGGTCGGCGCGAAGGTCTTGCCGTCGAGCACCTGGATATAATCCTCGCCGCGCACCGCGACCCAGACTTCGCGACCGTCGGGGCGGAAAAACGCCTCATGCGGCGAGCGCCCGACATAGGTCGTGTGCTTCACGGCATTGGTCGCGGTATCGATGAACGTCACCGAGTTCGAACCGATCGAGATCGCCGCCAGCGTCTTACGATCGGGCGAGAAGCCCATGCCGTGGACAAGCAGCTGCCCCTTGTAGAGCGGGCTGAGGTTGGCGGGGGTCTGGTCGCCGAGCTTGATGACGCCGAGCAGCGTGTTGGTTGATGGGTCGATCACCGACACGGTGTTGGAGAACTGGTCCGACGTGTAGAACCGGTCCTGCGCGCTGACAGGGATGTCGGGGGTCGCATTGGGCACTTGCTGGGCAAACGCAGGGCCTGAAAAGCACAAGGCGGTGCAGGCGGTTAGGGTGAAACGCTTCATGGACGGTCTCCGTGATGGGGGTGACCAGTCGCGGTCGGTCCGGTGTGACGTGGCAACGCGCCGCCTTCGGATAGGATGCCCTGCATCACCGCGATTTCCTGACGCTGTTCGACGATGATCCCTTGCGCAAGCCGGCGCAGGCGTTCGTCCTTGCCGTAACGCAGCTCGATCTCAGCCATGTCGATCGCACCTTGATGATGCGGGATCATCATCCTTGCGAAGTCGCGATCGGGATCGTTTGAATAGCCGGTCATCATCGCGCCGTGCATCCGCGTCATCGCCGCATCCATCGCGGACGCGAAGCCGTCCGTTTGCGCGATAGCAGCGGTCGATACGGACAAGCCTATCGCCATCAGCAAGGTCATGCGTGATCTCATCGTCCTGTCCCTAGTTTTCCTGTTTACGACACGCGAGCGATGATGCCGATAATCGTTGCTAGCACGGCCATGCAGGCCGGGAGAAAGAGCATCTGTATAGCCGCTTCGCGCCCTGTGATCGTGCCCGTCAAGATATCGACCGGGCCCTTGATGAACTCCGAGAACGAACGGAGGGGTTCGCCGGGGGCGGGAGTATCGCTGAGTACGATGCCGCCAGCAATCAGACCGAAATACAGGATCATGAAGACCGACACGACCGTCAGGACGAGCGCCGTAGCTGCATCACGTGCGAAGAAGGTCCAGAAAGTCAGCAACATTGCTGCATACACGCCGACGAGCAAGCCCAACGTGGCAGGATGGACGCCGCGCGATGCGATGCCTGGAGCCGTTCTTTCCAGCTCGTCATAATTGCCTGCATCCGGCACGATTGCGAGATGTCGACGCACAGGCTTAGGAGCAACGAGTGTCTCGGTAGCGAGATCGTAGATCGGCTGTGTTGCCATGAGGAAGTCTCCGCGCGTCTCGATGAATGCCGAGCGTGACAGGATAGATGATTGCGGCGGGGCGGTCGGTCCAACGCATAACCACGGTCATTCCAATCATTTAACAGGAACGGTCGGCGATCTATAATCGCGTTTTCGTATTGAAATCATCGCGACCATGCGTTGGACGCGAGGGACATATCGGTCGATCTAGCGGCATCGGACCGGCACGATCACCCGCCGGGTCCGTGATAAGGATCAAACGATGAAAGCTGCGATCGTTCTGGTTGCCGCGATGTTGGCCTCCGTAGCGCCAGTCCCGGCGATCGCTCAGGCCTATTGGGCTGCACCTGCGGCGGACGACTTTCCCTACGATATCAAGGCGGTTCAGGCACCGTGGTCGAAGGCTGATATCGACCTCAGCCATCATGACCGGATCTATGTGTCTGACCCTACATCGACGAAGATCGTTGTCATCGATCCTGCAGCGGGCAACGAACTGGGACGGATCGACCTCGCCAAAAGCGCGATAGCTGAGCCCAGCTTTTCCAGCCCCAAAGTCCAGCACCTGGCTGCAACGCGTGACGGGCGGACCCTGGCGGTATCGGCATTAGCGCAGCACAGTGTGACGCTCGTAGATCTGGCCACGAACACGGAACGAGGCCGGACCGTGTTCCAGACGTCGCCTACCGCCGTCGCGTTTACGCCCAATGGGCACGAACTCTGGGTTTCGCTCGGCGATGAACATGCCATCGCGGTCGTGGATCCTAAGACAGCGCGGGAGATCACCCGCGTACCAGCAAGTGGCGGAGCGGGCGCGACCATCCTGTCGCCAAACGGACGCTATGCCTTTGTATCGCTTACTGAAAGGCCGTCCATCCTGGTTGTCGACGTCGAGCATCGGCGCGTCGTCGGACACGTTGCCAGCAACGGTGCAGGTGCGGGAGCAATCGCGGTCTCGCCAGATGGCAAACAGATCTGGGCAACACGCCGCGAGAGCGGCACGACCACGGTCTTTGCTGCCAAACCGCCGTTTGCGGTACGCGAAGTGATAAACACTGGTCCAGCAACGGGCGCGGTCAACTTCGCCCAGCGCGCAGACGATTCCTTTGCCTATGTCAGCGTTGGCGGCGATCAACCTGCAATCAAGGTCTATAGAACCGACAGCCTGGAGGCTGTGGCAACCGTCCCGCTACAAGCGGCTCCGAGTGCGGTTTGGCCGTCGGGCGATGGTACGAGGATCTATGCCAGCCTGGCCGGAACCAACAAGGTCGCTGGGATCGACACGCTGACGTACACCACCGTGTCGACGATCCCGATCAGTACGGATGCGCAGAGCCTGATCTACGTTCCTGGTGCCGTAAGATCAGGAAAAGGTCTCGCCAATCTGGTGCCATCCGGGCGCGATGCGGCGCTTGCCCTGACGGCGCGTTGATCGGTCTCACACCGTCTGTAATCTCCCAACGAAAGCCCTTTCCAAAATGACCAAGCCCCCCGTCAGGATCGCGATCAGCGGTGCCGCAGGACAAATTTGCTATTCGCTGCTCTTCCGGGTCGCGCAGGGTGACGTGTTCGGACCGGACCAGCCCGTTATCCTTCAACTGCTCGACGTGCCGCAGGCGCTGGACGCAGTACGCGGCGTGGTCATGGAACTGGAGGATTGCGCGTTCCCGCTGCTGGCAGATGTGATCATTACTGATGATCCGATGGTGGCTTTCAAGGACATCGATGCGGCCATGCTGGTCGGGTCTCGTCCCCGCTCGAAGGGCATGGAGCGCCGTGATTTGCTCGCTGCCAACGCAGCGATCTTCAAGACGCAGGGCGCAGCGCTGGACGCAGTGGCCAAACGCGACGCCAAGATCCTGGTCGTCGGTAATCCCGCCAACACAAATGCCTGGATCATTGCGCAAAGCGCACCGGGTTTCCCTGCCGAAAACATCACGTCGATGATCCGCCTCGATCACAACCGCGCGCAGGGACAGCTTGCGGCCAAGGCGGGTGTCGGTGTCGATGCGATTACAAAGCTCGTCGTCTGGGGAAACCATTCGCCGACGATGTTTGCCGACTGGGGGAATGCCGAACTCGATGGCCAAAAGCTTGCCGACCGTATCGGAAACGAGGCCTGGTACCGCGAGACCCTGATCCCCACCGTTGCGCAGCGCGGAACCGCGATCATCGAAGCACGGGGTGCGTCCTCGGCCGCGTCGGCAGCAAATGCGGCGATCGACCATCTGCGCGATTGGGTGCACGGCGCAGGCGACAATTGGGTGTCGATGGGCGTGGTGTCAGATGGCTCCTACGGTATCCCGCAAGGGCTGGTGTGCGGCGTGCCGGTGCACTGCAAAAGCGGTGGGTATGCGCGTATCGAAGGACTGATCCTCGATCCATTCCAGCGAACGATGCTTGATCGCACGATTGCCGAACTGGTCGATGAACGTGAGGCGGTTATCGACATTCTGAAATGACCGATCGGTATATCTGATTGGAATGACCGTAATCTTTGGTTGGTGCGATTGATCTCCTTTCCCTATCATTGGGGCAAGGAGATCGGGCATGACCCTGGAACAACTCAGGATTTTCGTCGGTGTCGCTGAGCGCGAGCACATGACGCGCGCGGCCGAAGCGCTCAATGTGACGCAGTCAGCCGCAAGCGCTGCCATCGCCGCGCTGGAAGCCCGGCACGGCGTGCCGCTGTTCCACCGGGTCGGCCGTGGGATCGAACTGTCCGAAGCGGGCCGCATGTTTCTGGTCGACGCACGCGCAGTGCTTGGCCGTGCCGCCAGCGCGGAACTTGCACTGGCCGAATATGCAGGACTGGAGCGCGGCACTCTGCGGCTAGTCGCAAGCCAGACGATCGCGGGCTATTGGCTGCCCCGCCAGCTGGCCGCGTTCCATGCGCGCTACCCCGCGATCTCAATCGAACTGGCGATCGACAACACCGAGGGGGCCGCGGCGCGCGTGCTCGACGGTGCGGTCGAGCTCGGCTTCGTCGAGGGTGTGATCGACGAGCCCGCGCTCGCGCATTGGACGGTCGCGAACGACCGCATGGTGCTGGTAAGCGACCGCGCAGCCGACACGATCGACGAGGACTGGATCCGCGCCGCACGCTGGATCGTCCGCGAGCAGGGATCGGGCACGCGCTGGTCGTTCGAGGAGGTGCTGCGCCAGCGCGGCGTCGATCCGTCGGACCTCACCGTGGCGCTGATGCTACCATCGAACGAGGCGGTACGTAGCGCGGTCGAGGCCGGGGCGGGCGTCGCGGTGCTGTCGCAGCATGTCGTCGCACCTGCAATCGCGGCCGGCACGTTGCACGATCTACCGCTCGGTCTGCCGCGGCGTCCGTTCTACGCGCTGCGCCATAAAGAGCGGTATCGAACGCGGGCGGCCGATGCGCTGACCGATCTCATCAAGGAGACTGGCAAGTGACCGCCGATCTGAAACCCGTTTTCGATGGCCTGAAGCCCCTCAGCCGGCTCGACTCCCCGCGCGAGATGATCCGGCAGTTCACCCCCAACTGGTTCGCCGCTACGATGGGCACCGGCATTCTCGCGCTCGCCTTGCCGCAGGTGCCGGGCGTCGGCGCATCGCTGCACCCGGTCGGCGAGGTGTTGTGGTATTTCAACATCGCGCTCTTCACGCTGTTCGCCGGGCTCTACACCGCGCGCTGGACGATTTTCGGGCACGAGGCGCGGCGGATCTTCGGGCACAACACCGTATCGATGTTCATCGGTACGATCCCGATGGGCCTCGCGACGATCATCAACGGGTTCCTGGCGTTCGGCCTGCCGCGGTTCGGCGCCGGCGTGATCCCGATCGCCGAGACATTGTGGTGGATCGACGTCGCGATGTCGCTCGCCTGCGGTGTGGCGATCCCCTACCTCATGTTCACGCGGCACGAACATTCGCTCGACGGCATGACCGCGGTGTGGCTGCTGCCGGTGGTCGCGGCGGAGGTCGCAGGTGCGAGCGGCGGCCTGCTCGCCCCGCATCTGGCGGACGCGCATCACCAGTTCGTCGTGCTCGCAACGTCGTATGTGCTCTGGGCTTATTCAGTGCCGGTCGCGTTCGGCATCCTCGCGATCCTGATCCTGCGGATGGCACTGCACAAGCTGCCGCACGAGAGCATGGCCGCCTCGAGCTGGCTCGCGCTCGGTCCGATTGGCACCGGCGCGCTTGGGATGCTGGTGCTCGGCAGCAACGCGCCCGCGATCCTCGCCGCCAACGGCCTGGGGCAGATCGGCGCGGTAGCGCAGGGGATTGGCACGATTGCCGGGCTGCTGCTCTGGGGTTTCGGTCTGTGGTGGCTGGCGCTCGCGACGCTGATCACGATCCGCTACTGGCGCGCGGGCATTCCGTTCAACCTCGGCTGGTGGGGCTATACCTTCCCGCTTGGCGTCTACACGGTCGCCACCTTCAAGCTCGGCACGACGCTTCAGCTCGGCTTTTTCGGGATCGTCGGCACTGTCCTCACAGTGGCGCTCGCAGCAATGTGGCTGCTGGTCGGCGCCAAGACGGTCGCGGGCGGCTGGCGCGGGAACCTGTTCGTGTCGCCCTGCATCGCCCAAGCCAATTGATGGGCCGAACTGATCGTCCTGTCGGATCGAACCGTCGCATCCGATCGACCCGTACCGGGTAGACCGGCGGACGGGTCGCGCATAAAAGCATGACATCGAAGGGAGAATGCTGGTGGACAGCCTGGATATGAAATTGGCGCAGGCGATGAACCGCCGTCGCTTTCTCTCAGAAGCCGCGATCGGTAGCGGCGCGCTGATCGCCGCACCCGCGCTGGCGCAGAGCATGGTCGATCTGCATCTGCCAGGTGGCCCATCGGAACGGCCCATGACCAACGCGTTCCCCGGCAAGGGCAACATGATCCTCCAGCGTATCCACCCGCCGTTGCTGGAAACGCCGATGAGCGTGTTCAATGGCGACGTCTTCACGCCGAACGACCAGTTCTTCGTCCGCTGGCACTGGGCCGACATCCCGACCGCGATCGATGTCGAGGCGTTCCGGATCAAGGTGTACGGCGCGGTCACGCGTCCGCTGTCGATCTCGCTCGCGCAACTGCTGAAGCTGCCGCGCGTCGAGTTGGCGGCAATCAACCAATGCTCGGGCAATTCGCGGGCGTTGTTCCAGCCTCCGGTGGCGGGTGCGCAGTGGCGTCACGGGGCGATGGGCAACGCCAAATGGCTCGGCGTTCGCTTACGCGACGTGCTCGACATCGCCGGCGTGAAGCCGGGCGCGGTCGCGGTACGGTTCGGTGCGCTCGACCAGCCGGTGGTCACGGGCGCACCGGATTTCGCCAAGTCGCTGTCGATCGACCACGCACGCGACGGCGAAGTGATGCTGGCGTTCGGAATGAACGGCGAGCAGATGCCGCTCCTCAATGGCTTCCCGGTCCGGCTGATCGTACCCGGCTGGTATTCGACCTATTGGGTCAAGATGCTGAACGACATCGAGGTGCTCGCCGCACCCGACGACGGTTACTGGATGGCCAAGGCTTACAAAATCCCTGACACTCCAGGCGCGAACGTGCGGCCGGGCCAGAAGGATTTCCCGGCCGTTCCGATCAACAAGATGATCCCGCGCAGTTGGGTCACGAGCCTCGACGAAGGGCAGGCGATCGCGTTCGACCGCTCGATCCCGCTGGGCGGCATTGCGATGGGGGGCGATTGCGGCGTCGCCAAGGTCGATGTGTCGACCGACAACGGCAAGACCTGGTACAAGACGACGCTCGGCCCCGATCACGGCAAATACAGTTTCCGCCGCTGGGATGCGCAGGTTCCGCTCACCCATGCGGGCCCGACCAGGCTGATGTCGCGCTGCTGGAACACCGCCGGCCTCGCGCAGCCGATGACGCCGATCTGGAACCCGGGCGGTTTCATGCGCGGCAACATCGAAACCACCAACATCGTCGTCGGCTGAGGAGCAACGCCTGTGAAAACGCCTTCCATCGGCACGCTGTCGTTCGGGTTCGTCGGCGCGACCGTCGTTCTGCTGCTTGCGATCGGTTCCCCGAACAGCCGTGTCGCCCCGCCGCCTGCGGCCCCGACTGCACCACCGCCGCCAAGCGTCTCGGCGCGCGGCTTTTCGCTGGCGTCCACCTCGGTCGATCTTCCGACCGACGAAGGTCAATATCCCGCCGGCCCGCATGCCGATGTCATCAATGCCAACTGCACGTCGTGTCATTCGGCGAGCATGGCGCTGAACCAGCCACCACTCTCTGGCGACCAGTGGACCGCGGAGGTCACCAAGATGCGCGAGGTCTACAAGGCACCCGTCGCCGCAGCCGACGTACCGGCGATCGTCGCCTATCTGACTGCCATGAGCACGAAGCAGCCGGGCGCCGCGAAGGGCAAGGCACAGGACCCCGATCCGAAGGCTGCGCCCGACGTATCTGGAGGATCAGGTTAAGCCATCAACTCACGACACGCGGTTTTGCGCGCGAAGTGCTGTGCGGCGTGTACGTGTCTCGCGCAGTGTCGCATCGGGCGCCAGACCGTCTGCCGGCACCTTGGGTATCGCAACGCGCTGCGACAGGTAGATGCCGTTGTGGCCCGAGCAGAGATAGGCCACGAAACAGGCGACGGCGATCGGCACCGCATAGGCGGCGCCGAACAGTTCGATTCCCATGAAGGTGCAGGCGAGCGGGGTATTGGCGGCCCCGGCAAACACCGCGACAAAGCCGATCGCGGCGAACAGGCCCGTCGGCACGCCCAAGAAAGGCGCCAGCGCGTTACCGAGCGCTGCGCCGATGAAGAACAACGGCGTGACTTCACCGCCTTTGAAACCCGCGCCGAGCGTGACGACGGTAAACAGCAGCTTGATCGCCCAACTCCACGGATGCGTGTCCGGTCCGAAGAAGCTGGCGATGGTAAGGCTGTCGGGCCCCGCTGCCAGGACACCCAGGCCCAGATAGTCGCGCGTGCCGAATAGGAAGACGAGCGCGATAACGACGGCCCCGCCTATCACTGGACGTAGTGGACCATAGGGAACGATCCGCTTGAGCCATCCCCCGACCACGTGGTTGGCTTCGGCGAAGGCCAGACCGACCAGTCCGAATATGATCCCCGCAACACCTGCCTTCGTCACGAGCAGCGCATCGACGGGTATCAACGCACCGATCGGGTAGACACCGTGATGGATACCCCAGGCGAGGCACGTCCAATCGCCGACCAGCGCTGCAACAAGGCAAGGCACCAGCGCGGAATATTCAACGCGGCCGATCGCCAGCACTTCGAGCGCGAAGACCGCTCCTGCGATCGGCGTGCCGAAGACCGCGCCGAACCCGGCTGC
The DNA here is from genome assembly GCA_903884945.1 of uncultured bacterium. GTDB lineage: Bacteria > Pseudomonadota > Alphaproteobacteria > Sphingomonadales > Sphingomonadaceae > Sphingomonas. Next base: position 112,960 of record CAISGR010000027.1, read on the forward strand.
GATCCCCGTCTTCAACAGGATGCGCGTGCCGCCCGCATCGAGGTGGAGCGCGCGGCCGAAACCGCTGGCAAGGCTTCCGCCTAATTGGACGGCGGTGCCTTCACGTCCGGCCGAGCCACCGAAAAGATGCGTCACCACTGTGCCGAAGAAGATGAGCGGCGCCATCCGCAGCGGCACACCGCCGCCCGGCTCGTGGATCTGCTCGACGATCAGGTTGTTGCCGCCCTCCACCGAGCGCCCGGTGAGATGGTAGAGCAATCCGACCACGAACCCGCCCACCGGCAGCAGATAGAGCAGCCAGGGCGATGCGAACCGCAGTCGCGTAACGGTATCGAGGCTCAACAGGAACGCCGCACATAGCGTCCCGACGAGTGCCGCCATGGGCAGCAGGATCAGCGCCCAGCGCAGGACAGAGATCGCATGGTCGTGACGATCGCGCACAAATGCCGCAACGTTCAGCGTGTCGACCAGATTGCGAAAGGTAGCGCGCACAATTCCTCCTTGCTGCCTGACGGCGCCAAGTAGGAATCATCAGCTCATGTCAGAGCGGTTCGGCCAAATTGCCCGGCAGAAATCCATTGCCGAGGTCGATGTATGAGACGTTGGCCCCAACCGTCAATGGGCATGTTGGTCGGGCAAATGCTCGGACCTGTCAGTCGCCAGGGTCTATCTGAGCCCGTTATATGGACCGACCCGGGTACGCTACATGCGGGACCGATCGGTTTCGACCCGCGCGTCGTTTTCGGGCTGCGTCACAAGGGGCGATACCGCACGAAAGCCGCCGATGCGCTGCCGGGTCTGATCGGCCCGTAGCGTGGTTAGCGCTGCTGCGCTACGAGCGCGCCGTCCAGATGCCGACGAGCGCGGCCAGCGACACGAGCATAAGAAACCCGTTCATTACCAGGAGCAACGCCGCTGGCAGGCGCTTGATGTCGGGTCGTGGCGGCGGGGCGCCGGCACCCATCTCGCGCCACACCGCGGCGACAAAGCAAAAGGCGCTGAACAGGATCAGCATGGTCCCGGTCGCCGTCGCCAGCCACGGGAACACGACGTCCTTGAGCAGCGCGCGCGCGCCGATCCCGGAAGCGAGCGCCGCCAGTCCGGTACGCACCCAGGCGGCATAGGTGCGTTCACCGGCGAGGATTGTGCGGTCTGCGGCAAGCTCCGTGCGACGATCAGCGCTGTCCACCTGCTGGACTGCGCTGTCCTTCAGCGCGCTCGCGCTCTCCGCCAGCTTCGCATGGGCCCGATCGGCGTCGTGCGGCGCGTCCATCAGCCGGCGGTGACGGTGATGCGATGCCAAGCCGTCGAGAGATAGCCGGCGAAGTTCCAGATCGCTTCGGGCCGTTCGGGCTGCATCTGCCCGGCACCGTCGACGGCGCGCACGACCAGGACGTGGAGCCCGGGCGAGAGATCGACCGTGACGTGCCACTGCGTCCAGCTCCAGGGTGAATCCGGTTGGCTGGTCAGTTCCGCCTGCAGCCAGTCGGTGCCGTCATTGACGGAGACCTCGACGCGCGAGACCGCTCGGCCGAAGGCGACCGCATAGCCCGCGATTTCGCATGCGCCGGCGCCGATATGCGCGCCGTCCACGGGGGCGCAGATCGCAGCGTTGAGCGGCATCTCCTCGATCGTCAGGCCCCGGTCCCAATCCGCGTCCTCCTTCGCTACCGACGCCGGAAAGAGCTTGTAGTCCTTGGCCTGGATCGGCGCATCGGACGGGCGATCGCGCACCTCGATGCGCGTCAGCCACTTGGCGCTACGAACGCCCGCATAGCCCGGCACGACGAGCCGCAGCGGTGCGCCATGTTCGGGGGCCAGCACCTCGCCGTTCATGCCCCAGGCGATGAGCACGTCCGGCTCTAGCGCCTTGGCGATCGAGATCGAGGCACCGAACGGCGCCGTCTCACCATCGACATCCACGTCGTCGGCCCCCGTAGTGCCGACGAACGACGCGCCATCTTGGATGCCGGCCGCGGCGAGTACGTCGCACAGTGCGACGCCGGTCCAAGCCGCATTGCCGATCGCGCCCACGTCCCAGGGATCGCCCGAAGTCTTTTCCACGTCTTGAAGATGTGCCCGACGATTGCCGGCGCACTGCATGGTCGCGGTCACTGTCCGGGTCGCAAATGCCGTTTGAAGTTCGGCGACCGTGTAGGAGCGCGGGCGGTCGACCAAGCCGTCCAGCGCTATACGATGATCGTCGGCCAGCTCCGGCGTAGGTCCGTGACTGCGGATGTAGAAATTCGCCTGCGGCGTCAGGAAGGACGTGATCAGTTTATCCGGAGGCGTTTCCGCATTGAGCGGCTCCGGACAGCGGAGGATTAGATTCTGTTCGGCGCGATCGGATGCGGTCATGCAAGCGGCCTACCATGATGAAATCAATAGCGAAATTGATCGTTTGGCTGGACGATGTCACCCAGACTCTTTCGATAGCCTATCCCTTTCTAGACGGGGGGAGCGATCGCCATGCCGTCGCGCAAGAGGCGCCGAGTGCAAGACAGCCTTTCCCGTAGATCGACTCAATGTGGCTGAGCTTGCTACGACGGCTTTGTCCCAAAAGTCGTCGCTAGGCACCAGGGATGACGGAAAACCCTATCGCCATCGCAGATGCGCGACAAACGGGTGTTTCCCGACACCCGGAGCGGGGCTGTCGGCGCTTAGCGTATATTTGGGTCTGTTCTATGTACCGACCCCATGGTCGTGCGTAAAGGCATCAATGTCGCGGGTCGTCGTCAATATCTGAGCCTTATTTGGCGTAGCGGCGTATGACCGCGATCAATTCTTCTGCGCCGGCAGAGCGATCCTCGGGAGAGAGGTCAGGGTCCGCTACATGAGCTCGGACATGCTCTTCAATAATCTCGTCCATGAGACCGTTCATGGCGCCCCGTGTCGCTGCGACGAGATGCAGCGTCGTCGAGCAATCCGTGCCTGCCGCCAGCGCTTTCTCGATCGCTTTGACCTGGCCTGCGATCCGGCGGACCCGCTTCAGAAGTTCGTCATTGCTAGTTACCAGATGTCCCATAGGATACCTACCTACCCTATCTATACCACGAACAAAAGGATGCTTTAATATCGCTTTGACCGCGGCCTAAGTGTCACTGCAGCCTCCAATATGCATGGCATCCTGCCAGTGGTGCTGCGGATCGCAGAATGAAAGCGCTACCTCCCACCCGCACCACTGCGTGAACTCGCACATGGCAACGGAAACCGATTCCCTGTGATCTGCCGGTCATGCGCATGCTTGAGAATGAGGAGGGACATCGTACCACGGCGACTTCAGCATCGTCGGATGGCGTACACCGGAGAGCGGGCACCCACGCTGGGATGCGTGCCCAAACACCACCAGGATTTGTCCAGTAGCGCCCCGCACCAGGGGCCCCTGTCATTCAGGTCGCGCTGTGACAGGCTCGATGCTGATTGTCGCTATTGCCGATGGATCACTGACTCTCAAAAACGCCGAGAAATATGCCAACCGAAAACGGCGGGTCATGAATTCTCCCCAAGTCGCTTTCACGGCCGCGATGATGCTCCCGGATCGGTCACGTGCTATTACTTCAAGATGACCGGGCACCGCTCCCGCATAACCATTTGTCCTGCGCACGTCTCCGCCAATTAGAATGCCGTCCTTTTTGCGGTGAGCGGTCGCGCGCACGACTACTATATCTGCATTTGATACCAACCGGATGGCGTCATCATGAGCCGCTGCTGTAACGCACCCTGTAAGAGTCATCGCAAGTATTGAAATCACAAAAAAGTCTCGAATTTCGTACGGCCTGATCATGATTAGAACTCCAATTGGGAGCAATAGCGCCAGCACTATGGGAAACGACACCGCCTCTTGAAGGTGAGCTTCCAGGCCAAGTGTTGCCACCGATGGACTGGGCAGCGAAGTGCTTACGAGCCTGTCTTTCGCTCTTCGCCGGGGTGGCGCCCCGCCCTTTGCGGGAGCAGCAGGATACACCCGACAATGACAATGGCGAGGACAGCTGACGCGAGCGGACGACTGAACGCAAGCCCGCCTTGGTTGAGGGGCTTATCGAGCAAATCACCCACGGTCGCGCCAAGCGGCCGGGTAAGAATGAACGCTGCCCAGAAGAGAAAAACCCGAGACACGGTTGTCCAATAATTGGCGGCAACGAGCAGCAGCAGCCCGGCGGCAAACACCACCGCCCCACCCTCGTAACCGAGCCCGGCGTCAGCGATCCAGTCGCCCAGAGCGGTGCCGAGCGTCTGGGAGAAGGTGATGGTGACCCAGTAGAAAATCTCCGCCTTCGGCGTCCGAACCGTGTCCACCGAGACCGATCCGAGCGTGAAATGCCAGACCGCGAGCGAGCCCAACACACAGATGAGGAGCAGAGTCGCACCACCGGGATAGCCGATGCCCAGAGACCGATCGGCAAAGTCGGCCATCGTCGTTCCCGCAGTGGTGGAGGTTATGATGGTCGCCCAATAAAGAGCGGGATGGAAACGTGTCGCCTTGATCTGCCACACGACAAAGACAACCAAAAGCGTCGCGAATATCGCAGTCCCGACCAGATAGCCGAGCTTCATGGTCATGCTCACCGTGTCGCCGCCGGTCTCACCAAGCGTCGTTGCCAAGATTTTGATCATCCAGAAAGTCAGTGTGACTTCTGGTACCTTGCTCAAGGCAATTTGCGCGTCGGTTTGGTTCGCCATGCCATGTGGCTCCTTCGTGGCAGGCTGATCCATGCTTACTTAACTGGATCATAGATGAGCGCGCGAACGGTTCCCGGCCGCACATGCGGGCGGCCACCCGGTGTCGCGCTGGGATCGGTCTCGGCGGCGATAACGAACAGCCGTCCTGTCGCCGGGTCGAGGGTCATCGTCCTGCCGCTCACTGCCGTATGTATCGGCGCGCGCGCAGTATATTCGTCAGCGGAGGTTTGCTGGTAGATAGTGACCGTCCCATCGCGTCCGTTTGAACTGAACACCCGCATCCGTACGGGATCGAAGGCAACCGCGTCGCTTCCTGCGCCAATAGCAAGATCCGCAACGACATGCCCGGTATGCGCATCGACCACCATCATCCGGGCGTTAGCGCACCCCATGAACAGGCGCTGCCCTGCCTTGTCCAGCGCAAGACCATGCGGGCTCTTGCAATTCGGCGTCGGCCAGCGCGCCGCGATCTTATTGGTGCGCGCATCAATCTCAAGAACGTCGCTGTTGGCTTCGCCCGCCACGAAGACGTGACCTTGATCGTCCGCAGCGGCATATTCCATCTTTTCGCCTGCGTTAATCGTCGCAATCGCTTTCTGCTGCACCGGATCGATCACGGTTACGGTACCTGGGTCGCCCTCGATCACGAATATATGCCCGGTAGCGGGATCACGGACCATGCCATCGGCATCCGCCCCCGCGGGGATACGGCCAATTACCTTCAACGTTTTGAGGTTGAACGCGACAGCCTCCCCCTTCTCGCCGTCGTCCGTAAAGCCGAAGCCATCGCGCGCCGATATAGCGGTGCCATGGGTGCCGCCCGCTATCCCCTCAACCTGTCCGATAACCACTCCTGTCTGCGCATCGAGAACGGTGAGCCAATCGCCGTGCGCCACGTAGACCCGCTTCGTAGGACCATCGAACACGGCATAATCCCACCGGTCTGGAGACCCGAGCGCGATGCTGTTCGTCAACGAATAGTCCAAAACCGCATCGGCATGGGCGGCCCCAGCCAGCGCGGTTGCGGCAAACACGACGGCGATGATCGAAGATTTCACGCAATGGCTCCTTGTACCCTGACAGTCGAATTTACTTGTATGGTCACGCGACGGCGGCGAACCGTAGCCGAACCCGCAACCCGGGTTCGTTGTCCTCGATCATCAGCTCTGCGCCGTGCAACGCGGCGATTGAAGCGACCAACGCCAGTCCCAGGCCCGCGCCAGGCGTATGCCTGCTTTGGTCGAGGCGATAGAATCGCCGGAGAATCTTGCCACGCTGATCGGCAGGTACGCCCGGCCCATTGTCCGCGACGGTAACAACCGCACACGCAGCCTCCTGGTGAAGAGCGATCGTGATATTCGTGCCTTGGGGCGTGTGGACAAGCGCGTTGTCGATCAGGTTGGTGAGCAGCTGGGCAAGCAATTCGGCGTCACCGAGGACCGCAACACCCTCATCAATCGAGGCTCGCAACGACTTGCCTGCGTCCTCGGCGACGGGCTGGTACGCTTCAGATATTCGACCCAACAATTCGGAAAGATCAATATGAGCAAGGTCGCGTCGCTCACCGCCTTCAATCTGGCCAATTCGAAGCAAGGCCCTGAATATGACATGTATCTCGTCGATCTGAGCTAAAGCCCCCGCGATGCCAGCCTCGTAGGCAGCCTCGGAATTATTGCCCTGCATCGCCTCCAGGCGCTGTTGAAGGCGGGTAAGCGGCGTCCGCAGGTCATGGGCGACATCAGTCGATACCTGCTGAAGCCCTTCCATCAACGCGGCGATCCGGTCCAGCATCGCATTGAGGTTCGTGGACAAGTGATCGAACTCGGCACTCATGCCGATCGCGGGCAAGCGTTCGGCCATGTCTCCCGACATGATCCGGGCCACCGCGCCGTTAACGCGATCAAGCCGGCGCAGGAACATCAGCCCGATAAAATAGCCGCCGATCAGCGCCAGGACGGTCAAGGCGATGCTCGATCCGATCGTGAATGCAACAAGGCGCTGCCGAACCCGCTGTACGTCGAATGTATCGGTTGCCACCACCAGCAGCGAACCGTCCGACAGCCGCGTCCCTAGGGTCTGGAACGTCTCGGGATCGCCCGACTCACCAGGTTGAGGCTTGTCGTCCACAAAAGTCACCTGCCCCCAACCCTTCCGGGCGGCCGTCAAAGGCAAATCCCCCGCCAGATGCTTGTTGCCCGCGTCTAGAAGCAGAAAGTGAAACGGTTGCTCGAAAGCTGATCGCTGGCGACGGCGGATGCTATCGATCACCTCCTGCTTGCCACCATCTGGCCAATCCTCGGTCAGAATGGCTGTTTCAGATCGAAGCCCAACTGCCGTCGCCTCGGCCGCATAGGCGCGAAGCGAATGTTCGACGATCGTCAGCAAGACGATCGACCCCACAGCGAACAGGCCTGCAATCAGCAAAGCAAAGCGAAAAGCGGCGCTGTTGAAGGAGCTTGATTTTTTCATGGCGGCGACGCTTCGATCCGGTAACCGGAGCCGCGAACCGTGTGAATGAGGTCCGCGCCAAACCCGCGATCGATCTTCGCCCGCAAACGGCTCATGTGGCTCTCGATAAGATTCGTCTGTGGGTCGAAGTGAAACGACCACACATTTTCAAGCATCATCGTTCGGGTCACGACTTCGCCCTTGTGGCGTAAGAGATATTCGAGGAGCTTCATCTCCTGGGCCTGTAACTCGATGCGGCGTCCCGCGCGGCTTACCGTCCTTTTCAGGAGGTCCAGCTCCAGGTCTCCCACCCTCAGCATCGTGATGGCATCGACAGAGGGCGGGCGCCGGGCGAGCGCCGCCACGCGGGCGACAAGTTCGGTGGTCGCAAAGGGCTTCACCAGATAATCATCAGCTCCGCCCTCGAGGCCTTCGACCCGATCCCTGATGCCGTCCATTCCGGTCAGCAGGATGGCAGGCGTGGAGACGCCTTGAGCGCGCAGCTGCTTCAACGCGGAGAGGCCATCAAGTTCTGGCACCATGCGGTCAAGAATGATGACCGAGTATTCGTTGCTACTCGCAAGAAATACTGCATCCAGTCCGGTCAAACATATATCGACGACATGGCCGGCCGCGGTCAGAGCCTTCTCAATATGCGAACGTGTCGCATCGTCATCCTCGAGTAACAGCAGCTTCATCGTCAGGGCCGCCTTCCTTAAGCGAGTGCGCCTATGGTGCTAATGAATCTTCGCCGCACAAGTTAGGAATTCCTAATGTCCAATTGAGCTTCCGCGAATGTAGAAGGGTGTAGTCCGGATCACAGAGGCAATGAAGCCTCAGGAGAATGACGATGCGTAACTATCTCATCGCGCTGGCCGCTACCACGCTGGTTGCGAGCGGCGCGCAGGCGGCGCCCAGGCACATGGCAGGGTCCGAGCTTATGTCGACGGCGAAGGTGTCCTTGGCGACGGCGCGGGCAACAGCGCTCCACGCGCGGCCCGGCAGGATCACGGACCAGGAGCTGGAAAAGGAAGCGGGCGGCACGGGTCTGCGTTACTCCTTCGATGTGGTGAGCCATGGCAAGACCTATGAAGTCGGCGTCGATGCGACAACCGGCAGGGTCCTGGAGAACCAGGCCGAAGGTGCGCACCCCGACTGAGCACACCTTATAGCTGATCGCAGCATTGCACGCTGCGAGGCCCGGGTCGAAGGCACGGCGCTGAACGGGAGGACCAATGTCACTGCCACTGCCGACGAACCGGGCCGCTCTAGCGCGCTCCCTGCTAGTATTTGCCCCATTGGTGGTGGCGGGCTGCGCGCATTATTCCTCCCTCCCGTTGGTGCAGACGCCCCCTCTGGCGCCTTCGGTAGCGGCGCTCCCCGGTTTCGTGCCGGGAGCGCCGCTTAGTGTCGCTAAAGTCACCGCGCTCGCGCTTCAAAACAATCCTGATCTGCGCGCAGCGCGCGCACGGCACGGCCTCGCGCAAGCACAACTCCTGCAATCCGGCATCCTGCCGAACCCTTCGTTTGCCGGCGCGTTACTCCCGCTGATCTCGGGAGCCGGCACCGTGACGGCGTGGAATGTCGGCCTGACCCAGGATATCAAATCGCTCATCACCTACCGGGCGCGGCGGCGGGCTGCCGGCTTTGCTGCCCAACAAATCGATGCCGAAATCATCTGGCAGGAATGGCAGATCGCCGGGCAGGCGCGGCAACTCGCGGTAGAGTTAATCGCAGGTGAGCAAAGTCGGCCCATGTTGACCGAGGCTTTCGACCTGCTCTCCCGCCGCAATGCCGTTCTCCAGCAAGCGCTCGCTGCCGGCAACGTCACTCTGGTCACGGCGGCACCCACACTCGTCGCCTTGCAATCGGCGCGGACCGCCTTGCAAACGCTCGATCAGCGGCAACTCTCGCTCCGGCATCAGCTCAATGCACTGCTCGGCCTCGTGCCCGATGCCGTTGTTCCGCTGGAGGCCACGATCGATCTGCCTCCGTTCAATCCCGCCACGATCCGTGTCGATCTGACAACATTGGCCGATCGCCGACCCGACCTGGTCGCGCTCCGGCTTGGCTATGATGCCCAGGACGCCAATGTCCGGGTTGCAATCCTGTCGCAGTTTCCCGATCTGATTCTCGGGGCGACCGCCAGCAGCGACAACAGCAGCGTCATCAATGGCGGGCCGCAAGCGACGATCGGATTGCCGATCTTCGATCGCAATCAAGGCAATGTCGCCATCGCCAATGCGACCCGGGCGCAGCTCCATGCGGATTATTCGGCGCGTCTGGCGGCAGCCGCCGGTCAGGTCGGCGCTCTCCTCTCCGAAATGGATCTCTTGTCTCATCAACTTGTAATCCTGCGGCGTGATCTTCCGGCGGCACGGCTCGCCGCGAAGCGCGCGGCCACTGCCTTCGGCGCCTCCAATCTCGACGAGCGCAGCTATGTCGATCTCGTCGTCAATCGCTACACCAAGGAGCAGGAAGTGGTAACTTTGGAGTTGGGACTGCTCGACCGGCAGGTGGCGCTACAAACTCTGGTGGGAGCCGGGCTACCGCCGGTTGAAATCTTGCCAGGTCTGGACAACGCCAAGGTGCGGCAATGAAGACGCTCGCCCTCCTACCTCTGGTACTGCTGACTGGGTGCGGTAGTTCATCCCCGTCCGATCCGCCTCCAACGCCTTCGGTGCTCGTGAGCCTGCAAAAGATCGAGCGGGGCTCCACACCCGAGTGGGTGACGGCCTATGGCAGCGCCGCGCCGGGGGTCAGCGGCTCGGACACCATCAGCGTTCCCCAACCAGGCCAAGTCTCGCGCCTCGCGGTGACGCCAGGTTCGACGGTGCGCGCGGGACAAGTGCTCGTGGTGTTCACCACCGACCCTTCGTCGGTAAGTGCCTATCAGCAGGCGGTGACGACGCTCTCCGCAGCCCAGAAACAGCGGGCAACTACCGCTCAGCTGCTCACGCAGCAACTCGCAACGCGCGATCAACTTGTTCAGGCGGAGAAGGCCGTCAGCGATGCTCAAGCCGCCATTGCGGCCTTGCGCCAATCGGGTGCGGGACAGCCGACACGAATCCTTACCGCGCCGTTCGGCGGCGTTGTCACCACAGTCTCGGTCGCGCAAGGTGATCGAACCCAGAGCGGCGCACCGTTGGTAACGTTGGCGCGAACGGGAAGCATCGTTGCGACCGTCGGGCTTGATCCCGCCAGAGCGGGCCGCGTCCAAGTGGGCCAACGCGCCAAGGTTGTTCGCCTGAATGGTGGCCCTCCAATACCTGCTCGCGTGGTCCGGGTAGACGGAGTGCTCAATCCGAAGACGCACATGATCAATGTGGACCTCTCGTTACCGGCAGGCGCAGTGCTTCCGAATGAGGCACTGCGCGGCGATATCGCCGTGGGCGATGTCGCCGGATGGATCGTACCCCACCGTGCTGTCGTCACCGCCAACGGACCAACGAGCGTCTTCCAGCTCGTCGCCGGCAAAGCGCACCTCATCAAGGTCAATCTGCTTTTGGCGGGCGAGCAGATCGATGTGGTCGAAGGGCCAATCCTTCGTAACCGTCCCCTGATCGTGGACGGAGCCTATCAAGTGCAGGACGGCCAAGCCGTCCGCTCGATCGCGCGCTGATGTTTGAAAGGCTACTTGGCCGGCAAGCCCGCGCGTTTGTCTTGATCGCTATGGCTATGGCGCTGGCCGGCATTGCTGCTGCGCTATCGCTGCCGCTCGGCCTGTTCCCGCAAGTATCGTTCCCGCGCGTGCTCGTCGATCTCGATGCTGGCAGCCGGCCCGCCGATCAGATGGCGCTTATCGTCACCCGCCCCGTTGAGGAGGCAATCCGCAGCATCCCTGGCGTTCGCGACGTTCGCTCGGAAACGACCCGCGGTTCAGCCCAGATCTCGATCGATTTCGGTTGGGGTCGCGACATGGTGGCCAGTACGCTCCTGGTCGACACGGCCATTGCGCGCACGATCGGCTCGCTTCCGCCTGGGACCAACTACAATGTGCGAAGGATGGACCCCACGGTCTTCCCGGTCATCTCCTACGCGCTCGTTTCAAAGTCCATCTCGCCGGTCGCGTTGCAAGATCTGGCCCGGTACGAAATCACCCCGCTTCTGTCATCTATACCTGGGCTGGCCCGCGTCGAGGTTCAGGGTGGGGACAAGGCGGAAGTACAAGTGCTGGCCGATCCAAACCGGCTCGCCAGCTACGGTCTGGCGATGAGTGACCTAACGAAAGCGATCAGCTCCGGGAACGTGCTGAGCGCCGTTGGCAAGATTCAGGATCGCGGTCGGCTTTCGCTGGTTCTAGCCGATCGCAGCATCATCAGCGCATCGGCGGTCGGCGATATCGTCGTTCGATCCGATCCCGCCGGCATCGTTCGCGTACGCGACCTTGCGACTGTTCAAGATGGAGTGGTGCCGCAATGGATACGCGTCGTTGAGGACGGACGCCCAGCGGTGCTTTTCAACATCTACCAGCAACCGGACGGCAACTCGGTCCAGATCGCCAAGACCGTGTCGCAGACACTTGCAAACTATCACCTGCCCCCGGGGGTGAAGCTCATCAACTGGTACGATCAGAGCGAGCTCGTCACACAATCGGTGTCGAGCGTGCGCGACGCGGTATTGATCGGCCTGGTGCTCGCGGCCGGCGTGCTGCTGATGTTCCTGCGCAGCTGGCGTGTGACTTTAGTCGCCGTAATCGTCGTTCCTGCGACCCTGGCAGCAACCGTTCTCGTACTCAGCATGATGAAAATGAGCTTCAACCTGATGACGCTTGGCGGGATCGCTGCGGCAGTGGGGCTGCTCATTGATGACGTGATCGTGATGGTTGAGCACATTGCCCGACGAGCGGGCGCAAACGAAGAACACAGGGAGACCGGAGAGGCCGCCGTGCTGCCCGCGGCGCGCGAGTTCATGGTTCCTCTCGCGGGCTCCAGCCTCGCCACGTTAATCGTCTTCCTACCACTATCTTTCCTGAGCGGCGTGACCGGCGCCTTTTCCAAGGCCTTGTCGATCACGATGGCGGCGGCCCTGGGCATTTCCTGGGCGATGACGGCGTTCGTGGTGCCGGTGCTGACCCGCCGGATCGTCGATTTTAGCAAATGGCGCGACCCCGGCGGTGCCGGTCAAGGCTGGCTGGCCCGGCAACACGATCGGGCTCTCGATGGGCTCGCACGCCGGCCGTGGGTGCTCGCGATCGCGCTCGTTCCCCTGCTGGCGCTTGGGTATCTGAGCTACTCGAAGGTCCCGACTGGGTTCATGCCCAAGGTCGATCAGGGCAGCTTCAACATGGACTATTATACCGTCCCCGGCACTTCGCTCGACGAGTCGAGCCGACAGATCGCGCAGGTCGACGCAATCGTCAGCCACCACCCCCAGGTCCTCACCTTTTCGCGGCGGTTGGGCACCGATCTCGGCGGAGGTCTCGGTCAAAGCTACCATGGTGATTATTTTGTGCGCCTCAAACCCGGGCACACCGAAACCACCGATGATGTGATGAGCGACGTTCGATCCGCCATCGAGGTCAAGGTGCCCGGCGTACAGGTCGAGCTCGGCCAGCTGATGGAAGACCTGATCGGCGATCTGACCTCGGTCCCGCAGCCGATCGAAATCAAGCTTTTCTCGTCCGACCCGACCGCGCTTCGTGCTCAGGCAGAGAAAACCGCCGCACAAATTTCCAAGCTGAATGGCGTGGTCGAGGTCAAGAGCGGCGTCCAGCTTGCAGGCGATGCGCTCAACATCCGTGTCGATCCAATTCGCGCTGGCGTAGAAGGTATGGCTCCCGCCGATATCGAAGCGGCGCTCAACACCGCGCTCACGGGTTCAATCGCCACGTCGCTGCCGCAGGCGACAAAGGTGGTGGACGTGCGGGTGCGACTTCCGAACATGATGACGATCACCGAGGCCGAACTCGCGCAACTGCCGATCCGTGCGCCTGACGGTCACGTCTTCCCGCTCAGCCGCGTAGCTAATGTGAAGAGGGAAACCGGGCAACCGCAGATCACACGCGAAAATCTGGAACCGATGGTGGCCGTCACCGGCCGAATCGAAGGCCGCGGGCTTGGCGCGGCGGTCAGCGACGTGAAGGCGCTGCTCGACACGCCTGGTTCGCTGACGCCCGGGATACGCTATGAGCTGGGCGGCCTCTACCAACAGCAGCAGATCGCGTTCGCTGGCCTCGCCAAGGTCTTCATCGCGGCCCTGATCGCGGAGTTCGTGTTGCTCCTGATCCTCTACCGCCAGTTCTGGCGGCCGACGATCATCATCGTGTGCTCGCTGCTGTCCACCACCGCCGTGTTCACGGCATTGTGGGCAACCGGCGTGGAGCTGAACATCACCGCATTGATGGGAATGACAATGATCATCGGCATCGGCACCGAGATGGCGATCTTTTACATGTCCGAAGTCGAAGAGCTGTCCCACGAGATGCCAGCCCGCGACGCCGCGCGCGAGGCGAGCCGCAACAGGCTGCGGCCGATCACGATGACGACGCTGGCGGCGATCCTGACCCTGCTTCCGCTCGCGCTCGCGATCGGCCAAGGATCAGGCATTCAGCAACCGCTGGCGATCGCAATCATTGCCGGCTTGCTGCTCCAATACCCTTTGGTTCTGATTGCGATGCCTATTCTTACAAAGCTTGCGCTCCCACGCGCGTGACCTTCAAACCTCCCAACGCATTAAGCGAGGACAGCGATGCCCCTATTCTCTGCCCCTTTCTTCGCACGCCACCGCATCGACAGCCGCATCTTGATCGTTTTCTTGGGTGCAGCGGTCGGCGCCTTCATCTTTCTGCGCCTCGGATCAGAAATCCGGGAAGGGGACAGTTTCGCGCTCGACAAGCTAATCCTTCAAGCGTTCCGCGAGCCAACCAATACCGCGGTCCCCATTGGACCGGTATGGTTGCGTACAGCCATAATCGATCTCACCGCTTTGGGCGGCGTGACGATTCTCACGCTCCTGACGGTGCTGACCGCTGGATATTTGCTTGCCTCGAGGAAGACTGGAACGGCTATTTTTCTGGTCTTGGCTATCTCCGGCGGCGCCCTTTTGAGCAAGTTACTGAAATTTGGTTATGCGCGGCCCAGACCTGACGTCGTTGCACATTTGGTCGACGTTCACAGCCTGAGCTTTCCAAGCGGCCACGCGATGAACTCCGCGATCACCTATTTGACGATTGGCGCGCTCCTCGCGCGAGCGGAAGCCGACCGAACCGTGAGAATATTCCTGATGGCCGTGGCCATCCTTCTCACCCTGACGGTCGGCTTCTCGCGCGTATATCTGGGCGTACATTGGCCAAGCGATGTCGTTGGCGGATGGTGCGTCGGTGCCAGCTGGGCAGCACTTTGTTCGCTGGTGGCTCGGACTCTGCAGCGGCCTAAAGCCAACGAGGCTGCGACCATCTCCGCCGTGTAAACCCCAGGCCATTCACTATCATGCGACGTATCAAAGAACGCCGAATTCACCAGATCTTCGAAGGCAGTGTGCTGCTCAAGGGGGCGCATGCGGCCGTCGAGTGTTTCAGCGCGGCTGCTCTCGTCATCACAAGTAACGCGGCGATCACCAGGCGAGTCACGGCACTCGGCCTGCTTCCGCTCGCGGTCGGCATGGGCGACCCGGGACGCGAGGTCGAAGGCCCGATGGCGGTCGTTATCCTTGGCGGCCTGATGACATCGATGGTGCTCAACTTGCTGGTGCTGCCGACGCTGGCGCTCGCGTTCGGGCAGTTCGATCGTGACCTTGAGGGAGCAGCTGCATGAAGCCGAGCCCGCCCGCGGTGCCGCGCGCTGTCTGGGTGCTCGGGTTCGTCAGCCTGTTCATGGACCTGTCGTCGGAGATCATCCACGCGCTGCTGCCGCTGTTCCTCACGACGACGCTCGGCGTGAGTGTCGCGGTCGTTGGGGCGATAGACGGCGTTGCGGAAGCGACCGCGTCGATCACCAAGGTATTCTCTGGCTATATTTCGGATCGCATGGGCAAACGCCGTCCGCTTATCCTTATAGGCTATGGGATGGCCGCGCTGACCAAGCCGCTGTTCGCGCTCGCCGGGAGCGCGCCTGTGGTGCTTGGCGCGCGCTTCGCCGATCGCATCGGCAAGGGGTTACGGGGGGCACCTCGAGACGCACTGGTAGCAGATGTCACGTCTTCCGAAATCCGCGGGAAGGCATTCGGACTGCGCCAGTCACTGGATACAATCGGTGCATTCGCGGGACCGCTACTGGCCATTGGCCTTATGTACGTCTTTGCCAACAACATCCGATCGGTATTCTGGTTCGCCATTATCCCGGCGATGATCGCTGTGTTGCTGGTTGTGATCGGAGTTAAAGATAATCCGACCTCTCATACCGAGGTCGCCGCGCGACCGCCAATCCGTGTCGTAGATCTGAAGCGTTTTACGCGCCCCTTCTGGGAAACGACTATCATCGGCGTGGTCTTCACGCTCGCTCGTTTCAGCGAAGCGTTCCTGATCCTTAAAGCCAGCGCCGAAGGGCTTCCATTTGCGCTCGCGCCGCTGGTTCTGGTTGTGATGAACCTGGTCTATGCACTGGGAGCCTATCGTGCCGGCAAATTATCGGATCGGGTTCCCGCACGAACGCTCCTGGCAGCTGGAATGACCTGCCTCGTCCTCGCCGACCTTACATTGGCGCTCTTGCCGGGCATCGCTGGCACCTTCGCCGGAATCGCGCTCTGGGGTGCCCATATGGCACTGACGCAGGGGCTTCTAGCCAAGCTCGTCGCTGACCATTCTCCCTTCGACCTGCGCGGTTCCGCTTACGGCCTCTTTAATCTGGCCACCGGAATCACTTTGCTTCTGGCGAGTGTGATCGCGGGGCTGGTTTGGGATCGTGTTGGCGCGGACGCGACGTTTCTCGTCGGAGCGGGGTTTTCGCTAACGGCGGTATTGCTGCTCTACGCTTTGCCGCGTCCGCAAGAGTGACCTTACATCAACGCCTTTCCCTTTTTTCATCGATCGTCTTAGGTTGATCACATCGCAGGTCCACCCGGGAAATCGATGCCGCGGGCGCACTATCGGCAATCTATCAATCAACAGAGTTTTGCCATCAGCCGACCGGCGGCCCCCTGCTCCGCGGCCAGATTACGATTATAGGCGAGCGGCATCCGTGGCGATTTCCACCGCAACGCATCCATGATCCCGGCGAGATCCTCGCCGCTCGCGAACAGGTCCTGGTTCAGCCCGATCCGCGTCGAGTGCGCACTGATCCCCATGAGCAGCCGCGCTAGGTCCTCCGCCATCAGGTCGGGCAATGCCCCAAGATTGAACGCCCGCTGGATGATCGACCGGAAGATCGGCCCGATCGATCCCGGATGCAGCGCCACGTTGCCGATGTCATATTCAATCCGCGCCTTCACGGCGGGCCTGGAAAGCGTCTTGCGCAAATCCCACGTCTCGCGGCCTGAGATGCTGTCGATCGGCCGACCGCGCACGGCGGCGCGGGCCTTGTAGCGCCGCACCTGCACCCGCCGGAACAGCGGCCCCGCCGTGATCTCGGCTGCCTCGGTCCAGGCTGCGATCGCCGCGACGGTGCGCGGGCTGAGATAGGCGGTGGCCCCCTCCCCGTCCTGGTCGCCCTTGCTGCGCAGGATCTGCAGTAGCCGCGCCTCGGGGTCGATCGCCTCCTCGATATGCTCGGCCGCGACTGCGACCAGCTCGGAAGCCCGCAGTCCTGTGTCATAGGCGGCCGACAGGAGGGCGCGATCGCGCAGCCCCGGCAGATCCTCGGCGCAGCTCTCGAGCAGCGCCCGCACGTTGAGCCCGCGCGGGGCGTCGCGCTCGACATTGCGCACCGGCCCCTTGAATCGTAATGGCCGTGCCTGCTTCTGCGCCGCCCCCTTATCGCGCCGGACCGCCTGCAGGCGCAGCTTGACCAGCGGAGCCGGCGTCGGATCCTTGAGATCGAGCAGCTGGTGGATCTTCGCGATTGACGCCTTGTAGCGGGACAATGATGCGGGCCGGCTCCCCTTCCCTGCCCGCGCATCGAGATAATCGGCCACCGTCTCGGCCGTCGCCGGCAGGGCGATCCGGTTGGTGCGCCGGCACCAGGCGTCGAACGCCTCGACGTCGGATTTGAGCGCGCGGATGCTGTGGGGCGACGAAGCAGCCTGATAGGCGACGATCAGCGCCTCGTCGACGGTGATGCGCTCGCCGACGCGCATCTGCACGATCGTCCAGGCAAGGTCGGTCGGGGCTCTGACGGCAGCCAGGGTCGCGTCAGGCAGCGCTACAGCGGTTTTAAGCCCTTCCCGGGCGGTTTGGGTGCCCATGATGCGCCACGCTCCTCGGCGCCATCTGTACCGCACCTTATAAAGAGGCGTCAATTCCGCTTATGTGATAACTGCAATTATCAACTATCCACTCTCAGGGAACACGAGAGACCACAACCAACCGATGACTTTGGTTGTGATACGAGATAGGCAAACACCATGGCTCGCCCTGCCCCAGCACCTCCCCTTTTGCTTATTGGTCGGCTCGACGGCCGCCTTCTAGGAAGCCCGGCGCGCGATATCTGGCTCGCCCGCGCCCGCGTGAAGGCCGCGGCGACGGTCGCCGGCATCGCCGGTGTCCCGGTCGATACAGCGGCCCTCCTCGATTGGATTTGCAGTCGAACCCCTCCACCCCGCCATAGCGAGGGCCTCAACGATCCACTCTCTATCGCCGCGCTCATGCACTTCTTGTTGCTCGCCGACGATTCCAGCGATCCCGTCGCCCGCGCCTCGCTCAATGTGCTGCGCACCTTGCTCGATGATCGCGCGCAGGCCGAGATGTGGGGCGGAGATGATCTGGTCCGGTTCGGACAGACGTTCAGAGAGGCCCGGAAGAGACTTTGCGTCCCATACCCCTCCCCTACCCTTCTATCAGTCGCTGAGCGCCTCCTGGCAGTCCACAAGGAGCTGGAAATCAGTCCGACGGAGGGTCGCAGCGTCACGACCATCGACGGGCGCACGCTCCACGTCGATCCGAGAAGCTTCGGAACGGTCTGGCTTCTCGCCTGCATGCTCCCCAGCGCGCTGGCTGCCGCTGGCTTCACGCTCCAGCATATTCCGTCCTTTGTGTGGCTCCCAAAGTTTCTGTCGAGCGGCCCTGCCGAGCTAGCGGAGGAACTCGAAGCCGCGCTCGGGCGCACAGCCGCGTTGGGGCTCACAGAGCTCGACAGGCTTGAGCGCATTGTAGCCACCCTGCCCTCAGACCTTGGCGTTACGCGGCGGAGCAAGTTGCCCACACTCATGCGCCTGGAGGCATCATACCCCGGGCTGCGCGTGCCCGCGATCGCCCGCTTGCTCGGCATATCTCCACAAGGCGCGGCGAAACTGGCCGCGCAGGCTCGATCGGCGGTTACAGTCCGCTATTGAGGCCAATGCTGGTCCAGGAGGGATCGGATGGCCTCCTCAGCATCCTGGCGTGTCGCTCCGCCCCTGTTCAGCAAGGTTAGACGGACGCCCTTGCGGTCGGCACTCTCGATCCGGAGCACCGGCTTGCCGGCCGCGGTCGAGACCGTCTCGGCCTTTCCTGTCTTCTTGGGGGATCCTGTCTTCTTGGGGGCGTCGACCGCCAGGCTTAGCGCCTTGATAACATCAAGGATCGATTGGGCTGGAGCGCCGGCTTCCCGAGCATCCGCGATCCGGCCTGCTTCGGCGAACGCCCTCGCCTTCCGCTCATCCGGCTTTAGCAGGCCCTTTAGCGCTATGGCATTGCGGACTCCGAGGTCCTGTGGATTGGAAAATGCCCGCGTCAGTTCGGTAGGCAGTCGGGCAAGATCGAGATATCGGGTGAGCCAGCTTTCGCTCACCTTCAATCGCTCCGCCATCGTCCGCTGTCGCCCATCATAATAGAGGTCCAGCGCCCGGAGATAGTCCCTCGCCCGCTCAAGATCGGTAAGATCGTCGCGCGCCCGATTCTCGATGTCGGCCAGGCGAAATGCTTCCTCGTCGCCGATCTCCCGGATATCGACGAGGAACTTGAAGTCCGGATAATTGTGCGAGCGCAGCCAGCTAATCGTCCAATGCCGCCTCGCCCCGCAGATTACCTCGAAGTCATAGTCCGCGTGGCCGGACACGCGCCGCACGATCGCGGGCATTTCCTGGCGACCTTGCGCCTTCATACTCTCGATGAGATCGGCGCAGCGTTCTTCAGTGAGGAGCGCATAGTCGCGATTATGACCGATCCACATGCGACAGCGCGCAGGGTCCACCAACTCGTGGGTTCGGGTTACAATCGCCCCTGACGCGAGGTCTGACAGCCGGTTCGATCGGCCGGTCAGGACGTTTGATGCGATCCCGGTCCGGCGCTGCGGCGCAGGTTCATCCGACAGATCGATCCCTGCCGCCAGATCGGCCGCAAAGCCACTGTTTTTCCTGCTCAAGCGAGCCTCCCTTCACCGAAATTGCACGCGTGCAATTTTCTCCGTTCTTCCGATCTTGCACGCGTGCAATTCGGTATTTTCATGCCAGCGCAGCCCTTCGCAGAGCCGGTTGGTGGCTCGGCCACATCGACCGAATATCGACTTCGATTTCACTGTTTACGCCGTCGAGATAACCCAAGCATCGGTTACGAACGGCCGAACTGGTGGCCGGTCCGTCGAGCTCATAAACAGTCATGAGCCGTGCGGTCGCATTGTCAATCTCGGCCGAATCCTTGAGCGGCGTGCGGACCATCGCGTGGCCGAACAAGGTCCGCATCAACTGTAACAGCTCCTTCTGCATCGACTTGTTTTCGTCGACCTTCGAGGCAACAAATCGGAGGAACTGGAGCTGCGGCGCCATACCTCGCTCTGCAAGCTGTTCGATCGTCTCGTCGAGCATCGAAAGGAAGGCGGCGGTCGAGGAGAAGTCCATGACCGTCGGCGGGACCGGCACCACCAGCGCGTTCGCGGCGCGAAGCACGGACAGGGAGATCGCCCCGAGCGCGGGCGGTGGATCCATCACGATGACGTCGAAGCGATCGGCAATACTGTCGATACCGACCTTGAGGCGGTTCAACAGCGCATCGAACCCTCCCCTCGCCATCCTCGCAGCAAGCTCATACTCGGAATTGAACAGCCTCAGATTGGCCGGGATCAGCTCCAAACCGTCAAAATGAGTCTTGCGGAGCGCGTAATCGAGTGAGGTCCGTTCATCCTCCCGGAGGAACGGATAAAGCGTGTCATCTTCAGTCAGATCGAGGTCAGGCACATAGCCGAACAAAGTCGTCGCGGAGGCCTGGCTGTCACAGTCGACGAGCGCCACCCGATAGCCTCTGATCGCGAGATACTGGGCGAGATGGACAGCAACGGTCGACTTCCCGACGCCGCCCTTGAAGTTCTGGACTGCGATGACGCAGGCCGGATCTCCTGGTGCCCGATATGGCCGGGTCCCGAAGACCCCCCGCATGTCATTCAGCTGTGCCAGCGTATAGCGTTCACGCCGGTTATTATCGCCGCGCGACGGCTCTGGCAGGCGACCGTCCTTCTCTGCGTCGCGAATCGCAGCCGGTGTGCGGCCCACCAGTTCCGCAGCCTTGCTGATAGTGAAAGTCGGTTCACGCCGGTCATCAGCTCGAGCGCTACGCGCTGAATCCCTCAGCTTTTCCAGCACCGACGACGTTCGCGCGGCAAGCGTCGCAACCGAGACGAGACGTTCGGCTTCCTCAATATCGAGTCCGTTAGACACATGCCCACCTTTCGCAATCAAGCAGATGGTACTTCAACTTGCGCTTTTCGGTCAAGAAAATCGCGAATTGCGAAAGTGAGCATCCGCTATTCGTGTATTTTCGCCCTCCTGCGGCCCTATCCTGACTCGGTGGGGGCTACGGGAAAATTGCACGCGTGCAATTTCCTAGCTCGGCCGTCCCCGGCGCGTAAGGAAGGCCTCGCAGAATCCCTTCCAAGACTTCTCGAGTTTCGACCCCGAGAGCGTGTTGAGACGATCCCCCATATGCTCACGGTATGCGTCTGCGATCAGGTCGACGTCCCATCCACCGCCGTGGCGCAACCCTATCTCGCGCGCCGCATTCTCGGTCACGCCGAAGTGCAGCTTACCCCGCGGGAAACGCGCCCATGGCTCAGCGTTCACCCCAGCGGAACTTTCTGGGGTGGCAAGAGACGCGGTCACGCGCTTGAGGACGTCAGCCACCGCCGCACTATCTACTGCGTCGCTGCGGGGGAGGGCGCTCTCAATGGCAACGACTTCTTCGACCGCATCCTCCCGGCGCGCCTTCCGCCCGGTTGAGTGCCGACCAAGTTCATCGACCGTCGCGATCTGCGCAGGCGCGTCCTTGGGCGCGAAACGGAACTCAATCTCGGTTACCGCGCGGCCGCGTCGGATCTCCTGCCACTCCACCGTGTAATGGGCGAGCTGATCGATTTCTGTCTTGGCAACGGTCAGGACCTTTCGCCGTAACTGGGCGAAGTCGCCGTATTTATCCGGATCGATCCCAAGCGCCGCACGCAGGCCGACCATATCGACCTTCCACACCGGCTGACGCCGATGCAGACGAAGCGCACCCTCCTCGTAAAGCTTGAGCGCATAGGCCGACCGGAAACCCAGAACGGCCTGACGGTTCATCACCGCATAGGTTTCGGACTCCTGGATCAGGCGGCGAGCATCCGGCGTGAACTGCCATTCGATCCAGCCCGTCTCCTTACCGCCGTCTCCCACCTCCTCGACTTCTTCCCAGGAAGCCTGGATCAGGTTGAAACGCTTGGTTGTCCGCTTCCCGCGCCAAGACTTGTCGTCCTCGGCAAACAGCGTGCGATGAAGCTCCTCAAGCATATCGCCGATGCGTTCGTTGCCCTTGTGGCCGCGGCGGATATCCGCCTTTCGCATCCGGTGGGTTATGTCTTGCCACGCATCGCCGCCCGCCGTCAGGATCATCAGCGCCAGCAGGCGCGAGGAGGTGAGACTGAGAGACTGGCCCTTGACGAATCGAACCTCGACGAGCCTACCGGGTTTGACGAACTCGTCGCCGCCTTTGCGGGCGAGGGCAGCGGCCACGCGCATAGACCGGGCGGTCGAAACTTCATCGCCGCCAACGTCTTGCTCGTTTTCCGCTGGTTCTCCCATGCGATTCACCCCAATCTGCGGGGAAAGTTGCCTGTCCTGACCTCGCTCGTCAAGTCAGGACAGGCTAATTGGCGGAAATCGCCCCCAGGAGGTCAGGATAGAATCGCTGTCAGACTCGGTCGAAATTCCAGCGATTCTGCTGAGTCGCACAATCCGAAGGGCACGCCCCAATTGGACAGGTCAAACAGCAAGAAAATACCCACATTACCGTGCCTGGAAAGGCCTCCCCCAAGAGGACAGGATAGCCCCCAAGGGGACAGGATAAGTCCCCCATGCCGACAGGATAAAGCCCCCAAGAAGGCAGCCAATTGCCCCCATCAGGTCAGGAATGACGTCAATTCCCTTAACAAATACAATCAGTTGCTCTCCCTGAATCTATGAATCATTAGAATCTGAGAATCACCCCGCCGCTGGCGCGCCGGGCGTTTTTCAAAATGTGATTTGAAAGAAGTGAGTCGGCGAACGCCTCCCCGACTCGCCCCACCTCCACGATCGCGCCTCAGGATAGGCCATGATGACCCCATGGCTCCAGATGGAAGAGAGGAGGGGGGCTGCCGTGGGCGAGCAAGGAGGATGAACCATGCCCCTCACAGCAAAGCGCCCGACCCAAGAACTCGTCGACCTTGTCGGAACCCTCGGCGGCAAATGGTCCGGCTATGTCGCTATGTGCCGATGCCCCGCGCATAACGACAGCGACCCAAGCCTCTCGATCAGACAGGGTGATCGCGGAATCCTCGTGACCTGTTTCGCAGGCTGCGCCCGTGAAGATGTGCTCCGCGAACTCAGGCGTGTACGATCAGGCCATCACTATCCGATTCCCGATGAAGGCCAGTACCACCGACCCTCGACCGGCGCGCGCATCTGGGACCAGGCTCTCGAGATTACCGGAACGCTTGCTGAGCGCTATCTGGATCGACGCAATCTGCTTCCGGCGCCGCCCGACGTCCGCTATCACCCGCGATGCCCCTATATGCCGAAGCCGAGAACGGTCTATCAACCGGCTCTGCTCGTCGCGGTGCGCGAAATCAGCCAGCTCGTCGCCATTCAGCGGATCTTCCTCGACCCCGCGTCCGCCGACTATGTGCGCAAGGTCATGCTTGGCGTCCCGGGCAGCGGCGCGTGGCGGGGCAGGGCAGGGGGTTCGATCCTCGCCATCGCCGAGGGCTTCGAAACGGCGGACGCCTTCAGCCGAATGCACGACATCCCGTGCTGGGCATCGCTCGGGGCCCGCCGCCTCGACCAACTGATTATTCCTCCCAGCGTCACCACGCTCCTGATTGCCGAAGACAACGATCTGGAGGGACGGCGAGCCGCGGCCAACGCTCAACAGCGCTACATCCGGCCAGGTCTCTCGATCGAACGTGCGCCGCCACCATCCATCTACAAGGATTGGGCCAAGGCGCTTGATGCTAACGAGCGGCTTCGCCGCATCTAGGCGCCGAGCGCCGGAAAAGGGGAGGGGGACCGGGAATGTGTCGCTGCCGAAGGTGCAGCCACGCAGGAGCCTCTAAAAATGTCCAATCTCTTCGACACGGCCGCCCAGGCTGATCGCGAGGCTGTCCGCCTCCTCCTTCCTCATCTCCAGTCCGGCGATCCCGTCCACCGCCGGGTACTAAACCAAGCGATGTCGGCGGCTTTCGGTGGGTCCGATGCCGATGGTCACTGGACCCAGCGCGATAGCTTTGAACTCCTCGAGCACGCGCTTTCCATCCATCTGCAGGCAAGCGGGTCAATTCTCTCCGGAATGGCGGATATCCGTCCCCTGATCGCCCTCTCCGAGCGCTTGCCGACCCAGACCGTCCGCAGCGAAAATCAGATCGAATGGCAGCAATTCTCGACCCCGATTGATATCGCGGGCATCCTCACTTTGCTGGCCGACGTGCAGCCGGAGGATGTCATCCTCGAACCGAGCGCCGGTAACGGGCTCCTGGTCGCGCAGCTCCCGACCCACAAGGCGCTCCATCTCAACGAACTGGACCCGCTTCGTCGAGGCAGGCTTCACGCCGCTTTCCCCTCGGCAATCGTCACAGGCCACGATGGAGCAACGATCAACTCGACACTCGCTTCGTTTGATCGGCCAACGCTGATCCTTATGAATCCGCCGTTCTCACGGTCCATCGGCCGCGGAGCTGACGACTATGCCGCTGTTCGCCATCTGCAGGCGGCACTGCGTCGCCTGGTCCCGGGTGGCCGACTGGTTGCGATCATGCCCGACTGGTTTGGCCCGGGCGCCCGGATGCGCGACCAGTACGAAACCGTTTTGCGCGACGTGACCGTCCGAAGCGCCATTCGCCTGGAAAAATGCTACCAGAAGCACGGGACCTCGATCGCGGTTCGCATCTTCGTCATCGACAAGGTCCCGGGCAAATCGCCGCCCGCGGTCATCCAGCGCGCGTCGATCGCCGATCTCATCGATGTCCTCGTCATTCCCGAACGATCGTCCGCACGGCCCAATGTGGCGGTGCCCGCTCCGAAGCGATCGACGGGGGTGGCCCTCTTCCGCGCGGTCAAGAGCAGCCGACCAGGGCCTCGTGCCTATCACGCCCCGACACGCAACAACGTCCTACCGGTCGAATATTCGAAGCTCGAGGTTGCTGCTCCGCTGCTCGAGCAGACCGGCGTCTATCTACCCTACCGCCCGAGCCGCATTAGCTTCGCCAAGGCTGGTGAGCATCCGACAGCCCTCGTCGAATCCGTTGCGATGGGGTCGATCCCGGCACCGATCCCGGACTACGTGCCATCTCTCCCCGAACGGACCGTCAGCGAACGTCTTCTATCGGCCTCGCAGCTCGAGACCGTTGTCTATGCGGGCCACGCCTGGGCTCAATGGATCCCCGGAAACTTCAAACCCGACAAAGAGGGCGTCGGCCTGATCCTCGCCGAGGACGGTCATACTTATCGCAAAGGATTCTTTCTTGGCGACGGCACCGGCGCCGGCAAGGGACGCCAGATTGCGGCCTGCATACTCGACAACTGGCTGCAGGGCCGTCGCCGCAATATCTGGGTCTCCAAGAACGCCCCTCTCCTCGAAGATGCGCGCCGCGATTGGACGGCGTTGGGTGGGCTCAGCGGTGACATTCAGCCACTTTCCAACTGGAAAATCGATGAGCCGATCGCCCTCGATCAGGGTGTGTTGTTCGTAAGCTATCCGACCCTGCGCTCCATGCGGGGCGATTCGACGCGGTTGAAGCAGATCATCGATTGGGCCGGCGCTGACTTCGAGGGTGTCATTGCTTTCGACGAAGCTCATGAGATGGGCGGCGTCGCAGGCGGGGAGGGGGCTCTTGGCGCCAAGGACGGATCCCAGCAGGGCATCTGCGGGGTGCTGCTACAGAACCATCTACCGGCGGCACGGATTCTCTATGCCTCGGCCACCGGCGCGTCGGTCGTCAACAATCTCGCCTATGCCGTGCGCCTCGGGCTATGGGGACCGGGCACGGCCTTTCCCGATCGCGAGCAATTCATCAGCGGGATCAGCAAAGGCGGTATCGCAGCGATGGAGCTTGTCGCGCGCGACCTCAAGGCGACGGGTCTCTATGTGGCCCGGGCCCTCAGCTTCGCTGGCGTCGAGTATGAGATCCTGCGGCACGAGCTGACCCCCGCCCAGATCGAGATCTACGACACCTACGCCGACGCCTGGTCGATCATCCATCAGAACATGGAGCGGGCGCTCGAACTGACGGGCGTGGTCGACGGACTGGAAAATGCGACACTTAATAGCGGGGCCAAAGCCTCCGCCCGCTCGCGCTTCGAGTCCACCAAGCAGCGCTTCTTCGGCCAAGTGCTGCTCTCGATGAAGCTGCCAACCGTGATTGCCGCCGTCCGGGAGCACCTGAAGGCGAACCAGTCGGTCGTGATGCAACTCGTCACCACCGCCGAATCCATCCTCGACCGGCGCCTGGGTTCGCTCAGTCCGGATGAACGCGCCGAACTGGAGATCGATCTGTCTCCCCGCGAATATGTGATCGACTATCTCGAACGCGCCTTTCCGACACGGCAGATGCGGGTGTTCACGGACGATACCGGCGCGCAGCGCTCGCTCCCGATGGAGGATGACGCGGGCAATCCTGTCTACAATCCCGAGGCCGAGGCCGCGCGAGCTCGCCTTATCGAACATCTCTGCGCTTTGCCGCCGATTACCTCCGCGCTCGATGGCATCCTCGAGCAGTTCGGACACGACGACGTCGCCGAGGTGACTGGACGAACCAAGCGTCTCGTCTCGACCGCTGACGGGCGGCAGAAGCTCGAAAACCGCTCAGCCAGGACCAGCCAGGCCGAAGCTGCCGCGTTCATGCAGGGCCGCAAGCGGATCCTCGTCTTTTCGGATGCCGGTGGGACGGGGCGCTCATATCACGCCTCGCGCGATGTCCCCAATCAGGAGCAGCGTGTTCATCTGCTGCTCGAGCCGGGGTGGCGTGCCGATCGCGCGATCCAGGGCCTGGGGCGTACCCATCGCACCCACCAGGCGAGCACACCGCTGTTCAGGCCGGTGACTACCGACTGCAAGGGTGAGCTGCGATTCACAAGCACGATCGCCCGCCGCCTCGACAGTTTGGGCGCATTGACGCGCGGGCAGCGCCAGACCGGCGGTCAGAACCTCTTCGATCCCGCCGACAACCTTGAAAGCGAATATGCCTGCGCGGCCTTGGTGAGCTGGTTCCATCTGCTTGTCGGTGGAAAGCTGACCAGCATCTCCCACGCTGAGTTCGAGCGTCGCACCGGCCTTGAGCTCTGTGACAAGGATGGCGTCATGAAGGACGATCTCCCGCCCATCCAGCGGTGGCTCAACCGGATACTCGCGCTGCCGATCGCTTTGCAGAACAGGATCTTCGACGAGTTCCTCTCGCTCGTCGAGACCCGTGTCTCCACCGCGCGCGAGGCCGGTCGCCTGGATGTCGGCGTTGAGACCATCCTCGTCGACACGGCAACCCTGATCGACGACACCTTGCTGCGGACCGATCCGGTAAGCGGCGCGACCTCCCATCTCCTTACGATCGAGATCGCCCGGCGCCGGACGCCCGTTTCACTGGACCGGATACTCAGGATCGGAGACTGCGACGGCACGGCCGAGTTCATGGTCAACGCCAAGTCCGGAAAGGTGGCACTACAAACGCGGGCCCGCGCGCTCATGGAAGAAAAGGAGGGCACGCCCATTCCGCGCATCGAGCTCACGCGTCCGACTCGCCGGGAATATATGCGCGAGGACGACCTCTATGAGAGCGCCTGGGCGCCGATCGACCGCGAGGCCTTCTGTGCGAAATGGCTCGAAGAAACTGAAGAGGCCGCGAACACGGTCGACACCGAAACCATCCGCCTTGCTACCGGTCTTCTCCTTCCAATCTGGTCCGCGCTTCCGAGCGATCATCTCGTGGTCAACAGGATCGCCGACAAGGCTGGCAATTCCTGGCTTGGACGTCTCGTCTTCGACGAGCACGTCGTTCAGCTCTTCACGAAACTCGGCATCGGTCAGGCCGAGACCCTGCCGGCACCCAATATCGTCAAATCGGCCATGTCTGGTCGAAGCGTCGATCTGACGCGCCCGTTCCCGATGACCATCAAGCGTGCGCTCGTGAATGGTTCGTCGCGCATCGAACTGGTCGGCGCGCCGCCCAGCCAGCTTGCTTGGCTCAAGTCGCTCGGCTGTTTCACCGAGGTGATCCAGTATCGCACACGGGTATTCCTGCCCGTTCCGAGCGCGGCCGACGTCGTCGAGCGGCTTATTGCCGGGACCGGCTAGTCCGGTCTCCAGGTTTGACGGTTCGAGCCGCCCTACGCGGGGCGTGAGCATCGTCGTCCTCAGGCAGGCCTGAGAGAAAGGGAAGGGGGAGCTGGGATGGTGTCCGGGATTTGCCGGACGCTAGAAGGAGTGACCCCAGTGATCCGGACTATCAAGCTCAACAAACTGCGTCTCTCGCCCGTCAACGTCCGCACCGCGCCGGACGAGCAGCTTCAGATCGAACCGATGGCGGCGAGCATCGAAGCCGAAGGCGTTCTGCAGAACCTTCTCATCACGCCGGCCAAAAAGCCGCGCGGCATGTTCGAGGTGTTCGACGGCGGCCGCCGGTGGCGGGCTCTGCGCCTCCTTGCCGATCGCGGCACGATTTCGGACGCCGACTTTGACGTCCCGGTCATGGTGCTGACGGGCAACGATGCGGAGCTCTCCGAGAAGTCGACCGCGACCAACTTCCACCAGCTCAAGATGACACCCGCCGAGGAATGCCGTGCGTTCCAACATTTCATCGGCGCGACCGGTGATCTCGATGCCGTCGCCAAGCGCTTCGGCGTCACGCGTCGGTTCGTCGAGGGTCGCTTGCGTCTGGCGTCGCTCGCCGAGCCGATCTTCGAAGCGCTCAGTCGCGGCGAGATCACCCTCGACATCGCCAAGGCCTATGCTTCGACGGAGAACCAGGAGAAGCAGCTCCTCGTCTGGAATGGGTATCACACGAACTATGTCACGGCCGACACGATCCGCCGCGTCATCGCGAACGAGACGATGAAGGCCAGCGATCCGATCGCAGTCCTGGTCGGCGAGGCGCGCTATCGGGAGGCCGGCGGCAAGATCGATGGCGATCTGTTCACCGACGGCAACGACCGCTGGATTGATCCGGAGATCGCGCATCGTCTTGCCGGCGAGATCATGGAAGCCGAAGCGAAGCGTATCGGCGAGGAGACCGGTCTCGCCTGGATCCGGCCCATCGCCAGCAACTATGCCCACAACGCCGCACATGGGCTGTACCGAGCGATCCTGCAGCAGCCTCCCCTTACGGAGGAGCAGGCAGCGCGCCTGGCCGAGATCGAGGAGCGGCGGACCATGCTCGAAGCCGAGATGGAGGAGGGCGACCTCTCCGACGAGGCGTTCAAGCTGTTGGATCAGGAAGATGATCGCCTCATCGCCGAGGCGGAAACGATCG
The DNA here is from genome assembly GCA_903884945.1 of uncultured bacterium. GTDB lineage: Bacteria > Pseudomonadota > Alphaproteobacteria > Sphingomonadales > Sphingomonadaceae > Sphingomonas. The sequence continues at coordinate 142,050 of CAISGR010000027.1, forward strand.
AAAACCGTCCTCCGGTCCTTCCTGAAGCCATGAAGGGCCATGTCGGCGCCTTCCTGCTCCTCACGCCGCAGGGCGAAATGCGGCTCGATACCCAGTATTACAGCGAGCAGGAGCTGGTGATCGACGAACCTGACGGCGAGGACGACGACGATCAGGGGGACGGTGAGGGCGAGGGCGCCCGCGAGCGGGGCAACAGCAGTTCCGAGCCGAAATACCGACCCGAGGCCGTCGCGCCCGGTGGCAAGCCGCTCAGCGCCCGGCTCTACGACGAGCTCTCGGTCCAGCGCCGCGACATCCTCGCGTCCTGTATCCTCGCCCAACCGGCGCTCGCGCTCGACTATGCGCTGTTCGTCATGGTCGACGCGCGAACGAACTCGGCGTCGCGCTATCTCAGCTCGGTCAAATATGGGACCACCATCCGCGCGAGCAGCCCTCAGGATCCGGTCTCGGGCGACCTGCCGGCGTCCCGCGCCCGCGATTATCTCGCCGAGGCTCGGGACGGGCTGGACGCAGCATGGACGGAGCCCGAGTGCGAGGTCGAGCGGTTCGAGGCGTTCCGGGCGCTCGACGATGACAGCAAGGCTAATTGGCTCGCATACATCGTCGCGCTCTCGCTCGAGGCAAAACCCGGTTACTCGAACGAGCAGATCGCGCTGCACAACCGCCTCGCTTCGATCCTCGAGATTGACGTCGCGAGCTGGTGGCGGCCGACCTCGGAGAACTTCTTCGACCGGGTCAACAAGGGCAGCATCCTCAGCCTGCTCACGGAGATCGGCGGTCCAGCGCTGACCGTTCGTCACACCTCTCTCAAGAAAACCGAGATCTCGGAGAGCTGTCAGAAGCTGTTCGCCGGTGAGGTGATCGTCGAGCCCGAGGTCAAGGAAGCCGCTCTTGCCTGGGTGCCCAATGCGATGAGGTTCCTCGATCGGACGTCGGAAACCCCCGTCGATCCGACCGCAGAACGAGCTGACGAGGCTCCCGAGGCCGAGGACGAGGCGGCCACTGACGGGGCGGCAACTGACGAGGTAGCGCCCATCGCCGACGAAGAGCTCGGGGAATCTGTGGCCGCCTGATCCGCGATCATGGTGCCGACCCGGCGGGCCGTCCGGTTTCGCCGCCGGCCATTTCCCCACTGAGTGACAGACCGCCGGTGCTCCCCAGCGTCGGCGGTCCTCCTTTCCAGCCATGGGATCGACCGACATGCCCACGAAGCAGAAGCCGAGCCGCGATGTCGCGGCCGAAATCACCAACCTGATTATCCGCAAGCTCGAAGAGGGCGTTGCACCTTGGAGTCGCCCATGGCGGGTGAGCGGTGCCGGCGGCCGTCCGCTCCGTCATTGCGGCACGCCCTACACCGGCATCAATGTCCTCTATCTCTGGGCGATTGCGGACGCGCAGGGCTACCGCTCGCGCTACTGGATGACATATCGCCAGGCGGAAACCTTGGGCGGGAACGTCCGTCGAGGCGAGCAAGGCTCCCTCTCGGTCTACTATTCCAGCTTCAAGAAGACCGAAGCTGACCCCATTACTGGCGCCGAGACCGAGCGAAGCATCCGCTTCCTGCGCCATTACATCGTCTTCAACGCCGATCAGATCGACGGTCTGCCGGCCTATTTCTATCCCGCTGACGAAGATCCGGCACCGACCGATCCTTCTGCCCGCCAGGCTGAGATTGATGACTTCTTCCACGCGATCCCTGCGGACGTGCGCCATGGCGGAGACCGGGCATTTTTCCACCCCACCTTCGACTATGTCCAGATGCCGCATCAACGGTCGTTCAAAACCATGGACCACTATGCCTCGACCCGGGCTCATGAGACCGTCCACTGGTCGGGCGGGACGGCCCGTCTGGCCCGAACCTTCGGAAGGCGGTTCGGAGACAGGGCCTATAGCTTCGAGGAGCTGGTCGCCGAGATCGGGAGCGGCCTCGTCTGCGCCCATCTCGGGCTACCGAACGAGCTGCATGACAATCATGCCAGCTATGTTGCCCACTGGCTCGGCATCCTGCGCGCCGACAAGACCGCGATCATCCACGCCGCTTCCAAAGCCGAGCAGGCCTTCAACTATCTGCGCGCCTTCCGGGCGACCGGGGTCGGAACCGTTTCCGCGGACGTTCGGCCCGGGGCCGCTGAGCAACTCGTAGAGGCCGCCTGACGCGGCGCCTTCCTTCATCCGATCGACAAGGAGTTCAGCCATGGGATGGCTCACCATGCCTTTCGCCTCGATGGGCGGACACCCCACCGCCAAGGCTTATCTCGATGCCCAATTCACCTACACGCGCGAGGTCGATGGCGGCTCCAAAGGACTGCGGGTTCTGGCTTCATCCTGTCCCCAGAACCGCACCTATTATGCGGCCACCCAGGTCATGACCAATGGCGTCGGCGGCGAGATCTTTGCTATCGTCTGCAAGATCCACTGGTGCCCCGGCAGCAAGAGCGGCGAACAGTTCGGCTATAAGGACATGGAGGAATCCATGGGCCCTTGTGAGGACGATTGTCCGCGGAGCATCCTCGATCTCCTGACCCCGACCGAGAATGACCACGCCCAGGACTGGCGTCGCCGTTGCCGCGCCCGGCTCGAGCGCCGCTCCCGCAAGATCGAGGATGGCGACCGGATCAGGCTCGAAACGCCGCTCAAGTTCGTCGACGGACATACCGGGTCGGAGTTCATCGTCGAGAAGCGCGGCCGACGGCTCAGCTTCCGTGATCCCGAGACCTGCCAACGCTACCGGATCACGGGCTTCCGTGACCTGGCATGGCAGTTGGTCCCGGTGACCAAGGTCCATAAGACCATCTTTGCCTGAGGCGCCTAGCCTGTATCAGGCGTCCATCGACGAGGAGCACCCATGTTCGCCCAGACTGACGGCTTGTCACCCAAGCGTTTCCTGCTCTGCAGCCGAGAGAACGCCAACCGCGTGGCGTCGCGATTGTTCGACGAGCGGTGCGAGCCGCTGAGCATCGTGCGCACGGTCAATCCGCTCCAACCCTTCCGCGTCTGCAGCTCGCCGTCGGCCACCGACATGGTCGAGGTGGAGTTGATTTCGTGATGCGGCACACGACCGGCCTCATGCTTGCAGTGCTTGCAATGTCCGCCGCGGGCTCGCCGGCGAGGCCGCAAACTTTCGATGCGCAGGCTCGAGCCCTCGACGGCGATACGGTCGCGGTCGATTTCAGGCTGCTTGGGGTTGATGCGTTCGAGCGCCGGCAGCTCTGTCAGAAGGTCGCCGGCTGCTGGCAATGCGGCAAGTCCGCACAGGATTTCGCGGCAATTGCGCTCCGCTCGAAGAAAGCAACGATCCAGCTGACGCCCTCATCCAGCTACGGCCGCCCAGTCGCGATCGTGACCGTCGATGGACAGGATCTTGGCGAGCGGATGATCCGTGCCGGCCTCGCCGTGCCCGAGACCCAATATCTGCGCGGCGATTCGGCCCGGGCGGCGCGATATCAGTCGGCATTCACCCAGGCGAAAGCCCGCAGGGCAGGCGCCTTTGCCGGGACGTGGCTCGAACCGTCCCGTTGGCGGCATGGCGAAAGGCTGCGCTGCGAGCGCTGACGATTCAGTCGATCAGCGCGGGATCCGCCCACCAGGACGGGCCCTGCTCGAAATCGGCATCCAACTTGACCATCGGCCCGTCTGGCGAATCGCCCACATAGGGATTGGTCAGCGGCATCCGCGAACCTTTCCGCCGCTTCTGCTCGCCCGCGACCCGGCCACGGCGCTCAAGAAGGTCTTCAAGCCATTCGAGATCGTCGAGCATCGCGACGACGCCCCGTCCCGCGAGGCAAAAATAGACGCAGCGCTGGAAATCGTCCGCCCCGTCGTTCGCGAGGATCGCAGTCAGCTTTGCCTTGCCCGAGGGCTCGCCCTCATGGACCCAGGCCACCGCCTGCCGCAGCTCGCGCACTGAATAATAGGCGTCCTCTACGTCCATGCCAATCGACGCGTTTGCGATCATCCGGCGCGTCGGCCGGTTCTCGGCATCCAGCGCCGCGTCACGCAGCGTGATGTCGAGGTCGAAGCGGTCGCGAAATTTGTCTGTCCTCATGGCGAATCTCCTGCGCGATGGAACGTAACGTGAACAGACGAGGCCGTCAACCGCGACCGCCATTCCATGGAGCACCCCATGTCGATCGAGATCATCGTCGGACTTCCGCATCTCGGTGAGGGCCCAATCCTTGCGCGGACACGGTCGTTGCGCCAAGCCGCTCTCATTTCCGCAAACTGCCTCTCGCGCTGGTCCGAGAAACGGGGCTGGCGGGAATGGATCGGATGGCGGCTGCGCGACCTCGCCAACGCTGATGGTCTCGCGGCACTCTGTCTCGATTCCGCCGGCTTCGTCGCCACCGCCCGCTATGGCGGGTTTCCCTGGTCGCTTCGCGACTATGTCGCGCTGGCCGCGGCCTACCCGTTCCGCTGGTGGGCCAGCGCCGATTATTGCGTGGAGGCCGAGATCGCACGCGATCGCGATGAAGTCATCGACCGCATTTCGCGGACCATCCGTGCCAATCGCGATTGTCGCAGACTCGCCGAAGATCATGGTATCGGCGCGACCTTGATGCCTGTCATCCAAGGCCGTCTGCCCGAGGACTATGGGCGTTGTGTCGACGCTCTATGGATGGCGATGAAACCCGGCGCCCTTATCGGGGTCGGCAGCATGTGCCGCCGGCCCGTTCACGGACCCGAAGGGTTGATCGCCGTTATCGATCATCTCGACCAGATCCTGCCGGTGGGCGTGCGTCTTCATGTCTTCGGCGCCAAGGGCGAGGTTCTGCCCTTCCTTCTCCCGTTCAGCCACAGGGTCGCTTCGATCGACAGCCAAGCTTACGGCATCAGCGCCCGCCAGTCGGCACGCAAGGCCGGAGTCTCGAAGACCGACCGCTTTGTCGCCCAACACCTGGAAGACTGGGTCGGCGCCCAGCACAACCGGCTCTCACGGCGGCCGCGACGCCTTCCGTCGATCGGGCATCTGTCGATCGACGTGACGCCGAGCGATCCGTGGGAAGCGGCGATTGCCCAAGCCCGCGCAGAAATCCGCGCCCTGATCGAGTCCGGCGATCTCGACCATGATGAGCTGACCTTCCCGTGGATCGAGCAATGGGCGGCCGACATCTACCGGGACGGCTTCGCCGGCTGACCGGGGAGAAAGGAGAGAGGGGGAGGGGCGGTTGAGCCGATTTGTGCTCGAGACCGGAGATCCTCCCCATGACCTACGACGTTGCCATGCGCCACCAGCAAGCGCTTGATCCTAGCTCGCTGATCACGGTCGGCACCACTCTCCACGCCATCGGCGCCGCGATCAAGGACTGCCGCAACGCTGGCAAGGATGCCGAAACCGATCCTGCCGTGATCCTGCTCGTTCGCCATCTCAATGCGGTGTGCGAGGATCGGCCGTCCAGCCTGGAGCTTCGCCGCACCTGCATCGACCAGATCGCCGAAATTCGCCGGACCCCGTTACTACGAAACCTGGCCTATCGCGGTGTCAGCTATGACGAGGCTGCCAAGCGGCTTTTCCATTCCGAAGGCCGCTCCGCGATGCGGCGCCTGGCCGACGCCCTGGGTCTTTCTGACGGAAGCTACGACATTCGCTCCAACAAGGGCGGCCCCGCGGTCTCCGGCGAAATCACGCTCCATGGCGAGGAGGCCTGGGTGCAGCTCTCGCTGGGCTGTTCGGGCCAAGGCCGGGAAGTCCTCTATCGCCGGGTTCGCGGCCGCGACGACCACTGCGGCGATCGCAATCATTGGGCATCGGTCAATGACCTCATGGCGCCCGACCGTTTCGCCGCCCGCCTGGTGCGCGACCTGCGCCTCACCTCGCCGGTCGAACAGCCCATGCGCCTCTTTGCCTGACGTCGAAGGAGGCCGAGCATACGATCCGTGCCGAGAATATTTCGCCCTTCGATCCCTGCTCGACTGACACCTGGCTAGCCCGTGGAGGCCTGGATCGACACCTTCAATGCCGGCTCAAGGAGGCAGCATGACCGACCAGACGACCCGCATCGCCGAGCTCAACGATCTTTGTCGGCTCGGCCTTGACCGCACGGCGAGGACCGTCATCACCGCCACCTGTCTCGCGGCACTGACCGATGCCGAAGGGCGCGAAGCAGAGGTCCTCGCCCAGGCCGAGGTGCTTGGGGCCGTTCGCCGCTACGCTTTCGCGCCTCAGGACGGCCCCGAGCGCGCGCGCGGCGAGCTGATCCTTCGAGGCCGAACCGTCCGCTTCACGATCAACTATTACGATCGGGCGCTCGAATGGGGGTCCGAAAACCCGGCCGACCCCAGCGTCACCACACGGGTCATGACGATCATGCTTCCCGGCGACGACTAGGTTGCCTCGTTTCCCCCTTCCAACAGATTATCAGGAGAAATCCAATGCGTCGGATCACGCCGGCGACGCCCGAGCATGGGCAAGCCATAGCGATTGCAGTTGAGCGTTTGCGCGAAGCCCGTACCTTGTTGCGCCAGGCCGGTGCCCGTCAGGCTGCGTCGGCCGCAGGCAAGGCGATCAGCAGCGCCGAGGGCGCTGCGCGTCATGTTCAGCTTCGTATTCGGAGGACATGTGGATGAGCCGTCACCATCTCCAGCCCAAGGCCGATCAGCCCCATGTCGTGCGCGCCATCATCGGTTGGGACCGGCCATTGCAGACGTTTTTCGCGCAGGTCTTCTTCGTCACGGAGGACGAGCCCGAGGAAGGGGAGGCTCTCATCTGGATCGGCACCGAGCCTGGCGAGCTGCTGACACCAGAGGCCGCGATCGCGATTGTCGAGCCGCATGCCATCGTCCCGGAAAATCTCGCCGTCAGGCTAGGGGCCGAGATGCGCGAGACGATCGGCGTCAAGGACGGATCCCACCAGGCCGCGGCGAAGCGTAGCCTCTTCGGATCGGTCCACTAGCGAGACGTCTTGCCGGTTGAACGATGGTCAGTCCCATGTCGCCGATTACAATGGACTCGCAATCTCTGCTATTTATGCTATATGGATTACACGATATAGCGAAACTAGGATTTCACCGATGGTAGCCGCATCCACTCTCGATACACAGGCCCGTGTCGGCACGCCGCGCCGGGCGCGCGGCAAGAAGCGCGCCTTCTACGCGTCGCCGCGCATCGCCGCGGCAGCCGACAATGGTCACGTCGTGGTCGATTTCTCGATTGGACAGGATCCAGACAATCTCGTCGTTCTCAGGGAAGCACTCGCTTTGAGTGCGTCCGAGGCCGCGCCCAAAGCGAGCGGCGCCAAGTTGCCTGCAGCTGCGGTCAAGCTTCTTGTCACAGCATTCGAGAATGTTGCCACACGCTATCTCCAGGACAAATTCTCCACCGAGTTCGAAAAACTCATCTCGGAATATCGGCTGATGCTCCGCGAGAATCTCGCGACGGGTGACGACGCGCAACTCAAGGCCGCGCTCAATCGGGCTCGCCTTCAGGAGCGGATCCTCGCGAGCACGCAGATGGCGGATCAGGCCCAGGCCTGTGAGCTGCTCGGTCTCTCCGGCGCTAATCCCTCGGCCACGATGAAGCGCAAGGAGGAGAAGAACGAGCTGCTCCGCTTCACAATCGATGGTCGAGCTGCCTATCCGCTGCTGCAGTTCGATGTCGAGGGTCGCCGGATCTATCCGGCTCTGAGCGAAATCATCGCCAGGAAGCCCGACCATTGGACCAACTTTCGGCTGCTCCATTGGCTAACCCGGCCTCATCTCGATTTCGAGGACTCGCCTGGCGCGTCGCTTGGTAGTGAACCCGAGGCCGTGATCGCAGCCTTCGAGCGTGAGATCGAGCCCGAGGTCCATGGCTGATGAGGATCAGCCTGAAAATCCCCAACCCAGCCACGATGAAGGTTGGGAAGGAGGACTATCATCTCTTGAAGGCCGGGACCGAATTGCATCGCGTTCATCTCGATGAATTCGGCTCGGCCGAGTTCAACGGCACGAACAAGGGGAATGCGCGCTTCTCGCCGATCCGCGATGCTGGCGGCGCCATCATCCCGACCATCTATGCGGCGCAATCGTTCGAATGTGCTGCATGTGAGATCATCCTGCGCTGCCCTGACAGCCCGCAGCGCAATCGCACGAAGGTCGCGCCCCCCGAGATCGTCTATCCCCATGACTATCGGCTACACGCCCACAGTCATGTGCGCACGAAGCATGACCTCAACCTGGTCAGCATCACGACGACGGGTCAACGCAAGATCGGCGTAAATGGCAACGCCCTCCTGGCTGGTCCAAGGAGCACTTATCCGGTCACGCGGGGCTGGGCGGAAAAGATTCACGCCGCCTGTCCGTCCGCCCAAGGGCTCTATTACACGTCCTACCAATATGGTCCCGAGTTCGCGGTGCTCCTGTTCGGCGATCGTGTGCCGGACAATATCCTGGATGGCTTGAGCAAGCGCGCTATCGCCGATCCCGTCTGCCATGACGAGATCCAGAAGCTCGCGGCCAGTCTCTCGATCGACTACGAAGATGTCTGAGCCACAGCGGGGAGACCGTCGATGACGACCGTTGCGACCGATTATGATTCAGCGCGGGCCGCGCTGACCCGGCTGATCCCGATCGCGATGAGCGACACCGGGCAGTCGAAGCGCGTCGCCGATTTTCTCGTGGCCTGGTGGAATGGACCCGACCTCGGCCACTTCCAGATAGCCGATATCTTTGGGCTCGACGTCGCGATCGCCAACGACATCACGACCGTCATCGGCTTCCTGGGCCAGAACGATCGCGGTGCGGTCTATATCGATAGCCTCGGATTTGCCGAGGAGATGCAGGACATCATCGCCTTGTGGCGCTCGCCGGCATCGCGGCCAGGGACCTGAGACCCGGGACAGCTCGTAGGTGACCTGAAACAACCCGATGGCGCCGCAGTGGCGCCAATCGGAGCGGCGCTGGCGCGCCTTGCTCGGCCGAACGGCCGAGGAGAGGAGGGGGGTGAGAGAAGGTGTTCGGACAAGGGGTTCGAGCGAACTTTCTCAGGAGACGACCCATGAACATCGGCACCATCACGCAGAACGCCAGCGGCACCTACACTGGCAAGATTTCGACCCTCACTCTCGCCATCGTGATCGCGCTGCGCACCGTCCAGTCCGCCAATCCGCGCGCTCCCAAATTCGAGATTCTCGCGCTCTCGGCCGCCCGTCAGTGGGTCCAGGTCGGATCGCTGTTCGAACTGTCGTCCAACTCGACCGGCGAGAGCTTCCTCAACGGCAAGATCGAGGATCCCAGCCTCGACAAGCCGCTCTACATCTCGGCCTTCCGCCAGGAGGACGGCTCGTACAACGTCGTCTGGTCCCGTCCCACCCGCCGGCGCGACGCGCCCACCGACACGGTTGCCGCCGACGACGGTCTGCCGCCGCTGCCGGGTGCCGGCGAAACCGCTCCGCCCGCCTCCGGTGACGGTCTGGGCGAGTCCTCGGCCGAAGGCGCTTTCGGCGGCGAGGCACCGGCTGGCGGCGGTCGTCGCCGTGGTCGCACGCCTGAAATGGCTGACTGACCCTCGCCAACCGCTCCTCTCTCGGGCCCGCTTCGCCTTCCTCGCGAAGCGGGCCCTTTTTTCGTTTGATTGGCCCGATCCCGGTAAATCTCCGGGAATTTCTATGCGTGTCCCCAACACCTGGCTAAGTACGAACCAAATAGAGCAGGGGTACAGGGCGGGGCATGCAAATCGCATTATTGGACGCAAAGAAGATCGCGCGCCGTCTGACCGCGCTCATCGAAAAGCATGAACGGATCTCCATTGCCGTCGCGTGGGGCGACCTGACCGATGTCGCCGAGAGCCTGCTCGCCGCCAAGGCCAAGTTCGAGTCCGTCCTTCTTGGCGCCGACTTCTCGGCCACCGATCCCGATTTGATCGACCGCCTTGTCGATGTTCCGGGCGCCTTCGTCGCCAAGAACCGGCCAGGCTGCTTCCATCCGAAGATCTTCTACTTTCAATCCGGCGCCAAGGCCGAGGCGATCGTCGGCAGCGCCAATTTCACCAAAGGAGGTCTCGGACCGAACCATGAGGCCAGCGTCCATGTGAAGGGCCCGGCCGACGATGCCTTCTTCGAACAGGTGCGTGACCAGCTCGCGGGCTATGCGCCGCTTCATCTGCCGATCACCCGCAAGCTCGCGGATAGCTATCGCCTTCAGGCCGAGGCCGCGCGCAAAGCGCCGAGGCCGAAGAACCCGGTCCTGCCCGCCGAGGCCAAGGACTGGGCACGTATCACCTCGCCGCTCGCGATCATGTCCTGGCGGGACTTCGTCAAGCTCGCCCGCAAGGACACGCACCACGACTTCAAAAAACGCATGAAGCTCGTTCGCGAGATCCAGCAGATGTTCGCCAAGAGTGCGTCCTTCGCCGATCTTTCCGTCTCCGAATGGAAGGGGATCGCCGGCGTACTTGGCGGGATCGAAGCCGAGGCCGCCGGTCTCGACGACTTCGATTGGGGCTGGTTCGGATCCATGGGCGGCGCCGGCACATTCGCCGAGCGGATCGGCCAGCAGAACGCGGCCCTCGCCGCGGCGCTGGATTCGATCCCCAAGCGCGGAGCCGTCACGCAAACCCAGTTCAGCGACTATGTCCAGGCGTTCACCGACGCCTTTTCCGGCTCGTCCCGGACCGCCCGGCTCGGGCCCGCGACCCGTCTGCTTGCCATGAAACGCCCGGACGTCTTCGTTTGCGTCAACGGCGGCAACAAGCCCGGCCTGGCCGTGGCGCTCGATTTTCGTCCCACGATGCTGACGCTCGACAATTATTGGGACTGGGTGATCGAGCCGATCCGCCAAGCGCCCTGGTACAATGCCGCCCGGCCCACGGGCCGCGACATGGAGCTGTGGGACGCGCGCGTCGCCATGCTCGATGCAATCTACTACGCGCCCACCACATAACCGGCATTGCTACCATCCCAGAAACCGAGAAACGTGCATGGCTGACGATCCCTATCCCTGGTCCGGCGACTTCAACGCTCTCGATCCGATGGATCAGCGCGCGGTCGCCGAGCTTGTCGTGAAAGGGAAAGCCGTCACTGGCACGGTCGATGACCTTCTCATGCGCCTAAAGCGGACCCGCTGTGTGGCGCTGCTACGGGAGACGGACACCAACCGCATCGTCGCTGCCGCCGCATGGAAGACCCCGGCCGCGACCTATCGGCGCAAGAGCTTCGCCGCGGCCGCCGTGCCGATCGCGGGGTTCGAGGCTGCGCCCGAACTCGGCTATGTCGTGATCGCGTCCGATATGCGCGGCAGGCACCTTTCGGGCGGGCTCGTGGACGCCATTGTCGCGCAGATCGCCGAACCGACCTTCGCGACGACCTCCAGCAACACCATGAGGAACAACCTCCAGCGCGCCGGCTTCACCCGGGTCGGTAGCGACTGGGAGGGCAAGGACGGCATATTGTCCTTGTGGACGATCGTCCCCGGCTGAGCCGGGGTTCTCCTCGGGAGGCCAGTCACCATCCTCGTCCACCCGGCGTCATGACCGGGGTCTGAAGCGCAGCCAGGTTCCAGGTTGGTCATGCGCTGCCGGCGATCGATGCGTCGTGGGCCGGTGCCCCATTGAGTCCAGCGTCCTTCCTTCGCCTGTTCCCGACACCTGCGGCGAACGGTCCCGGCCCGCAACCCCGTCCGGTCGCCCGTGTTGCCGCTACGCGGCTGCCCGCGCCAGCTCCCTCCAGGGGTTCCCCTTCGCTTGCGCTGCGGTGCGCGCCGATCCCGCACGCCGCTCTTCGGTGTCACCGGCGGGAAGGCCGCTGGACCAATAAGGAGCACAACCATGAACAACGTCAATCTCGCCGGCCGTGTCGCCAAGGATCCCGAGACCCGCGGCAGCGTCACCACCCTCATCGTCGCAACCGACCGCGTGAAGCTCAAGGACGGCAAAACCTATGTCGACGAGGCCACCGGCTACACCGCCAAGGAGACCGAATTCCACAAGGTCACCTGCTTCAACGGCCTCGCCCGGTCCGGCGCCTCCCGCAAGAAGGGTGACGTTGTCGCGATCAGCGGCAGCCTGCATTATTCGAGCTGGGAGGATCGCGAAGGCATCACCCGCTACGGCTGCGAGATCCGGGCCGACAAGATCGACTTCTTCTGACCAGTAAGGGCGGCGCTCCGGCGCCGCCCATCCACCTTTTCGTCAGGAAGCGGGCTCGTCCAGCATCTGCACCGCGGGCGCATAGACCCAGCCTTCGGAGAGCTGGTCGGTCAGAAGATCTCGGTAGACCACGAGGCGCCATTTCCCGCGGGCTTCCTTGACCGCCAGTTGCGTTCCCTCGACCCCGCGCATCAGCACCGGGGCCTTTCCTTGCGGCTCGCGGCGGATCGCCGCGTCGCGCTTCAGTTCGGCCCGCGGCAGGCCCTCGACATAGGATGCGTCGGCCGCCTCGTTGGCCGTCACGATCTTGTCGAGCTTGTCCTGCACCGCTTCGATCTTGACGTTCATCTCCGTGAACGCCTTTTGCTCGGCCGGCGACAAGTCGGCAGGCACCATCAAGTGCCAGATCGTTATCGCGATCAGCACCAGTTCGATCAGCTTGATCGCGCCGACACCCTTGATCTCCTTGAGCGTATTCTCCTGCAGCCCCGAGAAGATCGTGCCGACCAGCGACAGGAGCTGTGCGAACAGGCCGATGCTTTGCGCCTGGCTGTCGGCATGGCCGATCGCCTCGATCAGTCCGTGCGCCTCAAGCACCTGTTCGGCGACGATCACCACCGTGCTCCTGGCGACGACCTCCGCGCTGGCACGCAATGTCATCATATCGAGCATGCGGGCCTGCTCGGCGGCCAGCTTGATGCCGGCGAGGTTCGGCGCAAACCGATCCGAGAGAGCGCGGAACTGCTCGGTCCATTTCGAGCCCGCCATCATCTTCTCGATAAAGGTCCGGTTGGTGTCGACCAGACCGGCGAGCTTGAGGATATCGGCGCCCGTCGACGCGGCCAGGAGCTGCTGGGTCTTGAGGATGGCGAGATCCTTGCGCGCCACGCTCAGCGCGGTGCTCTGAAGCGCCAGCATCCAGGAGGGCGTCGAGCGGGCCTGCAGCGCGGCCATATTGGCCGCATGAAAGGTACTGCTCGAAAGCAGGTTGCTCAGCACTCCGCTGTTCTGAATGCTGGCGATCTGCGCCAGCACACCCGTTTTCTCCAGGTCGCGATAGGCCGCCAACGGTCCTTCGAGCGCCTTCATGCGCTGTTCCAGCTCATAGCCTGGCCCCCGCGCGAGCTTGAGCAAATCGGCCATTTCGCGCTGGCGCTTGTAGAGATCGTTGAGAGGGCTTCCTGGCCCAAAGGGATTGTTCGTCGTCATGTCCGCCACTTGCCAGATTCGTGGGCAGGGTTCGACCAACATTCGCTGCACCAGCGTGAACCGGGGAAGAGGCGGGGCATCCCGTCCGCTGGACGGGCCCGGCGCTCTACTCGCCTGCGGCTCCCGGAGCCCCGGTTTCCGGGTCTCCGCCCTGCCGGGTGACGATCACCTTGCGGGGTCCGGGGGCGAGGGGAGTGCCCTAAAAAATCTCTCTCTTATGACTTCCTAGATATGACGTGCGGAATCCGAGCCCGTCAAGGATGAGCGGTCCCCCCAATTTTCACGCGCCCGGTCCTCCGCTTCGCTTCGCACCAGACCCGAGAAAATCGGCTCCCCCGCTCCCCGCTGGCGCGGCGTTAACCGGGGTCCGGCTGCGCCGGCTTCCCGGTGAACGTCCCTGACTGCCCCGACCACCGCACGTCCTGAGGAGAGCCTCATCGAGTGGATGAGATCCAACGGAGGCTATCATGACCAATTTCACGAACTTCGCAGACCTTGCCAGCCACATCGCAGCGAGCCGCGGCAACGATGCCCAGGTTGAAACTTACGAGGGTGCGTTCCTCGAGCATGATGAAATGGCGAAGATGACCATCGTCGATCCGGCAGAAAAGGCTGAGATGCCCGATCCGGATCAGGTTCGCGTCGCCGTCGAAATGATGATGGCCACGATGTTCGATGTGCTGCGTGACACCCGGATGGAAGAGTTCGCCCGCGATCTCGCCTGGGGGTTCGCCAACAGCTTCCATGTCGTCGCCAAGCGGATCGAAGGCCGCGAGGATGACGCCGCCAAGAAGCTCGGTGACCTGGCGCGTAACTACGACCCCTCGGAAAGCTACGCCTTCGAACTCGAAGACACGCAGCTTCTCTGCCAGACGCTGCAGGGGTGCCGCGAGGCGATGGAGTGCATGCGCGACCATGCCGCCGAGGTCTACCGCGTCGAAACCGGCAAGCCCTTCTCGCCGGTCCGGGGAAGCCGGGTCTCGTCCGCTCTGACCGCCTCGATGGTCGACGCCCGCGACTATCTGGCTTCACGCGCACGGGAACGCCGCGAGCAGTTCGCGCCCGAAGGCCCGGTGGTTGCCTTCTCGGGAGGTCAGGTCTGGGAAGATGTCGACCTGCTCTGGGACGGTCTCGACAGCATCAAGGCACGCGTTCCGGAGATGATCCTTGCCACAACCGCACAGGCCAAGGGCTGCGATGCGGTGGCCCACGCATGGGCGGCATCGCGCGGCGTCAAGGTCATCCAGTTCCGCCTCGACAAGAGCCAGGGGAACCGTGCGGCCTTCGTACGCAACGACCGCATCCTGGGTCTGAAGCCGGTCGAAGCCGTCGTCTGCGAAGGCTCGGGTATCCAGCAGAACCTCGCCCAGAAGCTGCGGCAGGCTGGCGTGCCGCTGCACATCGTCCGCCTCGCGCACCAGCGCACCAAGCAGGGCGCGTGAGCCCCGTTGGGAGAGGTCCTGGCTTCGGCCGGGGCCTCTCCTGCTTTTTCTTTTATCGCTATGCGGCGCTCAGGGGCATCGAGCCCCCTCGCGCCGCCGGGGGACTGACCTTCGGTCGTGGATGAAACTTTCGTTTCGTCGCAGGTGTGGCCGGGTTAGGACGGCTGATGTTCACTGTTCATCACAACGAGATCAAAGACTTTACCGGCGGCGAACTGGTCGAGCTGCTGCGCCGCCTCCTTTATGCCGAAGCCCGCAAGGCCGGTGTTCCGCTGCGCAGCGTCCATGTGCCGCTTCAGATCACCGTTGCCGACGGCGGCCAGGATGCCAGCATCCTTTGGACGGGTGGCGAGGCCTCGACCGATTTCTTCCCCGGGCGCGATATCATCTTCCAATGCAAGGCGAAGGACCGCGGCAACGTCCAGTGGGAACATGAGGTCTGGACGAAGCCCACACAGCCAAAGACGGTCGCGGCCAAGGTCCTCAGCGATGCGGTCCGCGATGTCCTCGCCCGCGGCGGCAGCTATATCGGGATCACCACGACCGCGCTGGTCGGCGACAAGCCCGCCGATCGCGTCCAGGCGATCAAGAAGGGCATCAAGACGGCGGGAGGAGATCCCGCCAAGCTCGCCGCCGTCGACGTTTATGGCGGCAACAAGCTTGCTGCTTGGGCCAGCGCGCACCCGGCTGTGGCGGTTTGGATCAAGCAACGCAACGCGACCATTGAACTCGCCGGCTTCTCCACTCTCGATCAATGGAGCAAGCGCGCCGAAATCGCGGCGCCGGCCTTTGTCGACAGCCCGGATCGGAAGTTCTCGCTTGGCCCCCACGATGCCGACGCGATCGACTTCTCCCAGCTTGCCGCACGCCTTGCCGATGAACTGGACGAGCCGCGCACCTCCGCCCGCATCTGGGGTGCGTCCGGTATCGGCAAGACTCGCGCGCTCTATCATGCGCTCTCGGCCAGCACTGGCCTGCTCGGCGGGCTGACGGCCGCCAACTTCATCTTCTGCGACTATAATGAGGTCGCCTCGCGCCTCTGGGACGTCGCCAACCAGGTGGTGAAAGACGGCGCCGATACGGTGCTCGTGGTCGACGGATGCCCGCTGCGCGAGGCTCGCCGGCTGAACGACATTGCGCGGGGCGAGGGGAGCGCGCTGCGTATCATCACGATCGGCGCCGATGGCATCGACCATGACGACCATTGCGTTATGATCCGCCCGACACCGGCGGACCGGTCGACCATTCGCGGTATTCTCAAGGCCGGACTGCCCAAGGCAAAGGCCGACGAACTCGATTATCTCGCCGAGTTCTGTGACGGCTTCCCACGCATCGCGGTGTCCTTCACCAGGAGTTACGGAAAAACGGGCATCCTCAAGTCGGCCGACGCCGTCGCCCAGCAGATTCTCGATGGTGTCGGCGCCGAGCGCGAAACGGTCCGTGCGCTCGAGTGCCTTTCGCTCTTCAGCCAGCTCTCGCCCGACGAAGATCCCGGCGCGTTCGACAAGATCGCAGAGATGTTGGTTCAGATGAAGGGCGAGCTGATGTACGAAAACCTCGTCATCGCCGCCGGGCAGCACCTGGTCGGTCGCAACTATGGCGCGATGAACGCACAGCCCCGGCCGATCGCCGACTTCCTCGCGCTCCGCCGGCTTGACTATCTGCGGCCATCTACCGTGATAGGCTTTCTTGGCGACGCTCTTCCTCATCACCGTAAGGCGATGCTCGCGCGCTGGCGCTATCTCACCCGATCGCGCACCTTGAGCGACGTGATCCATAGCCTCCTGCGCGGTTCCTTTGCGGACGAGGCCATCGTCCATCCCGACGTGGCGCAATATCTTCCCGCCTTCGCGCACGTCGAACCCGACCGTGTCGGCACTGCCCTCTATTTCGTCATCGGCCGTATGCCGCTCGATGATCTGGCTGCGATCGAGGTCACGGAGGAACTGGTCGATACGCTGCGACTGCTCGCCGGACGCCAGGACAGTTTCCGGCCCGCCGCGCAGATGATCCTGCGTCTGGCAGCCGTCGCAGACACCGAGGGAACGCAACCCATCGTCAGCCTTTTGCGCCAGCTCTTCCAGGTCGCGCTCGCTGGAACACAAGCCGATGATCGGCGGCGCCGCGAAGCGTTGGAGCAGGCACTCGAGGAAGACGATCCGCGCATCCGCCGCGCCGGCGTCGAAGCGCTCGGCGCCATGATCCAGACCTATCTTTCCCGTTCGGAAGATTTCGAGCAGGTCGGCGCCGAACCCTATCAGCCCGAATGGGCACCGCCAGACAACGGCACGATCCATGCCTATTTCAACTGGGCTCTCGACCGCCTGCGCGAGGTCTGGACCAAGGATTCCGCGCTTCGTCCCGCGATCGAGGAACACGTCGCAGGCGACCTGCGCAATCTCATCATGCCCGAGCTGCTCCCCACGATCGAGGCGTTCATCGGCGACGTCGTCGCGGTCTCCGGTCACTATCTCGCCGCGACCAAGAGCATCGGCGATTGGCTCTATTTCGACAGCCCTGAGACGCCGACGAACTTCTCTGGCGCCGTCCGAGGTCTTTATGATGTTACCCTGCCCAAAGACCCCGTCGATCAGGCGCTGCTCTACAGCCGTTTCTGGGTATCGGATATCCACGACCCGGATCGGCGATATGCCCAGGACCATGACAATCCCGACTTCGAATATGGCGCGCGGCGCGCCGCTGCGCTCGCAGCCGGCATCGCCGCAGACCCCGACCAGCGCGCGCGAGCCATTCGGGTCATGTCGAGCCAGGAGCTTAATTCTCCGCATCCCTTCGCACACGCCCTGGCGCAACATCTGCCGGACCCGCTCGATGCCATTGAACAGGCTGTCACCGCGCTCGATTCCAGCGGAAATCGGGCGGGCGCCAACTTCGTCGGTGCCCTCCTGTCAGCACTCGATCGCCGCCTCGCCGACAAGCCGGACGAGGTTGCCAAGCTCGAGGCGATCGCCAAGCAGTCGACGGTACTCACCGCCAACCGAATGTATATTCCGACGTTTCTGCGCGTCACCGACCAGCGTCTCGACAAGCTGACCGACGATGTCCGTCAGCAGCGGGTCACGCCGCCGCAGACCGTCGTCATCTCCTACGGCAAGGGCCTCGCCGAGGTGTCGCCTGACGCGCTCGGACGTTTCATCCACGCCCTGGTTGATCGCGGTGAAGACGGCGGCGCCTGGGCCGCCCTCGAAATCCTCTCCATGGTCACCCACGGCGACAAGGCGCTGGCACCTGAGATGATCGCACTGGTGAAGGTCGCGCTTCTCTCGCCATCGATCGCCGACGGCGCCGAAGGCAACGCATCGAATGCCGATTACAACTATGATCGCATGCTCCGGCTGCTCGATGCCGCCGGCGCGATCGATCGGACGTTTGCGTACGCGTTCGCAGTTCAGATCGAGCAGGCCTGCCGAACCGCCGGCGGGCGCAACGGTCGTAGCTCAGACGCGCTGCGCAGCGCGCTTCCGATCGTGATCCAGCGCGCCCCGACCGAGGTCTGGCCCGTGATCGCGGGCTTTTACGAGATCGCCACCCGCGTCGAGCGGGAGCGTCTGAACGCCATCATCTCGGCGACCAAGCTCTTTGCCTATGACGTCTCGCGCACCGGTCCGGGCGCGCTCTTCGGAACGCCGCTCAACCTCATGCTCGATTGGGTGAAGGTCGACCCGGATGCCCGGATCGCCTTCCTCCTCAGCTTCTTCCCCATCCTCGAACAGAAGGGCGGGACATTCGCCTGGCACCCGGCCTTGCAACAGCTCGCCAAGCTCTATGGCGGCCGCAAGCGTTTCCGCGATGCGCTTCGCCAGCGCATCTATCCCAGTTCCTGGGGCGGATCGCTTAACGCGCATCTTACTAGCTTCAAGGCGCCGCTGGCGGCGTGGGCGAATGACCGAGTTCTCGGCGATTGGGCGAGCGGGATGCTCGACACCGTAGAACGGTCTCTGGCGGACAATTTCTACGGGCGCTGACGCGCCCATACCCCGGAAACGGATCGAGGAGAGGAGGAGCGAGGGAGCGGTTCCAACGAGGGAGGACGTCCATGTCCATCACGTTCCGCATCGCTACCGCTTCCGACGATCAACCCGGTCCTGTCGCTACCATCAATGCGCGCCAGCTCGCTGCCTTCCGCGCCTATCTGCGGGAGGAGGGCGAACGTCTCGGTCTTGCCCTGCTCGATCCCGACAGCGACGAGGACCGCGTGCTCGCGCTCAACTTCGAAGCACGCGTGTGTCCGCTTGCGCTCGCCTCGGTCGCGCGCGTTTTCGACCACGATGCCGCGGTCATCGCGGTGCTTGACGAAGCCCAGTTCCGGGCTCGGCGGATCGCGGTCTGGTGGTACGAAAGTGATCGCGCGATCCGTATGCGCCCATCGCTCACATCCGATCATGGCGATGAGCTCGATCTCGCCGAGAGCGATGCCAATGCGCTGCTCGAAGGCCTCGGGCTCAACCCCGACCTCGTTGGCGAAATCCCGATCGATACGATCCGGGATCGGCTTGCCAATCCGGCGATACGGCACCGCGCGGAAGCCGATGGAATTTCCACCATGCTCGAGCGGCTCGAGCGTCTTCTCGCGATCGCTGATGCCGACGACAGTTTGCGCCTCGAATGGGCATAGCCTCCGCCCGATCGACGGCATGAAGAAGGGCGCGTCACATGCTGGCGCGCCCTTTTCTTGGGCCCATGGCTAAAGCTCATTAGCGTCCCGCGCGCGGCATCCTTGAAATCCGAAAGCTCGCGTCCAATCTCTCCTGGGAGGGTGTGGCCACGCCCTCACTTGGATAGCGAAACAGACCAGCAAAACCAAAAAATCAGAACCAAGACAGCCAAACAGCAAACCGAAAAACAGCCAGCAAAAGCTTAGATCCAAACAGCGAACCCGAAAAAGCCAGCAAACAGCGAACCAGGACAATAGGGGTCGGCCCCTCAAAACACCGGACAAGCGCGTTGCAACGTATTCCCCTTCAATCTGGGGGCGCGTCCCCATCGCTGAAAGTCAGAGCGATGGAATGGCACAATTTCGCAGAGATCCTGTTTGGACTCGCGGCTGTGATCACCGCCCTAAAGCAGGGCGGCAAGAAGAAGTGAAAGAGGGCGGTAGGCGAGAGCCTGCCGCCCTTTCGCGTTTAGCTCCGGGCTCGATCGGCGATCAGGCGGCCGGGGTACTTTCCCGGCCATTCTTCGGCTTCAACAGCGCGTCGATCGCGCAACTGAGATGACTTGACGCCTCGTCCTCGCCGACCGTGGATAAATACTCCAGCGCCTGCCGCATGAGCGCCAGGCCGAGCGCCCGCTGCACGGTCGGCGCATTGGCATTGAGTTCCATAGCATCACCCCGGGCGCGAAGCCTTCAAGGGAGATGTCGGCACGCCCCGACCACATCAACTCCCGCGCACTGGGCGCGGGAGCCGGGGCTGGTAACACGTCGAGACATGCGCCTACGCTTTTAGTACCGAAGCACCTGGACATATGCGCAGGCACCCCGGCGTGAAAGCTCACCCCGAGTTGCCGTTCTCGACGGGATTACCAGTCCCGGCGCTGCCCGTTCTGCAGCGCACCAGGGGCCTAACACAGGCGCACGATTGAACCAACCCGACGGATAACAACCGCCCGAAAGACGCACCTGCTATGCGCGGGCTGATGGACCTGTCCAGCGGGTCGACCGCCGCCGCGCGGGATCATGCTTTGTTGATCCTTGGGGCGACGTTGGCGCACCCTTCAGAGGATAAAATCTCTCACAGAATTCCGAGGATGTCGTTGAGGGAACCGCCGCGTCAAGGATGAGCGGTGCCCCCAATTTTGCCGTGACCTCCGCTCCGCTTCGCTGCGCTCCAGCCACGACAAAATCGGCACCCCCACTCCCCGCTTCGCGGCGCCGGCTGTGCCGGCGTCCCTGACCCGGCGGTTCCCTCAACGACGGCCATTTCCCTGTCATTCAAGACGACAGGAGCACCACCATGCAGATCATATCGACCGCCGCCCACGCTGACGCCGCTGCCTATCTCGCCGCTCTCGCCTTTGCCGAGCGCCGCGCCCTACACAGCTTCTTCGACCAGCATGTCATCGAGGAGGAACCCGGCCGCTACGTCGCCATCGACGAGGGCGACTATCACGCGCTGCCGACACGGCTCATCGACCGGGTGGTCTACACGGTCCCGGGCCGCATGTCGGATGAGTTCTAAGGGTCAGGGGAGGGGCTACGGCCTCCCCCTTTTTTTGCTGGGAGAGATACGGCCATGGGGGGCATCGAACCCCCCATGGCCGTGCCGCGGCGTTGCCGCGGCAGGTTAGGTCAGGCCGTCAATCGCTTCTCGACTGCCTCGATTCCGAGGGTCTTGAACCGATCCATGAGCGCCGAGAGACGCTTGGCTTCGAGCTTCAACAA
>CAISGR010000028.1 GCA_903884945.1 uncultured bacterium
CGTCGAAGCGACTGGCGAACTCCTCGGCCAGGATCACGTTCGCCGGTATCTCGCACATCATGTAGAGCTTCAGCCCATCCTGGCCGCGCATCAGACCGTTGCGCGACATCTCCGCGATCACCTTGTCCGCCTCGCCCAGGGTACGACAAAAGGGCACCATCACGATCACGTTCTTCAGGCCGATGGTTTCCCGGACGCGGCGGATCGCCTTGCACTCCAGTGCGAAGCCCGCGCGATAGCGCTCATGATAGTAGCGGGACGCGCCACGGAAGCCGAGCATGGGGTTTTCCTCGGCCAGTTCGAAATCGCTGCCGCCGATCAGATGGGCGTATTCGTTGCTCTTGAAGTCGCTCAGCCGGACGATCGCCGGATGCGGATGGCAGGCCGCCGCGATCCGGGCGATGCCACGGCTCAGCGTCTCCACGAAATATTCGGTCTTGTCGGCATGGCCGCGCGTGAGTTCCTCGATCGCGGCGCGCGCAGCAGGGTCCGTAACGCGCTCGGGGTGGATCAGCGCCATCGGGTGCACCTTGATGAGATCGCTGATGATGAACTCCATCCGCGCGAGTCCGACGCCCCTGATCGGCAAGCGCCACCAGCGGAAGGCCGATGCCGGCGTGGCCAGGTTGATCATCAGGTCGGTGCGCGCCTCGGGCAGCGCGGCGAGGTCGATATCCTGGCGAGTGAAGGGAAGCGCGCCGTCATAGACATGTCCCCGGTCGCCCTCGGCGCAGCACAGGGTGATGGCCTGCCCGTCCTTCAGTATCGCGGTCGCGTCACCCGTGCCGACGATGGCGGGAAGGCCCAGCTCGCGGCTCACGATCGCCGCGTGGCTGGTCGCGCCGCCATGATCGGTCACGATCCCGCCCGCGCGGCGCATCAGCGGCGTCCAGTCGGGATCGGTCATCTCGGTGACGAGGATCGCGCCATCGGGGAAGCGCGCCAGATCCTTCGGATCGCGGATAACGCAGACCGGGCCGGTCGCGATCGCCTCGCCCACGGCAGCACCCGTTGCCAGGACCTTGCCGGTGCCGGTCAGGCGCCACAGGCTGAGCGGCGCACCCTTGTGTCCCGCCCGCGCGGTCTCGGGGCGCGCCTGGACGATGAACAGCTCGCCCGTCTCGCCGTCCTTCGCCCATTCCATATCCATTGCGCGGCCGTAATGGCCCTCGATCATCAGCGCCCAGCGGCCGAGTTCCAGAATCTCCTCGTCGTCGAGCACGAAACTGTCGCGTTCGTGCGGGCTGGTGCGTGCCAGCCTGGTCCGCGCACTGCCGCCTTTGGCGTAGACCAGCTTGGTCGCCTTCGCGCCGAGTTGCTTGTCGAGGATCGGCTTCAGCCGGCCGTCGCAGAGCAGCGGCTTGAACACGACATAGCTGTCCGGATCGACCGTTCCCTGCACCACCGTCTCGCCCAGGCCCCAGGCGGCGCTGATCACGACGACGCCGGGAAAGCCGGATTCCGGATCGATCGAGAACATCACGCCAGATCCGGCCAGATCGGACCGGACCATCATTTGTACGCCGATCGACAGGGCGACCGCGAGCTGGTCGAAGCCCTTGTCCTCGCGATAGACGATCGCCCGGTCAGTGAAGAGGGACGCGTAGCAGCGCCGGCACGCTTCGATCAGCGCATGTTCGCCGACCACATTGAGGAAAGTCTCCTGTTGTCCGGCGAAGCTCGCATCGGGCAAGTCCTCGGCGGTGGCGCTTGATCGCACCGCGACCGCCGCCTCCGCCTTTCCGGCGCGGATGCACAGCGCGCGATAGGCCGCGCGGACGGCGGCTTCCAGCGCGTCCGGAAGCGGTGCCTGCAGGAACAGCCGCCGGATCGTATCGCCGGTCTCCTGCAGGTCGGCAGTGCCGCTGCGCCACGCGTCGAGCGCGGCGCGCAACGGCTGCTCGATCCCGTTGGCGGCGACCAGTTCGCGATAGGCGGCTGCGGTGGTCGCGAAGCCATCGGGAATCCGGACCCCGCTCGGGCGAAGCGCCGCGATCATCTCGCCAAGCGATGCATTCTTGCCCCCGACGATGGCGATGTCGGCATTACCGACGCTCTCCAGCCAGCGGATGAGCGGGGTGGTGGCGGTGGGATGGGGCGGGGCCAGGGTATCGTGATCGGTCATCATGGCGGACAGCATGATCGCCGCAGCGCGGTCGCTGAATAAGGGAAGTTACGAGGCCGCTCGTTCCGCTCGGTCAGGCCTCGCATGCGTAGCTTTGCGGATGGCGCGATCGGCGCATGCGCGTGCAATTCACCGGTCTCGGAGGGTGGAAGATGAGCGCGTCACGGCTTGGCTACTGGGCGGCGATCGGCGCGGTGGCGACGAGCATCGGCTATGGCGTGCCGCAGATATTGCAGGTGTTCCGCCTCCTGCCCGATCCGGTGGATCGCATCCTGATCTTCGCGCCGTCGCTGGCGCTGGCGCCCTGTTTCGTGCTGGCCGTGGCCGCCGCCTATGAGGCTGCGGTGCCGCGCCACCGCCCGTTGCGCCTCGCCGCGCTCGTCACCGCGCTGCTTTATGCCGGCTTTGTCAGCCTGGTCTATATCAACCAGCTCGGGGTCGTCATTCCGCGCGAACTGTCGGGCGAGGGGGGCGGCTATGCGCTGCTCGCCTGCTGCGGCTTCCGCCAGCCGATGACGGTGATCGACCTGCTCGGCTATAGTTATATGAGCATCGCGACCCTGTTCCTGGCGGCGACCTATGCCGGTGCGCTGCGCTGGGCGCTGCTGCTGAACGGCCTGCTTGCGCCCGTGATCTTCCTCCAGCTGTTCTGGCCGGCGTTGATCTGGGTCGCGTCACCCTGGTTGGTGACGTTCCCGGTAGCGATGTACCTCCTGGCCAGGAATTTCCGCACGCAGCCCGGAACCGCCTGAACCCCGTCAAAAAGGACCTTGCGATGGCAACCCAGCCTCCACCCGACACGATTGATCCCCACGCACCGCCGGAATCCCCGCCCCAGGTCTGGCCGGCCGAAGAACCCGCGCCCGCCGCACCGGACATCATCGCGCCGCCGCCGGATCGCGATTTTCCGGACGAAGCGCCGGGTGAAGTGCCCGCGCCCTTCGATCAGGCGCCCGCGATTTCCTGAAGCCGGTCGAGCAGGGGTTGCTGGCTGGCCAGCATCTTGATCCGCGCGGCATCCAGCGTGAACCATTCGGCGCGGTCGACCTCGGGAATGGAGATTCGCTTTCCGCTGCGCGGCGGCCACTCCATCTCGCAATAGGTGCTGACGATGTTTGTCGCGTCGATATCGCCGGCAACGGCGAACGCCTCGACCCATTTGCCGCCCGATTGGCGCACGCGGCCAAGCGGCTCCAGCGTGCCCCCCGGATCGCTGCCCACCTCTTCCCGGAATTCGCGTCGGGCGGTGTCGGCCGGCTCCTCGCCGGGCTCGACATTCCCCTTGGGTATCTGCCACGCGCCATGGTCCCGCGCAGCCCAGAACGGGCCGCCGGGATGCACCAGGAACACCTGCAGCATCTCGTTTTGCCGCCGGTAGAGCAGGATGCCGGCGCTCAGGCGAAAGGGCGGCATGACAATCCCGCTTCCGATAAAATTGGCCGTAGCCGGTTTATCGGATATCGGGTGCCGGGCGCCTGCCGACAAGGCGTCGGGCCGTCACGTAGATCGTGACCGTCAGTGGCGCTGCCAGCAGAATGCCGGGCAGGCCGAAGAGGATGCCCATGGCGAAGATCGAAAACAGCGTCAGGGCGGGCGGCAGCGATACCACCTGGTGCTGGATCAGCGGCGTCAGCACATAACCCTCCAGCTGCTGGACGGCGAACAGCAGCAGCAGAGCCGCGATCGCCATCTCGGTGCTGACCGCAGCGCCGAGCAGCACGGCCGGTACGGCAGTGGCGATCGGCCCGATATAGGGCACGAACTCCAGCAGCGCCGCGATTACCCCAAGCGCCAGCGCGCCGGGCAGGCCGATCGCCCAGGCGCCCAGCCCGGTCATCACCCCCACCGCCGCCATGATCACGATCTGGCCGACCAGCCAGCGTTTCAACGCCCGCACGACGTCGTCGACGGTCCCGGCCACCGGGCGGATCAGGGGGCGCGGCACCAGCAGCAACAGGCCGCGCCGATAGGTCCGTGGGTCGGCGGCGAGATAGATTCCGCCGGCCAGCGCAAGCAGCAACCCGCCAAGGGCGTTGAGCGACCGCGTGGCGATGTCGCCGATCGCGGCCAGCCCCGTACCGTCGCTCAGGCGAACCCGGATGGCCTCGAGATTCTCGGGGGCGATGCCGATCGGCGCCAGGCGCAATTGCAGCGCGTGCCAGGCAGCGGGCAGGCCGGTGCCGATGGCCCGTAATTCATGGGCCAGCTGGACCCCGAACAGGGTGATCACCCCACCCAGCAGCAGCAGCGCGGCGACCACGACGACCGCGAGACTCCAGTTCGGGTGCAGGCTGGTCGCTGCCGTCAGCCGGTCGGAAAGCGAATGGAGCAGGATCGCAAACAGCGCAGCCGCATAGGCAATCAGCAGCAGATCCAGCAATTGCCAGCAGGCCACCGCCAACGCGGCGATTGCGAGCGCCATCGCGACTCGAAACGCGAACTCCCGCCGGCCGCGGGGTTCCGGCGCGGTGCCGGAACCAATCCTCGGGGCGGTGGCGTCGGTGACCCTTGGGGCGATCTCGTGTCCGATCGCACCCATCAGCCGCTCATCGGCGGTGGCAGGCGATGGACCAGGATGTCGAAGGCAAGTTCCTCAATGGCCATGTCGGCGAAGCTGCCGCGCAGGGCGAGCGCCAGGCCCGATCTGCCATAGGTGGAAACCACCAGCAGGTCCGGTTTGAACATCTCCCACGCGCGCATGATTACCGACAGCGGCGTTCCTTGCATGGCTTGGGCGTGGACGTGGAGCAGCACGTCGGGCCGGTCAGCGAGCGCCTCCTGCATCATGCGTTCCAGCGCCTGCTGCGCCGCGGCCTGTGCCCGCTCCTTGCCGTCCTCGCGCATGCGCGTTGCGACGGAGGGCAGGAAGGCATGCACGGCGAACACCGAGTCCGCGGTCCCGATGGTGCCCGCGAGGTTCAGGACGTCCCGGGCCGCGCGCTCTTCATCGACGGCTGCGAGCACGCGGTGATAGGCTGCGTGCACGTCGCCCTGCGCGATCAGCACGGGCAGGGTGGTGATGCGGATCAGCTGCTCGACAGCGCTGCCGAACAGGCCGTCGCGCCAGCGCGTTTCGCCATGCCCGCCAACCACGATCAGCTCAGCCTCATAGTCCAGCGCGGCCTGATTGATCGCGGTGGCCACCTTGCCGGCGCGCACCGCCGAGGTGATCTCGCGGGCGCAGGGGTGATTCGCCGCCTGCGTCCGGGCGAGCGCCTCGAGGTCCTCGGCGAGAATGGCCCGGTCCACGGCCGGAAGGGATCCGGCAACGACATGCAGGATAAGCAATGCGGCGCATTGTTCGGACGCGATCCGGCACGCCCGCTGGATGGCGGGTCCGGCCTTTGGCGACAGATCGGTCGCGACGAGGATTCGCTTCATGGGCTTTTCCGATCCTGGATTGTCAGGATCATCGCCGCACGGCGCGGGATGGAATATCAGTGACTTTCCGGATGAGTCGCCGTGATCGGAAGGCGGAGGGAACTACGGGAAACTTCGTATTCCGGACGGCGCCGGATTGCCGGAAATGGAATCGTCATAGGTGGAGTCGTGTTGATGAAGACTGCAATCCTGGCCTCGGGCCTCGTCCTGTTCGCGCTCGCCGGGTGCGAGAAGCCGGCCCAGCCCGCCAATAGCAGCGCGCCCGCCGCGACTCCGAAAATCGACTATCTCAAGCGCATCAATGATCTGCCGCAAAAGCAGCGCGATGCGGTCTTCTACCGCGCAATCGACGATGCGGGATTTGAATGCCAGGCAGTGGTCGGTTCGACACCGCGCGCCACGGTGCAGGGCCTGCCGGCATGGGTCGCGCATTGCGAAGACAAGCGCGACTGGGTGGTCGTGCTCGAATCGGACGGCATGATGCAGGTTGCGACTGCGGCTCAGGTGGCTGCCTCGGAAGCCAAGCCGGCGGCCGGATCAAGCGCGCCGGCCGGGAATGCGACGGCGCCGTGACCATCGCCGTGCCCGCGCAACGAGAGCGGCAGGCGCCGGAGGCGCTTGTCGCTGCGTTGCGGGGGTCGGCCGAGCCGCTGCCCGATCCGTCCGATGCGGAGGCGTTCGGCGCCTTTTTCGATCGGTTCGGGGATGCGCGCGTCGTTCTGCTGGGCGAGGCCACCCATGGCAGCGCGGAATTCTATCGCGCCCGTGCGGCGATCACCCGGCGCCTGATCGAGCATCACGGCTTCACCACCGTCGCGGTCGAGGCCGATTGGCCGGATGCCGCGCGGATCGACGATTATGTCCGCCATCAGGCGCCACGGCCGCGCCGCGGCGACGTCTTCGTTCGCTTCCCGACCTGGATGTGGCGCAACCAGGAAGTGCTGGATTTCGCCGATTGGCTGCGTGGCCATAATGCCGGGCTTCCCGCAGGCGATCGGGTCTCGTTCAGCGGCCTGGACGTTTACAGCCTCGGCGAATCGATCCATGCCGTCCTGGCCTATCTCGATCGCATTGATCCGGAAGCGGCCGCCGAGGCGCGGCAGCGTTATGGTTGTCTGACGCCATGGCAGGACCTGCCTGCCGAATATGGTCGCGCCGTCGTCCATGGTGGCCGCGCGAGCTGCGAGGCGGGGGCAGTCGCGCAACTGCGCGAACTGCTCGACCGCAGGATCGACTTTATCCGTGAAGACGGCGAGCGCTGGTTCGATGCCGTGCAGAATGCGCGGATCGTCCGCGCCGCCGAGCAATATTATCGGGCGATGTATCGAGGCGCCGCGGAAAGCTGGAATCTGCGCGACCGGCATATGTTCGGCACCCTGCAGGCCTTGCTCGCCCATCGTGGCGAGGGGGCCAAGGCCGTGGTCTGGGCGCACAATTCGCATGTCGGCAACGCCGCCGCGACCGCGATGGGCTGGCAGGGCGAGTTCAACATCGGCGAACTGTCGCGAATGACCTATGGCGACGAAGCCGTGCTGATCGGGTTCGGCACCGATCGCGGCACCGTTGCCGCCGCCAGCGACTGGGACGGCGCGATGGAGATCAAGACGGTGCGTCCCGCCCGCATCGACAGCCATGAACATGCCTTTCGCCAGGCCGGGGTGGCGCGCAGCCTCACGGAATGGCGCTCCCCCGCCAACCGTGACCTGGCGGAGCTGCTGCGCACGCCGCTGCTCGAGCGCGCGATCGGCGTGATCTACCGGCCCGAGACCGAGCGCCTCAGCCACTATTTCGAGGCGGTGCTCGCGGAGCAGTTCGATGCCTGGGTCTGGTTCGAGGAGACCAGCGCGGTCACGCCGTTAGGGCCTGAGCATCCGCGTGGTGCCCCCGAAATCTATCCGTTCGGATTGTGACGATGGACGGACAGGTCCAGGATCAGGAATCGGTCGTGATCGAGACCGCCGGCTTGCAGGGGTTGCTCGGCGTACCCGCAGACCCCGCAGGGGTCGTCGTCTTCGCCCATGGCAGTGGCAGCGGCCGTTTCAGCCCGCGCAACAATTACGTGGCGGAGGGGCTTCGCGGTGCGGGCTTCGCGACGCTGCTCGTCGATCTGCTTACCGAGAGCGAGGAAGGGGATCGCGCCAGGGTCTTCGATATTCCGCTGCTCGCAAGTCGCCTGATTGCTGCCACCCGATGGTTGTCCGGCGTGTCTCGTCTGGCGCAGCTGCCGGTCGGCTATTTCGGGGCCAGCACCGGTGCGGGTGCCGCGCTGCTGGCGGCGGCGAGCGAGCCGGCGCGGATCGGCGCGATCGTTTCGCGCGGGGGACGGCCGGATCTGGCAGGATCGCCGGCCTTGGCCCATGTCCGCGCGCCGACTCAGCTGATCGTGGGCGAGAGGGATTTGCCGGTGATCGAGCTCAATCGCGAGGCGATGCGACATCTGCGTTGCGAGCACGAGATCGTGATTGTCCCCGGCGCGCATCACCTGTTCGAAGAGCCGGGTGCGCTCGACTTGGTGATTGGCCACGCGACAAGGTGGTTCAGCAACCACCTCGCTGCCTGACGGTCGGCAGATGTACGGCCGCCCCGCCTTTCACGATCGCCATGATGCCGGCCGCAGGCTGGCTGCCGCGCTCGGCCATCTCGGTGGCCGCAACCCGCTCGTCCTGGCGCTTCCCCGCGGTGGCGTCCCGGTCGCCTTCGAGGTTGCTGTGGCGCTCGGTGCGGAACTCGACCTTCTCTTCGTCCGCAAGCTTGGTGCACCCGACTATGAGGAGCTGGGAATCGGCGCGGTGGTGGATGGCGCCGAGCCGCAGCTCGTCCTCAATGACGATATCGTGCAGCAGCTTGGCGTACCTTCCGACTATATCCGCGCGGAGCTCCACCATCAGCTCGGCGAGATCGAACGCCGGCGCGGCGCCTATGTCGGCGGGCGGGCGCCCATGCCGATGGCGGGCCGGACGGTGATCATTGTCGACGACGGGATTGCCACCGGCGGCACGGTGAAGGCGGCGCTCAAGGGCGCGCGCAGGAACCGTCCGGCGCACCTCGTGCTTGCCGTGCCGGTCGCGCCGAGGGAAACGCTTGATGAACTGCGCGACGAGTGCGACGAGATCGTTTGTCTGGTCTCCCCGGACCCCTTTGGCGCGGTTGGCGCCCACTATGTCGATTTCACGCAGACGAGCGACCAGGAGGTAGTGACGTTGCTGGCCCGCGCCGCAACCGCCCACCAGCTCAATGCAATCGCCTCGGCCGATCCCGCCCCGGGCACCCCGAAGGGAGACCAGCGATGACGATGGTGTTCGATCCGCGGGATATCCGGCACCTCGTGATCCTGGGGCATCCGGCCGGGCCGAGCTTCAACCACAGCGTGGCGGAGGCATATTGCGCCGCCGTGGAGGAATGCGGGCAGACCGCCATATTGCGCGATCTCTACGCCTTCGGGTTCGATCCCCTGCTCAAGGCGGGAGAGCGGCCGGGGGTCGGATACGCGCCCGGTGCCGATGTGCTGCCCGAGCTCGATCTGGTGCGGGACAGCGCGGTGCTCGTGCTCGTCTACCCGATCTGGTTCGGCATGCCGCCCGCCATCATCAAGGGATATGTGGAGCGGGTGCTCGGTGCCGGCCTAGCGCCGCGCGATATCAGGATGGGGATGCCGCATGCATCGCTGCGCGGCAAGTCGCTGGTGATCCTCAGTTCGTCCGCCTCGACCCGGCCATGGCTGGAGGAACAGGGGCAATGGGTGTCGCTGCGCCAGGCGTTCGACACCTATCTCACCACGGTTTTCTCGCTCGAGGGCAATGATCACCTGCATTTCGACGCGATCGTCGAGAATCTGGACGAACGCGTCGTACGGGAGAATCTGGCGCTGGTGCGAGAGCAGGCGCGGAAGACCTGCAGCATCATGCTGTCGGAGCGGCGGGCGCGCCACGCCGAAGCGGCCGAACGGAGCGAGGCGGGCAGATAGGCACCGTTCCCGCGTGACGGTCGTCCGCTTCTACCCGGTCAATGTGCCATCAACACGGGCAGGAAGGGGCTGTCGATCAGCGCACGCGTCACGCCGCCCAGGACGATTTCGCGAATGCGGGTATGCGCGAAGCCCCCGACTGCCAGCAGGTCAGCCTTGTGGCGGACGGCAAAGGCCTGGAGTTGATCCTCGGGTTCGTCGCCGTCATTGATCCGGAACATCTCCACGGCGAAGCCATGTCGCGCGAGATGCCGCTTGATGCCGCTCCCGGGCAGTTCCGCCGGTTCTCCTTCCGGCGCGGGGCCGACCGTGACCACATCGATGCGCGCGCCCGGCTCGGCCAAGGCGACCAGGTCATGGACCACCCGGTTCGCCTGTGCGGACGGCTTCCAGCCCAGCACTGCGTGGCGCACCCTCCCGATTTTCGGCGCGCCGGGGAGCAACAGGATCGGCGTACCCGCCGAGAGCAGGAGCGTCTCGATCAGCTTGCGGCGCAGCCACGGCACGTTCCAGCTGTCGGCATCGCCGATCGCGATCAGGTCGGCGATCTGGCGGCTGTCGCGAACATCGGCCGCGAGCCAGCCGACACTGTCGTGATAGCCCCATATGTCGACGCGATCCGCCGCCGCCGCGACGAGCCCCCGCGCCCGACCGATCTGGAGTTCGCCATCTGCGCGCAAGGCGATTTCGGGAAGGTACAGGCTGCCGAACGGCGCGAGTTCCGGCAGCATCATGGGGGCCGCGGTCAGCACGCCGATCTTGATGTGGGCGCCCAGCCGTGCGCCGATATCGACCAGTGCGGCGACATGCTGTGCGCCCTTCTCGGCATCGTCGATGAAGGAAAGGATTTCCCGGATCATGCATCTTCTCCTGATGCTTCCATCAAGGCCAGATCGCGCGCCGCCGCATTTCGGTAATCTACGTATCCTGTGCCGTCGTCGCGGAGGTCCCCGCGCGAATGCCCGGAAAAAGCTTCTTGATCGCCTCGAGCAACAGAAGCAGGCCGCACCCGGCGCCACCGGCGATCAGCAGGTCGAGCAGGGACAGGGGCGCAAAACCGAACAACCGGCGCGGTCCCGGCACCCACAGGATCACGGCGAGGACAGTTGCCAGGATCGCAAGCACATAGCGTAGTGCCACATTCTTTCGTCGCACGGCGGTCGTGAGCGACGCGCTGAACGATCGGTTGGCGAGGATCAGCGCAATGATCGTCGCGACAAGGGCGATGAAGGTCAGTCCGCGAACCTCGGTCGCGGGCATCGCGTTCAGGCTGGCCGTCAGGAAGATCGCCGCGAGGATCGCGAAGGCCGCGCCGCCCTGGAACACGCTCCATGCGACGACGCGCACCGTCAGCAGCCGCTCGTCCCGCCCGCGTGGCGGGCGCCGCATGATGTCCCGCTCGCCATCCTCTGCCTCGAATACCAGTGCGCAGACCGGATCGATGATCATTTCCAGCAGGGCGATGTGCAGCGGCCCGAGCAGGATCGGCAGGCCGGTGAACAGCGGCAGCAGGGCTAGTCCCGCGATCGGCACATGCACCGCGAAGATGAAGGCGATCGCCTTTCGCAGATTGTCGTAGATTCGGCGCCCGAGCGCGACCGCGGCGACGATCGACCCGAAATCGTCGTCGAGCAGCACGATCGCGGCCGCCTCGCGGGCGACGTCGGTGCCGCGCTTGCCCATGGCGATGCCGATATGGGCGGCTTTGAGCGATGGTGCATCGTTCACCCCGTCGCCGGTCATCGCCACGACTTCGCCGCGCTGCTTAAGCGCGGTCACGATGCGCAGCTTCTGTTCGGGTTGGGTTCGCGCGAATACCGCCACATTGCCGAGGCGCGCGGCAAGCGCCGTATCGTCGAGCACCCCAAGCTCCGCACCGGTCATCACCTCGCCGTCGCCGATCCCGGCCCGCGCAGCGATCGAGCGCGCGGTCGCGGCGTGATCGCCGGTGATCATCACGACTCGGATGCCGGCGGCACGGCACAGCCGCACTGCCTCGGGCACTGTCGCGCGCAGCGGATCCGCAAGGCCGATCAACCCGAGCAGCTCGAAACTATAGGCTCGCGGTGAAGGCGCGCGGGCCGGATCCCGGGTCGTCGCGGTGGCGACACCGAGCACCCGAATGCCCTCATCCGCCATCGCCTTCACCGCAGCCTGCATCGTTTCCGTATCCGCGGCGGACAGGTGGCACAGCGAGGCGATTGCTTCCGGCGCACCCTTCGCGGCGACGTGCAGGGCGTTGCCGTCCGCCGTCTGCCATACATTGGTCATCGCCATCAGGTCGGGCTCGAGGCCATGGACATGGGCAAGCGTCCAGCCCTCGCCATCTTCTCCGCCGCTGGCGATATCCTTGCCGGCCCGGTGCAACGCGACTTCCATCGGGTCGGCCGGCACGGGCGGGCTGGCGAAGACGCCGTTGCGTATGAGGCCGCCGAAGGTGGCAGGAAAGGATCCGTCGGGCGCGGCGCGCGCCGCGCCGGCGGTGGGCGTCCAGAGCTCGGCGACCGTCATCCGGTTCTCGGTCAGGGTGCCGGTCTTGTCGGTGCACAGCACCGTCGCCGACCCCAGCGCTTCGATCGCGGCCGCGCGTCGCGTGAGAACGCGGGCCTGGCCGATCCGCCAGGCACCCATCGCCAGGAACACGGTCAGCACGACCGGGAATTCCTCGGGCAACATCGACATGCCGATCGCGATCCCGGCAAGCAACGCTTCGATCCAGCCCCCGCGCAACAGGCCGTCGAGCACCACCACCGCGGCTGCCACGATTGCTCCGCCGAGCGCGCATATCTTCACCACCGCCGAAATCTCCTGGCGGAGACGCGGCGCCTCGGTCTCGAGGTCGGCAAGGCTGCGGCCGATACCGCCGATCCGCGAGGCATGGCCCGTGGCGGTGGTCAGCGCCATCGCGCTGCCGCGCGTTACCAGCGTGCCGGAATAGACGAGATGGCGTTCCTCCCCGTCCGTCGCCGCGACGGAGCCTCGCACTGCCTTTCCAACCGGCAGCGATTCCCCGGTCAGGAGCGATTCGTCGACCTCCAGCGCCTTGCAGTCGACGATTTCGCCATCGGCCGGAATTCGGTCGCCCTGGTCGAGGATCAGGAGATCGCCGCGCACGACGTCGCGGCCGGCGATGCGGATCGGCGCCCCATCGCGCAGGACCAGGGCGCGCGGCGCGGAAATGTCGCGCAGCGCCTCCAGCACGCGTTCGGTTCGTGCTTCCTGCACGATCGTGACAAGGATCGAGAAGCCGGCAAAGGCGCCGAGCACAAGCGCCTCGATGGTGTCGCCGAGAATCAGGTAGAGCACTGCACCCGCCAGCAGGAGCGCGAGCATCGGTTCGCGAATGACTTCCAGGGCGATCCGAAACGGCGACCGGGCCTTGGCACGAGCGATCTCGTTCGGCCCGTCCGCAGCAAGGCGGCGTTGCGCCTCTGCGGTGGACAGGCCGACAGGCGTGGCGCTCGGGGTCTGATCCTGGGCATCCGTCACATTGACTGTCCTCGCATGGCTGAGCGGCGGCGCAGAATTCCTACGCCATCGTCTTCAGGAGTTCGTCGACGTTCACGGTCGCGAAGGCGGTGAAGCTGTCCGCCACGGCATAGGGCATCAGCAGCGTTCGGTCGCGGAGCAGCGAACCGCAACTGTAGATCACATTCGGGACGTAGCCGTCGCGCTCGGCCCCGGCCGGCCGCAACAGGGGGGCGGTGGTGCGCGCCAGCAGTTTTCCGGGATCTTCCTTGTCGAGGAGGCAGGCACCGAGACAATAATTGCGCACCGCGCCGACGCCGTGCGTGATCACCAGCCACCCTTCGGCGATCTCGATCGGAGCCCCGCAATTGCCGAGCTGC
Organism: uncultured bacterium; assembly: GCA_903884945.1. GTDB lineage: Bacteria > Pseudomonadota > Alphaproteobacteria > Sphingomonadales > Sphingomonadaceae > Sphingomonas. The sequence goes on from CAISGR010000028.1 coordinate 13,319, forward strand.
ACGAACTCCCATGGCCAGCGCGGCGCAATGGCGATCTGGCCGCCACCCCAGTGGTCCATGGTATCGGATTGGACGAACCAGAGATTTTCGTGATCCTTCCGGGCCAGCGCGGCATATCGTCCGTTCACCTTGCGCGGGAACAGCGCCATGCCCTTGTTATCCGCCGCGTCGCCGGTGAGGGGGCTCAGGTCGAAAGTCGTGAAGTCGTCGGTCCGCAGCAGTTCCTGCCGGATGCCGATGCCGCTGAACGCCACATAGGTGCCGCGATAGCTGGCCTGGCCATCATCCTCGACGAACCGGATCAGGCGAAGGTCCTCGATTCCGTGCCGCTGCTCGGCGGTGATCGGGAAGATCACCACTTCGGAGAGATCCCGGTCACGGTCGAACGTCAGGCGGATATGGCCGTCGTCCGGTTCGCCTGTCGGCAGGGACGCGATCCGTGGCGAGAGGGCGAGCGGGCTCGGAGCATCGAGCGCGATCGCGCCCTCAGCGGTCCAGATCCCGGTACGGAAGGTAACCGAGGAGACTCCGCCTTCGCCGATGCACCGTAGCGACAGGATGAAGCGGAGCGCCCCGGCTGCGACATGGATCTGGTCGGGGTGGACGACGATGCTTGGGTTGAGCACCGCGCCCGCCTCGAACGAATATTCCTCGCTGAAATAGGCGCCGATCAGGCGCGCCTGGTCCACGCTCGGGGTGCAGCGCGCGATGATCGAGCCGTTTACGGCGTCGAAGCGCTCGAGCAGCACCCGGTCGACATCGGGGTGGCGCGCAGCGAGGTCGGACACCACCTGCGCCAGTTCCAGGGCCAGTGCGTCGCGGTCGAGACCCAATACCCTGCCGGCGACGCGGTCTGCGCGTCCCGAAGGCGGGTCGATCTCGGAGGGCTCGAACGGCCGGATCACGACGCGTCGGGGATCGGGCACGACATGAACCGGCAACTGGGTCATCGTCTCCCGCTTCGCGCCGGCTGGAGCGGATTCATATCCGGGGACTGGCGCCACTCGATCTCCTCACGGACAATGCATGATCCGCCGCGCTACCCGCTTGCTCCGGGCGGCGGCATTCGTAGCTTCACGTATCCCGCTGGTCGGAAGCGGCCGGAACACCAATCCGTCGATGGCGCGATCCTTGATCGGCGCGCCGCTGAACGTGCAAGTATAAGATATTTTCGCCGAAATCGCTACGCTCACCGCACTCGATGGCGCCGCGCCTGCGATTTGGGCCGCACATGAACCCTGCCTCCGCGCTCGACACGCCGGACTTTGGCGGCGACCTCAATTGCGATAGTCCGCCTCACCGTCCTTATATCCACCAAGGAATCCTCCTCATGAAATTGCTGCGTTACGGACCTGTCGGCCAGGAAAAGCCGGGCCTGCTCGATGCCGGGGGGCGCATCCGTGACCTTTCCGGCCATGTCGCCGATCTCGGCGCCGCGGAGATCTCGCGCGAGGGTTTGGCGAAGCTCGCGGCCATCGATCCCGAAACCCTCCCGCTGGTCGAGGGCACGCCGCGCTACGGCGTGCCTGTTGCCGGCACCCGCAAGTTCCTCGCGATCGGGCTGAACTTCGCCGACCATGCAGCCGAATCGAACATGCCGATCCCGGCCGAGCCGATCTTCTTCACCAAGGCGGTATCCTGCCTCCAGGGCCCGAATGACCCGGTGATGATCCCGCGCGGATCGGAGAAGACCGATTGGGAGGTCGAACTGGGCGTCGTGATCGGTACGCGCGCGTCCTATGTCACCGAAGCCGAGGCGCTCGACTATGTCGCGGGCTATTGCACGATCAATGATGTCTCGGAGCGTGCCTATCAGCTCGAGCGCGGCGGCACCTGGGACAAGGGCAAGGGCTGCGACACCTTCGGGCCGGTCGGCCCCTGGCTGGTCACCACCGACGAGGTCGGCGATCCGCAGGATCTCGCCATGTGGCTCGAGGTGAATGGCAAGCGTGTCCAGGACGGGAGCAGCCGGACGATGATTTTCGGCGTGGCCCGGCTCGTATCCTATCTCAGCGAGTTCATGACGCTTGAGCCCGGCGACATCATCACCACCGGTACGCCGCCCGGCGTCGGTATGGGGCAGAAACCAGCGCCCTGGTATCTGAAGGCGGGTGACGTGATCACGCTCGGCATCGAGAAACTCGGCGAGCAGCGCCAGCAGGTCATCGCTTATGCCCCGGATGGCGGCGCGGCTGCGTGACGTTGTAGCCGAGCCGGTCGGGTCGCGGGCATGGAAGGCACCCCCGTGTCTTGGCTTGCTCCGCCTCGAAGGCGACGGGATCGACCTGATCACGTCGCTTGGCAAGGAACTGGCGACGCACGGGGTGATCGCTGACGCGGTCACCCCCCGGCGGGCTTCGACACTTCGATCCCGGAATAGCTGCCGCTAAGCCGGGTCGGTTGCGCGATGCGGTGCGGCGCCGCGCGCTCGACCGCTGCGATGCCCGCGCCAGGGCCCCCGGAGTGCCCCGGTCAAGCCAATTGTTGCGGGCGAGATCCACCCGCCGATGCGCCAACCACCTGAAAAGAGATGCCCTCATTCCGGGGGCATGTACTTGGCGCTCGATACCCCGCATGCGATCACCGTCGCGCCGACGATTGGCCTCATTTGTCGTCCGCGGGGGATCATGAGCTACTGTCAGGCACCCATCAGGCAGAGCTTCGATGCGATGAAATCGGACTTGGATACGATTGCGATCGTGTCGGTCGCCTGCACCTATCCGGGCGGGTGCGACAGCCCGGAAGCGCTCTGGCAATTTCTCAGCGAAGGCCGCTGCGCGCTCGGTCCCGCGCCGGCGCAGCGCTGGCCACGCGATCTCGATGCGCCCCGTCGTGGCGGGGGCAGGGCGGGCGGCTTTCTTGATGCGCCCTTTCCCTCGTCCTTCGACGCGCCATTTTTCGATATTTCGCCGGCTGAAGCGCTCGCGCTCGATCCGCAGCAGCGCCTGCTGCTTCAGACCGGCTGGCGCGCGCTCGAGGGTGCCGGCATCGCGATCGAGCCGATGGCTGGCCGGCCGATCGGCGTCTTCGTCGCGATCAGCACCGGCGACTATCAGAAGGCGAAGCTCTGGCAGGAAGCCGCCGTCGACTCCTTTACGGCGACCGGCGTCTCGCCTGCCGCCGCGGCAGGACGCCTGTCCTACAGTTTCGGGTTCGATGGGCCGAGCATGGCGGTCGATACCGCCTGCTCCTCCTCGCTCGTGGCGATCCATCTCGCGCGTCAGGCGCTGCGCAACGGCGAATGCGAGGCGGCGCTGGTCGCCGGGGTCAACGCGCTCTTGGCGCCGAACCTGTTCGATTGCCTCGACACGATGAACCTGCTGTCGCCCGACGGCGTCTGTCGCGCCTTCGATGCCGACGCCAATGGCTATGTCCGCGCTGAGGGCTGCGGTGCGATCGTGCTCAAGCCGCTCGGCGCTGCGTTGCGCGACGGCAACGAGATCCTGGCGCTGATCCGCGGTTCGGCGGTCAACCAGGATGGTCGCACCGGGGGGCTGACCGCACCGAGCGGCGTCGCCCAGGGCAAGGTCGTCGCCCGCGCGCTCGCCGATGCCGGGCTGGCGTCCGACGAGATCGATTATGTCGAGGCGCATGGCACCGGCACCCCGCTCGGCGATGCGATCGAACTCAATGCACTGGCCGAAAGCTATGCAAAGGGCAGGGAAGCGACATCCCCGCTGCTGATTGGCTCGGTCAAGACCAATATCGGTCATCTCGAGGCCGGCGCGGGCATGGCGGGCGTGATCAAGACGGTGCTGTCGCTCCGCCATGCCATGGTTCCGGGTCACCCCCGCCTCGCGAAGCCGACGCAGCACCTCGCCTGGGATCAGGTTGCGATGCGGGCGCCGACCCAATGCACCCCATGGCCCGCCACCGATCGTCCGCGCCGCGCCGGGGTGAGTTCGTTCGGTTTCAGCGGCACCAACGGGCATGTCATCCTCGAACAGGCGCCGCTGGTCGAGCGGGCCGATCGCGCACCGCCCGGCGCTGTGGTTCTCCCGATTTCCGCCCGCACGCCCGTGGCGCTTGAAGAAATGGCGATCGCCCTCGCGGACTGGCTGGAAGCTCAACCGCGCGACCTGCGCGATGTCGCCTTCACCCTTGGCACCGGCCGCACCGCTTTCCCCCACCGCCGCGTCGTCGTCGGCGACGACGCAGCGGACCTCGCCCGCCTGTTGCGTGGCGCGACGTCCGATCGTCCGGCCCAAGGGGAAGGCGCGCCGGCGTTGCAGCGCCTGGCGGACCTTGGCGCGATCTGGGCGTCGGGCGGCGATGTCGACTGGGCGCGGCTCTGCGGTCAGTCCGGCGGGCGGATCGTCCCGCTTCCGGGTCACCCCTTCCACCCGCAGCGCTACTGGCTGGAGACTTCGCGCATGGCCGAACCCGCGCTTCCCGCTCCGCCCCGGCCCGATGTGCTGCCGAGCCGGCCGGAGGAGTGGCGCGCCCTCGTCGCTGCGCAGGCCCGCACGGTGCTGGGGGATGTCCACGCCGCCCCGCTCGATCTCCATCTGCCATTGGTCGATCAGGGCTTCACCTCGCTGCTCGGTCTCGAACTGCGCCGTGCGCTTGAGGTCGCGACCGGCCGCCAGCTCCCCGCCGCCCTGCTCTACGACTATCCGACGCTCGATCGGATGGCCGCCTTCCTCGCGGGCGCCGGCCCGGTGACGTCGCGTCGCGCGCCGGCACCGCCGCCGCAGCCCGTCGCCGACAAGGACTTCGACTTTCTCGACACGCTCTCCGCCGCCGAGCTGGCGGACCTCATCGAACGCGAGATAGACAGATGACGCCTGAATCCGCACAGCCCGATTCGTCCGCCGAAACGCTGAAGAAGACCTTCATCGCCCTGAAGCGCGCCCAGGCGCGCGTCGAGGCGCTCGAGGCGCGGCGCGTCGAGCCCATCGCCATCATCGGCATGGCCTGCCGTCTTCCCGGCGGGGCGAACGATCCGGAAGCTCTGTGGGACCTGCTCGGTCGCGGCGTCGACACCTGCGGCCCGATCCCGGCGGATCGCTGGTCGAGCGAGGTCTTCTACAATGCCTCGGCCGACGCGCCCGGCCAGACCCACGCCGCCCGCGCCAACTTCCTCGACGTGCCGGTCGGTGCCTTCGACGCCCCCTTCTTCGGCGTCTCGGTCAAGGAAGCCACCAGCATGGACCCGCAGCAGCGCTTGCTGCTTGAGCTGGGCTGGGAAGCGCTGGAGGATGCCGGGCTCGATCCGGCCGGGCTGCGCGGCAGCCGCACCGGCGTGTTCGTCGGCATCTCCAGCGACGATTACGCCCAGGCGCATCGCCACTCCGGCCGGCTCGAGCTGATCGACGGCTATGCGCTGACCGGCACCTGCCTCGCCCCCGCCGCCGGCCGCGTCTCCTATACCTTCGGCTTCGAGGGGCCGAGCATGGCGGTCGACACCGCCTGCAGTTCCTCGCTCGTCGCGGTCCATCTCGCCTGCCAGAGCCTGCGCGACGGGGAGACCGATCTCGCCATGGTCGGCGGCGTCAACCTGATGCTGTCGCCGGTCTTCCACATCGCCTCGTCCAAGCTCGGCACGATCTCGCCCGACGGCCTGTGCAAGACCTTCGATACCGCTGCGGACGGCTATGGCCGCGGCGAGGGCTGCGGCGTGATCATGCTCAAGCGCCTCGCCGACGCGACGGCGGACGGCGACCGCATCCTCGCGGTAGTGCGCGGCTCGGCGGTCAACCAGGACGGCAAGAGCAACGGCCTCACCGCGCCCAACGGCCTCGCCCAGGAGCGCGTGATCCGCGACGCGCTCGATCGTGCCGGGCTCCGGCCGGACGAGATCGACTATATCGAGGTTCATGGCACCGGCACCTCGCTCGGCGACCCGATCGAGGTCGAGGCGATCGGCCGCGTCATGGCGGATCGTCCGGCGGACCGGCCGGTCGTGCTCGGCACGGTCAAGTCCAATATCGGCCATCTCGAGGCGGCGGCCGGCATCGCCGGGCTGATCCGCGCAGTGCAGTGCATGCGTCATGGCGAGATTCCCGCGCATCTTCATCTCGACAATCCCAGCGATCATATCCCCTGGGGCCAATATCCGTTCCGGGTGGTCACCCAGCATACCCCCTGGCCGGCCAGCGCGGCGCCGCGCCGCGCGGGCGTCAGCTCGTTCGGCTTCAGCGGCACCAACGCGCACGTCATCCTGGAGGAGGCGCCGGCGCCGGCCGCGCCATCGGCCGCGGCGGACCGTGCCATGGTGCTGCCGCTGTCGGCGCGCACTCCGGACGGGCTGAAGGAACTCGCCCGGCGCTGGCGCGACTGGCTCGGGACGCCCGGCGCGACGCTTGCCGATGCCGCCACCACCGCCGCCGCCGGCCGCAGCCACATGGCCCAGCGCCTCGCACTGGTCGGCCGGACCCGCGAGGAGGTCGTCGCCGGGCTCGACTCCTATGTCGAGGGCAAGCCCGGTCGCGGCATCGCGCTCGGCACCGTCGGCAATGGCCGTCCCAAGGTCGCCGGCCTGTTCACCGGCCAGGGCTCGCAATATCCGGGCATGGGCCGCGATCTCTATCTCGGCGAGCCCGTGTTTCGCGACGCGATCGACGCGGTCGATGCGGCAATCGGCGACCGGCTCGGCCGCCGCCTGGTCGACCTGCTCTATGGCGAGGATGCCAGCGACGCCGAACTCCAGCAGACCGGCTTCGCCCAGCCGGCGATCTTCGCGATCGAGCTCGCGCTCTACCGCCTGTGGGAAAGCTGGGGCATCGTGCCCGATATCGTCTGCGGCCACAGCATCGGCGAATATGCCGCGGCGCATGTCGCCGGCATCCTCTCCTTCGCTGATGCGGTCGACATGGTGTGCGAGCGCGGACGCCTGATGCAGAGCCTCCCCGCCGGCGGCGCGATGGCAGCGGTCTTCGCGGCCGAAGCGGTGGTCGCGCCGATGCTGCGCGCCGAGGACGGCGTCTCGCTCGCTGCGGTCAATACGCCGAACGACGTCGTTGTGTCCGGCCCCGCGCCGGCCGTCGCCGATCTGCTCGCCCGGCTTGAGGCGGCCGGCATCCAGTCCCAGCCGCTCAAGGTCTCGCACGCCTTTCATTCCGGCCTGATGCGTCCGATCGTCCCGCAATTCGAAGCCGTCGCAGCGCGCGCCTTCGGCACCGCGACGCTGCCGATCGTCTCGACCGTCACGGCGCGCAAGGCCGCGCCGGGCGAGCTCGCCAACCCCGGCTACTGGGCCCGCCAGATCGAGGCGCCGGTGCGCTTCGCCGCAGCGGCAGGGGCGCTTGCTGAAGAGGGCGCGACCGTCTTTCTCGAATATGGTCCCTCGCCGGTCCTCGCCGGGCTCGCCCGGCAGAGCGTGCCGACCGAGGGCCGCCAGTTCCTTGGCTCGCTGCTGCGCGGTGGGGACGACGAGCGCCAGATGCTCGACAGTGTCGCGCGGCTCTACGCCGCCGGCGCCGAACTCGACTGGAAGGCGATCGTCCGCCACGCCGGGGGGCAGCGCGTCGCCGCGCCCGCCTATCCGTTTCAGCGCAAGGATTATTACCGCGCGCCGATCGTCGATGCCGGCCGCAACGCTGCCCCGGCTGCCGTCGCCGGCACCAGTCACCCCTATCTCGGGCAGCGCGTCCATTCGCGCCTCCTGCCGGCCGGCGCGGCGCTCTATCAGGCGCTGTTCACCGCCGAGGAGCCGAAATTCCTCGTCGAGCACCAGATCTTCGGCAAGATCATCTCGCCCGCCGCCGCGCATCTCTCCATGGCCTTTGCCGCCGCGGGCGGGCGCCGCACGCTCGAGGACGTGTCCTTCACCGCGCCGCTGGTCGTCGAGCCGGACTCGCCCCGTATCGTCCAGCTCACCATCGAGGGCGACGCGGCGTCCAGCTACACCGTGGCGAGCCAGCCGGCCGACAAGCCGGGCGACGCCTGGACCGTTCATTCCGCCGGCCACATGTCGGCCACGGCGCCCGCGCCCGCGAAGATCGATCTCGATGCCGTCCGCGCCCGCTCCACGGGCACCATGGCCCCGGCCGATTTCTACGCGCTGATCGAAACCCTTGGCTACAAGACCGGCGAAGGGTTCCAGTGCATCCGCGAAATCCACAAGGGGGATGGCGAGGCGCTGTGCCGGGTCGAGGCGAAGGACGGCATCGACGATGGCGCGATCCACCCCGGCCTGATCGATTCGATGCTGCAGACCGTGCTGCCCGCCTGCGAGGGCGCTGCCGCGCATCTGCTGGACGGTGAAAGCGTGCTGATCCCGCTGCATATGGGCCGGGTCAGCCTCCACGCCAGTCTCGACCAGCCGCTCTTCTGCCACAGCCGGGTCACGGTCTCGGGCGAGCTCGTCAAGGCCGAGATTACTGCCTGCACCGCTGACGGCACCGCCGTGCTGGCGATCGGGGACTTCCTGCTCAAGCGCACTGACCGCAGCACGCTCTACCAGGAACTGCGCGATGACGATCGCGGGCTCGTCCACCAGATCGACTGGCAGCCGCTGACGGTCGCCGAGCCCGAGGGCGAGCCGGCCGGCTGGGTTATCCTCGCCGGCGAGGATGGCTGGGGCGCCGCCGTCGCCGCGCAGCTGCGCGAGCGGGGCAGCCCGTGCCTCGAACTGGGCGCGGCCGAGGCCCTCCAAGCGATCCCGGCCTGGCTCGCCGCGCAGGGCCTGAAGCGCGCCCATATCCTGTTCGCGCGCACCGGCTCGGGTGCCGACCCCGTGGCGGAGAGCCGGCGGACCCTGGCCGATCTGCTGCCCGCCGTGCAGGCGCTCGGCAGCGGCATCTGGCCGGTTCAGGCGCGGCTCTGGCTGCTGACGCGCCAGGCCCAGCCGGTCGTCCCCGAGGATGGCGGCGCGACGCGGCCGACGCTCGACGGCGCCATGCTCTGGGGTTTCGGGCGCGCGATCGCGACCGAGATGCCCGAGGCCTGGGGCGGTCTGGTCGATGTCGATGCGAGGCCGGGCGCCGGCGCGGTCGCCGCGCTGCTGGGCGTGATGGCGATGCCGCGTGGCGAGGACCAGCTCGCCATCCGCCGCAACGGCCAGGTCTTCGCGGCGCGGCTGGCCGAAGCCAGGCCCGCCACCCGGTCGCTGCCCGATCTCGAGGAGCGCCAGAGCTATATGCTCGATCGCGGCCCGCTGCGGACGCTCGACGATCTGCGCTTCGTGGTGCGCGAGCGTGGAACGCCCGGGCCGGGCCAGGTCGAGATCGAAGTGCTGGCGGCCGGCCTCAACTTCCGCGACGTGCTCAATGCGCTCGGTCAATATCCCGGCGAGGCAGGGCTGCTCGGCTTCGAGGCTGTCGGCCGGATCACGGCGCTGGGCGAGGGCGTTACCGATCTCGCACTCGGCGATGCGGTGATCGCGCTGGCCGCGCCGGGCTGTATCGGCAGCCATGTCACCGTCACGCGCGCGCTGGTGGTGCGCAAGCCCGCCGGCCTCACTGCGGCGGAAGCCGTCGCGCTGCCGGCGGCGTTGCTCACCGCCTGGTATGCGCTCCATCATCTCGGCGGCATGAAGCGCGGCGACAAGGTGCTGATCCACGCGGCGGCCGGCGGCGTCGGCATGGCGGCGGTCCAGCTTGCCCTGGCGGCCGGGGCCGAGGTGTTCGCCACTGCCGGATCGCCCGAAAAACAGGCCTTTCTGCGCGCGATGGGCGTCGACCATATCATGAGCTCGCGCACCCTCGATTTCGAGGCGCAGGTGCGGGCGGCGACTGGCGGCCGCGGCGTCGACATGGTGCTCAACTCGCTCAACGGCGATTTCATCGCGTCGAGCTTCGCCGTGCTCGCGCCGAACGGCCGCTTCCTCGAAATGGGCAAGATCGGCATCTGGGACGAGGCGCGCGTCCACGCCCAGGATCCGAGCTGGCTCTATCGCCCGTTCGATCTCGCCGCCGTCGCGCTCGAGGATCCCGCCACGCTGACCGCGATGTTCGAGGATCTGCTGCGCGAGGTCGAGGCCGGCCGGCTCGTGCCGCTCCCCGTCACCATCTTCCCGATGGCGGAGGCGGAAGAGGCGTTCCGCTTCATGGCGCAGGCCAGGCATATCGGAAAGATTGTGCTCAGCCGCGAAGACGAGCAGCGCGTCGCGCGCCTGCGCAAGCACGGGCTTGTCAGTGCCGACGCACACTATCTCGTCACGGGCGGCCTCGGCGCGCTCGGATTGCGGGTGGCGCGCTGGCTGGTCGAAGCGGGCGCGCGGCATCTGGTGCTGACGGGTCGACGGTCGCCGGGTGAGGCGGCCCGGGCCGTCATCGCCGATCTCGCGGCCCAGGGTGCCACCGTCACGGTGGTGGAAGGGGACATATCCGTCGCCAACGATGTGGAGCGTGTCGTGGCCGCGGCCTCCAGCCCGCCGCTCGCCGGCATCGTGCACGCCGCCGGCCTGCTCGATGACGGCATGATCGCTGACCTGGATCTTGCAAGGCTCGATCGCATCATGGCGCCGAAGGTCGCGGGCGCATGGCATCTCCATGCCGCGACGCAGCATCTCGATCTCGATTTCTTCGCCCTGTTCTCGTCGGTCGCAGCGATCATCGGCAATCTCGGGCAGGGCGGCTATGCCGCCGCCAACGCCTTCATGGACGGTCTCGCCGTCCACCGCCGGCGGCGTGGCCTCGCCGCGACCAGCATCAACTGGGGCCCCTGGGCGGAATCGGGCATGGCCGCCGAACTGGAGACTGACCGCTTCGCGGCGCAGGGCATCCGCCCGCTCGCGCCGGTCCAGGCGTTGAAGACGATGGGCCGGCTGCTGGCCGAGCAGCCCGTCCAGGCAGTGGTCGCGATGATCGACTGGGCGGCCTATGGAAAAAGCCACGGGCTCGACGGCACGACCGGGCTGTTCGCCGGCCTGGTCGATGCGCCCGGCCGCGCCGCGCCTGAGGCGGCGGCGGAATCGGCCGCGCGCGATATCCTCGCTGAGCTCCAGGCCGCGCTGCCCACCCAGCGCGAGGCGCTGCTGCGCTCCTATCTCCAGGATCTGGCCCGCCAGACGCTCGGCTATGCCCAGGGCGAGCAGATCGCTCCCGACAAGCCGCTCGCGGACCAGGGTTTCGACAGCCTGATGTCGGTCGACATGCGCAACCGGCTCAATCGCGGGCTCGGGCGGATGCTGCCGGCATCGTTGCTGTTCGACTATCCCACGCTTGACCAGATCGGGCGCTACCTGCTGGCGAGCGTGATTCCGGTCAACGATCAGGCGCCGGCCGAGGCGCCGGTCGTCGCCGCGGCCAGCGCCGCCGACATCCTCGACGAGATCGAGAGCCTGATCGGCCAGTCGCCCGCCTATGCACCGGCCGCGGAATAGATCTTGCCGAAAATACTTCTGGCCCTGCTGAGCCGCGAAGCAGGGGAATCACGGCGCGACATTCTTATCGCGCTCCTGATCTCGGGTATCGCCAACACAGCGATCCTGATCATCATCAACAAAGCCTCCGCCTCGATCGCGGACGGAGGCTTCAACCTGCGCCTGCTCGGCTTCTTCGTCGTCGCGCTCGGGCTCTACATCACTGGCCTGCGCTATACCTTCGATGCCGCCACCCGGATTTTCGAGCAGATGCTCACGCGCATCCGCGTGCGCCTGACCGAGCGGATCGCCAATTCTGAACTGTTGCTGCTCCATGCCGTCGGCCGGCCACGCATCTTCCAGGCGATCACGGTGGATATCGCGATCATTTCGGAATCGCAGGGCCTGCTGGTTGCGGCGGCGCACTCGGTCGTGATGATCGCGTGCACCGGCATCTACGTGTTGCTGGTCTCGGTACCGGCTTTCCTGACCATCGTCGGGGTAATCGGCGTCGGCATCCTGCTCTACCTGTCGCGTGCCGAGGAGCTGAATCGGCTGATAGGAGCGAGCGTCAGCGAGGAAGTTCGCGTCATCGCCCTGATCAGCGACGTGATCGACGGGCTGAAGGAAGTGAAGCTCAGCCACGCCCGGCGGAGCGAGATGGTCGAGGAACTCGGCAAGGTCACTGACCGGCTGCGCGACATCAAGATGCGTACTGCCGGCGTCTATAACCGCAACGCAGTCTTCTCGCAGAGCTTCTTCTACGTCCTGCTCGCGGTGATTGTCTTCGTGCTCCCGCACATGCTGGATGGCTTCGCGCCGATCGCGCCGGAGCTGGTCGCGACGGTGCTGTTCATTTTCGGCCCGATCTCCACTGTCGTCACCGCCATCCCCGCCGCCGCCAAGGCGGACCGCGCGGCGTCGTCGTTGCTGTCGATCGAGCTGGAAATCGATCGGGTGGCGGCCACGCCGGCGGTGGGCCGTGCGCCGCGGCGGCTGCCGTTCAGGCGGACGATCGAATGCCGCGGCATCGAATTTCACTATCCCGGTACCGACGCCGGGCAGTTCAGCATCGGCCCGATCGACCTGACGCTGCGCCACGGCGAGATCACCATGCTGGTCGGCGGCAACGGGAGCGGCAAGACCACCCTGCTCAAGGTCATCGCCGGCCTGTATCCGCCGGCCAGGGGCGTCCTCGCGGTCGACGGCAAGCCGGTATCGGTCAGCCGGCTGCCCAACCTCCGCGAACTCTATGGCGCGATCTTCAGCGACTTCCACCTCTTCGGCAAACTTTACGGCATCGAAGCGGAAGAGGACGCGATCGCGGCGCAGTTCGATCAGATGCAGATCGCCGACAAGGTCGGCTATACGGCGGATGGCTTCACCACCCGCGATCTCTCGACCGGCCAGCGCAAGCGGGTCGCCATGATCGTGGCGTTGCTGGAGGATCGCCCGGTGCTGATCTTCGATGAATGGGCAGCCGAGCAGGACCCCGAATTTCGCCAGTATTTCTATGAGGAACTGCTCCCGGAGCTCAAGAGCCGGGGCAAGACGCTGATCGTCGCCAGTCATGACGATCGCTATTTCGGCGTCGCCGATATGGTGGTGAAGATGGAGCTGGGGCATATCCAGTCCGTGACACGACGCGAGGACAAGCCATGAGCGATACCGTCCTGAAGCTTCACCAGTTCGATCGCCCCGCGAACGACGGGCTGCCGCCTGCGCCGGCTGTCACGCTGCCCGAGCGCTTCGGCATGTCCAAACTGCGCTTCCGCCTGACGGTCGCCGGCCTGCTCGCGCTTGCCCTGCTGCTGCTGCTCTGGCGCAACATCTTCATCCCGATCGGATCCGGCCAGTCGGGGGTGCTCTGGTCGCGGCTCGACGGCGGCACGGTGATGGATCGCCGGTACGGCGAAGGATATTGGATGATCTGGCCGTGGGACCGCATGGCGGTCTACGATCTGCGGCTGCAGGACATGCGCGACACGGTCAGCGTGATGACCAGCGATGGCCTGCAGGTCTCGATGAAGGTCACGGTCCGTTTCGCCCCGCTGCCGGACGAGCTGACGGTGCTCCACCGGTCGGTCGGGCCGAAATATCGCCAGACGGTGATCTGGCCCGACGTGATCGCGGCGGTCCGCCACGTCGTCCGCCAGTTTAAGCCCGAGGACCTGACCGTGCTCGGCGAAGCGGAGCTGGCCGCCAAGGTCGAGGCTGCGGCCCGCAACTCGGTGCAGGGGCACTGGGTCAGGCTGGACAAGGTGCTGATCACCGAGATCACCCTCCCGCCGCGGGTCCAGGCGCAGATCCAGGAAAAGCTCGCGGACGAGCAGAAGGCGCTCGCCGGCCCGTTCCAGTTGCGCCAGGCGGAGCTCAGGCGGCAGAGCTGGCGGATCGAGGCCGAGGGTGCCCGCGAGTTCGAGGATCGCGCCCATGTCTCGTTGCTCAAATGGCGCAGCGTCGACGCGCTGGAAAAGCTCGCCACGTCGCCCAACAGCAAGGTCGTGGTGCTGGGCGGATCGGGGGCGACACCCTTCCTGCTCGATCCGGGCGGCTCAGCGCCGGTCGGGCAGCCCAAACGCGTCGAGAAATAGGCCGAAGGTCAGCACCAGCATCAGCACGTCGGTGTCGAAGGTTGCGTTCGGGCGCGTCCCGGTGCGTTGCTGCGCGCGCAGCCGCTGCACCGCATCGGCGTTGAAATAGCCCTGCCGTCGGAGCGTTTCCGGTGAGAGCAGGTCGTCGATCCAGTCAACGCCCTGGTGCAGCAGATAGGCCGCGCCCGGGGCGACGAAGCCGAATTTCTCCCGCTTCGCCAGCGCCGGCGGCACGTGCCGCGCCGCGACCTGGCGCAGCAGCCATTTCTCGGTGTCCTCGCGCACCAGCAGCGCGGGCGGGATCGTCTGCACGAAGGCGATCAGGTCGGCGTCCAGAAAGGGGTAGCGCGCCTCGATCGAATTGGCATAGGCGACCCGGTCGCCATGGTCGGCGAGCAGGTGATCGGCCATGCGCAGCTTGAAATCGGCATAGGATCGCTGGTGCAGCTTGTGCCGCCCCGCCATCCGCGCCGGATCGACCATCGGCTCGCGCGTGCAGTCGAAGCCGGGCAGCATCGATGCGACGCCCGGCGCATACAGCCCCTCCTTCGCCTCGCGGAACAGGGCGTAGTCGCGCTCGTAGAAGAAGTCGCTGTCGCCCCATAGTTCGGCGCGCAGCTCCTCCTCCAGCATTGCCTCGATCCCGTCGGCCACGCCGCGCGACTGGCCGCCTGCCGCATCGAGCCGATAGCCGACATAGCCGCCGAACAGCTCGTCCGCGCCCTCGCCGGTCAGCACCACCTTGTGTCCGCTGGCGCGGACCAGCCCGGATAGCGCGAGCGAACAGGTATTGTAGGATTCCTTGAGCGGTGCCTCGGCTGCGACGATCACGTCGCGCAGCCGCCCGACGATCTCGTCCGGCGAAAATTCGATCTCGTGATGCTCGGTGCCCAGTGCCGCCGCCATCTGGCGCTGCGCTGCCCGCTCGTCGATCGCCGCATCGGCGAAGGTGATCGAGAAGCTGTGGAAGCGATGGTCCGGCCGGGCTCGTTTCGCGAGCGCGCCGATCAGGCTCGAATCGAGCCCGCCGCTGATATAGAGCCCGACCGGCACATCGGCCTCGAGCCGCCGTCGTACCGAGGCGAGCAGCAGGTCGTCGAGCCGATCGACATAATGGCCGATGCTCTCCAGCGGGGGGGCGGGGTCGGCGACCGGATAGGCCAGATCCCAATATTGCCGCACCGCCGTTCCTTCCGCATCGGCGATCAGCAGATGGCCGGGAGGCAGGGCATGGATGCCCTCGAACATGGTGGTCGGGCTGCGCAGCCCGGGAAAGGTCAGGATCTGGTCGAGGCCGCGCAGATTGACCCGACGCTCGACGCGCGGATCGGCAAGCAGCGCCTTGATCTCCGACCCGAACAGCAGTTGTTCGTCCACCATGGTGTGGAACAGCGGCGCGATCCCGGTCTGGTCGCGGCCTAGGATCAGCCGGTGGCGTCGCCGGTCGTAGAGCGCGAAGGCGAACTGGCCGTTGAGCCGGGTCGCAAGGTCGAGGCCATGCTCCTCGTAGAGATGCACCAGCACCTCGACATCGCAGTGCGTCCGGAACCGGTGCCCGCGTGCTTCCAGTTCGGCGCGCAGCGCACGGTGATTGTAGATCTCGCCGTTGCAGACCGAGACGATATCCCCCGCCTCGTTGCTGTGCGGCTGGTTGCCGGTCGCCAGGTCGACGATCGAGAGGCGCGTGAAGCCGAACGCCACGCCCGGCACGGCAAAATCCCCGGAATCGTCGGGCCCGCGATGATGCAGCGTCGCCGCCATGGCGGCGCGCGCTGCATCATCGATTGGCCGTTCGCGGTCGGCACTGAAAATTCCGGCAATGCCGCACACGTAGCCTGAGGTCCTATCGAGTCTTGAACTGCCAGGTCGGGCCGATGATCAGCGGCATGGCGATGCCCTCGGGTTCCTCGGGCTGCTTGGGCCAGTGATAGCCGGGCGTCACCGTGTCGACACGCCAATAATAGGTCGTTCCCGGCTTCACCTTGATATTGGCGGAAAGGCCTTTCACGCTCAGCCGCTCCACGCCCGGATGGCTATCGGCGCTGGCGCTATCGACCGCGGCGGGGCTGGTGCCCCAATAGACGTCATAGCTGTCGCCATAGACCCGGCCCGCCTGCCATGCGACATGCACTGCGCCGCCCTTGGCCGGGCCGACGCCGGCCGCCTCGTTCAGCGGTGTGGGTGTGGTCACCGCCGAGCTTACCTGCGGCATGATCTCGTCGAGCATCGTCACTTCCCATTCGTCGTCCCAGGTATTGGAGGCGAGCACGAACGAGGTCTTCTGGTCGTAGAAATAGTAGAGCAGCGTCTTGTAGCCGGGGAAGGCGCCGCCATGGCCGCGCGCCGTGCCGTAGGAGCGTTCGGGCTGCATCAGGCCGCCCACGCCATATTGCATCACCTCCCAGCCGATATGGATGTCGGCCGAGACGAAGGTGAACCATTTGTTCTTGGTTCCCTGGTTGAGCAGCGTGTCCGTCCGGAACATCGCATCCTCGAACTTGAGAAGATCCCAGGGGGTGGAGACGATCGCGCCCGCCGTCCAGGCATAGCTCGGGTTGATCTTGGTGACGTCGCACCAGTTGTTGAACACCTGCACCGGATAGGGGATCGATCCCCATTTGGTGTAGCCGTGGATCGAGGGGAGTTTCTTGTCGTCGGTCGCGAAATAAGTGTCCTTGAGCCCGGCCACGTCGAACACATAGTGCTTCAGGATGTCCGGCGCGGCCTTGCCGGTCACCTTCTCCGCGATCAGCCCGAGCAGGATGTAGTTGGTGTTGGAATAATTCCATGCCGGATAGGGTGGTGGCAGCGGAGGTGCCGGGGGCTGCTGCTGCAGCACCGACTCCCAATAGGGATTGTTGTAGGTCAGGCCCGGCGGGAAGAGCGACGGCACGAGCGGCTTGCCCGAAGGCTGGCCGGTGGTGCTGACCGCGGCCGCCAGGTCAAGGCCGGAGAAATTCTTGTCCGGCGTGATCTGGGGCGAGAAGCCGATATGCTGGTCCTCGAGATAATTGTTCACGCCCGATTTCATCTGCAACAGGTCGGCGACGGTGACCTTGTCGATGAACGGGATGCCCTCGACGATCTTGTTGCCGCCGAGATAGGTCAGCACCGGATCGCTGAGCTTGATCTTGCCTTCCTGCTCCAGGCGCAGGATCGCCTGGGCGAGGAAGGCTTTGCTGACGCTGCCGACGCGGAATTGCAGATCGGGCGCCATCTTCTCGCCGGAAACCAGGTCGGCCTTGCCGGTCACGCCGACGCGCACGCCCCAGTCGGGCGACTTCACGATGATCACCGCGCCCGGGATGCTGCCATTGGCGACGAGCGCGTCGATCGTGCGCTGCCACGTGGCGGGGAAGGGGCGATAGGGTACCGCGTTGGTGCCATGGCGGGGTGCCGGCCCCGCCGTCGTCGGCGCCGGGGCACAGACGGCGGGCGGATAGCCGGGCGGAACGGGCTGGGCGCCGCCGCCGGTCGGCGTTGGCGTTGGCGCCGGGGCGGGTGCCGGGGTCAGCGCCTTTTCCTGCGCGACGGCGGCGAATTGGCTGGTCGTCATCGCCAGCAGCGGCAGCAGCGCAAACCAGCGAAGCCTTTTTGGATTCTTGTGGGCGATCATCATGCTATCCCCTCGTTCACCAGGTCCCGCAGAGGCCCTGCGGCCGGCTCATTCGAAATCGCGTCGATCAGCGCGCGCATCCTTGCGGGCGGCTGAAACTCCGGCGCGTAGCGGAGGGAGACGATCAGCCGTCCCCCGGTCCTGGCCGCCTCCAGTTCGATCGCGCGAGTCCGGCGCAGGCCTGCGCTGGTGACGGCGGGCAACCGGTCGCTGGGGGCGAAGCGGCAATCGGGCGGCATGTCGGTATCGCCCAGATAGTTGAGGCTGAGTTCCGGCTCGGCGAGCGGGATGGGCGCGGGCGAAAGCCAGCGCAGCACGCTCCAGCCGACGCCTTCCGACGGCACTGCGGCCAGCGCCGTCTCGATCGTCTCGGCATCGGCTTCGCAGTCGAGCAGGAAGGGAAAGTCCGCTGTGAACCAGCCGACCGTCCGGCTCACGTCAAGTCCGCGTGTCAGCGGTCGCCGGCCATGGCTCGACAGCAGCACATGGGTTGCCGAACGGCCGTCCAGTATCCGCAGCGCTGCGCCGAGCCGGGCCAGCAGGTCGGCGAGGATCCGCCGGTCGGACAGGCCGGTCGTGACCGGGCCGAGGTCGGCGGTGTGCAGCGCGGTGTCGGCATAGCCATGCGCCGGGGCCTCCGGCGGCGGCGCAAAGGGGGCGTTCGCGACCGCTTCCCAATAGAGCCGCTCCCGTCCGGCTGCCGCCTGCGCCTCGGGGCCGGCAAGTGCGCTCGCCCAGTCGATGCAGGAACTGGTCCGTGCCGGCAGCCTCACCGGCCGGCCGGGCGAGGCCTGCCCCAGTGCGTCACCGACATCCTCGACCAGGATTCGCCACGACACGGCGTCGACGACCAGATGATGCGCGGCAAGCAGCAGGTGATCGGCTTCGGGCAAATGATACAGCGTCGCGCTGAACAGCGGTCCGTCGCCGGCCGCGGGCGGGGGCTGGTGGGCGTCGGCGTCGGACTCGACCAGCGCCCAGGGATCCGCTGCGGTGCGGCAATCGACGATGCGCAGCGTGAAGCCGTCCGGGGCGGTGCAGGCCGCCGTCCAGCCCGGATCCTCCCGTCGGAAGCGCAGCCGCAAGGCGTCGTGATGGCGCCACACGGCATCGAGCGCTGCCGCAGCAGCGGCTTCGTCTAGCGGCGACCGCAGCGCACGCAGCAGCACCAGATGGTTGAGTTGTGCCGTGCCCATGGGATCGACCGAAAAGAACCAGTGCTGGGTCGGGGTGAGCGGCACCGGCCCCGTCACCGGCCGCTCCTCCTGCACCACGACGCGCGAGCCCGCCTGCGCGATCCTCGCCACGGTATCTGCGTCGAGCATGTCCTTCAGCTCGAGCAGGAAGCCGTCCCGCCGCAGCCGGCCGAGCAGCCGGATCGCGCGAAGCGAATCCCCGCCGCACGCTGCGAACGAGCTGTGCCGTCCGAACGGTCCGCCCCCCAGCACCGTCGCAAAGGCCTGGGCGACCAGCGCCTCGTCGACCGCGAGCGGCGTATCGTCCTGCACTGCGACCGGCTTCAAGGCGGCGAGCGCCCGCCGGTCGACCTTGCCCGCGATCGTCCTCGGCAGTTCGGCGAGCATCAGGATCTCTGTCGGCACCATCCAGGGCGGCAGCGTCTCGATCAGGCCGAGCCGCAGCGCATCGGTGTCGATCGGTCCGTGCGGCACGACAAAGGCGAGCAGGCGGGGCGGATCGGTCGCAACCGTCACCGCGGCCTGCGACACTTGGGGATGGGCACGGAGCCGTTGTTCGATTTCGCCGGGTTCGATCCGGTGGCCGTTGAGCTTCACCTGCCCGTCGAGGCGCCCGAGATAGCGAACCGTCCCGTCTTCTTCGACCGTCCCGGCATCGCCGGTGCGGTAGAAGCGTTCGCCGTCGAGCACGGGAAAGCGCTCGGCGGTGAGTTCCGGCTGGCCGACATAGCCGCGGGCGAGCCCTTCGCCCGACAGCCAGATCTCGCCAGTCGCGCCCGGCGGCATCAGCCGACCGAGCGGATCGCGCACGCTCATGCCGGTATTGGCGATCGGTCGGCCGATCGGGATGCCGTCCGGATAAGGCGCGCCCGGGTCGATGCGGTGCCAACTCGCGCAGACCGACGCCTCGGTCGGGCCATAGGCGTTGAATGCCGCAAGGCGCGCGGCATAATGGCGCGAATCGTCGCGGTCGGGCGCCTCGCCCGCCGTGATCAGCACCCGCAGCTCGGCCAGGTCGGCGCCATCCAGCGCGCGCAGATAGGAGGGCGGCAATGTCGCGACGGTCACGCGTTCCGCCGCGAACAGCGCCAGCAGGGCTCTGCCGTCCCGGATCGCTTCCTCCGGCGCGATCACCAGGGCGGCGCCACACAGCAGCGCCATGAAGATCTCGGACAGCGAGGCATCGAACGAGCAGGAGGCGAACTGCACCACGCGGTCGTTCGGTCGGACGTCCCAGTCCCGGATCTGCGCCTGGATCATGTTGACGAAGCCGCGATGCCGGACCGCGACGCCCTTGGGCCGCCCGGTCGAGCCCGAGGTGTAGATGATATAGGCGATGTCTTCGGCGGTCGCCGCGCCGGCGTCGGGGCCGGTGGCGGGCAGCGCCGCCAGGGACGGCCGCAGGGCTTCGATCCGCGCCAGCCCCGCCTCGTCGCCGAGTATGCGGACACAGGCCGAATCCTCGATCATCATCGCGATGCGCTGGTCCGGCAGCGCCGGGCTGATCGGCAGATAGGCCGCGCCCGCCTTGAGGATGCCGAGCAGCGCCGCGACGCGCCCTGCAGTCCGTCCGCACAGCACGCCCACCACCATGCCGCGTCCGATCCCGTCGGCGCGCAATTGTGCGGCGATGGCCTCCGCCGCCTGATCGAGCGCGCGATAGCTCAGCCGCTCGGTGCCGGCGACGAGCGCCAGTGCCTCCGGCGTCCGCTCGACCTGGGCCTGCCACAGCCGGGCAAGCGTCGCGGTCCCGTCGCGCTCGACCGCCGGGCCGAGCGCGGCCTGCGCCAATGTTGCCCGCTCGCCCGCCGGCATTGAATCGATTTCGGCCAGTGGCGCTCCGGGTGCCGCCAGCACCGCCGCCGCCAGCGTCCGCCAATGCTGTTCCAGCCGCGCGATCAGCGCTGGCGCGATCCGGCTCGCATCATGTTGGAGATTGATTTCCAACAGGTCACCGACGTGCACGATGATCCCGAAATCATAATTGGCCCGCTCGTCGGCGTTGCTGTCGGACACGGTGAAGCCGGTCGCATCGGCCTCCGCCTGGCCCGCGGGAAAATTCTCCAGCACGAGCAGATGGTCGAGCAACGCCGATGAAAGCGCCGAGCCGGCCTGGATCGCCGCAAGCCCCGCCTGGTCGTGCGCGCTGTCCGCATCCGCCTGCCGCTGCAGCCGCCCGAGCAGGTCCCCGATCGTCTCCCCGGCGTCCCACCGCACCCGCACCGGCACGGTGTTGATGAACATGCCGACAAGCCGCTCGATCCCCGCCGTCGCCACGCTCCGCCCGGAGGTGACGATCCCGAACACCACATCCTGCCGCCCCGTCCAGCGCGACAGGATCAACCCCCACAGC
Source organism: uncultured bacterium (assembly GCA_903884945.1). Lineage (GTDB taxonomy): Bacteria > Pseudomonadota > Alphaproteobacteria > Sphingomonadales > Sphingomonadaceae > Sphingomonas. Next base: position 34,326 of record CAISGR010000028.1, read on the forward strand.
GCCTGCAGCAGCACCCCCAGCGTCGTCCCGTTCGCGGTGGCCAAATCCAACAGCGCGACCGTGGTTGCTTTGTCGAGATGAAAGCGATGATCGACCTGCCGCGACGGCCCCGAACCCGCCGGTAGCCGGGGCAGGGTCGCCAGTTCGTCATAGCCCTCGAGCAGGTCGGCCCAGTGTCGCGCGGCCGCCGCGCCGTCCCGCGCCGCGATCGTCGCCATATAGGCGTCCGGGTCGGTCGCCGGCGGCAGGTCCGGCGCGCTGCCCCGCCGGGCGGCGGCGTACAGTTCGGCGAACTCCTCGGTCAGGATCGCGCCGGACCAGCCATCGATCAGGATATGCGGGTGGGTCCACACCATCTCGAACTGGCCCGGCGCATGCCGGAACAGCGCGACCCGCATCAGCCGGTCGCGCCGCAGGTCGAAGCCGCGCGCGGCGTCTGCGCGTCGCCAGCGCGCCACGGCGTCCCCGGAAGAATCCCCGGCATGGAACTCGATCGTCTGCGTCTTCAGCACGATCTGCAGCGGCTGCGCCGTCCGCTCATAGTCGAACACCGATCGCAGCATCGGATGCCGGGCGAGCAGCGCGTTCCACGCCGCCTCGCAATGTCCCGCGTCGACCTCGCCCTCGAGCATGAACGACATCTGCCGGTAATAGGGCGAGTCGCCCGGCGCCATCAGGTCGTGGAACAGCATGCCGGCCTGTAGCGGACTCAGCCGGTAGACCCGCTCGACGGCGTCGCGCGCCAGGGGGGCGGGCGCGTCACTCAACGCTGAACAGCCCTTCGACATCGGCGAGATCGACCCGCGCGCTGGTCGTCTCGGGCGCCGGCTCGGCGGGCTCCGCCAGCAGCGCCGCAATCCCGGCGACGGTCGGCGCGCCAAGGAAGGCGCGCATCTCGATCGCATGGCCGGCCGCGCGCAGCAGCCCGACCACCTGGATCGCGCGGATCGAATCCCCACCCACCGTGAAGAAGCGGTCATGCCGTCCGAACCCGCCCCGGCCGAGCACGGTGCGCCACGCGCCCGCGACCAGTTCCTCGCGCTCGTCCGCCGGCGCGACCTCGTCGGCGGCGCTGTCGTCGGGCTCGGGCAGCGCCTTGTAGTCGACCTTGCCGTTGGGGGTCATCGGCAGGGCCTTCAGCATCACCCAGCGTCCCGGCAGCATGTGCGTCGGCAGCGTACGCCCCAGTTGTTCCTGAAGGGCCTCCGCCTTCAACCGCCCGTCGGGCACGACAAAGGCGGTCAACTCGTCTCCGGTCGGCCCTTGCCGGATCGCCACGGCGACATCGGCCACGCCACGCAGCCGGCCGATGGCGCGCTCCACTTCGGGCAGTTCGATCCTGTACCCGCGCAGCTTCACCTGCCGGTCGCTGCGGCCCGCAAAGCTGAAGGCGCCGTCCTCGCCGACCGCGCCCCGGTCGCCGGTGCGGTATAGCCGCGCGCCGGGTGCGAAGGGATGCGGCACGAATGCCGTTTCGGTCAGTTCCGGTCGCCCGAGATACCCCCGGGCGAGGCCGACGCCGCCGATATGGATCTCGCCCGGCACGCCGATCGGGGCGGGATTGCCGAAGCGGTCGAGCACGATCATCGCCATGTTGCCGATCGCCCGCCCGATCGGGATCGGCCGGCCGGCGTCGGTCGCCGGATCGACATGGTGCCAGCTCGCGCACACGGTCGTCTCGGTCGGGCCATAGGCGTTGACCGCGGTCATTGTCGTCGCGAGCCTCACTGCCCGCGCCGCGTCCGGCTTCTCGCCCGCGGTGATCAGCAGCTCGAGCGGGGCCAGCGCGGCATCGTCCAGCTCGGCGAGATAGGTCGGCGGCAATGTCGCCACCGTCACCTTCTCAGCGGCGAGATAGGCGGCGAAGTGGCGTGGATCGCGGACCTGTTCGGGCCCGGCGACCACGAGGCAGGCCCCGTTGAGCAGCGCCATCACCATCTCCCACACCGAGGCGTCGAAGGAGGAGGGGGCGAATTGCAGCACGCGATGGCGCGGCGCGATGCCGAGTCCGTCGCGCTGCGCCAGCGCCAGGTTCACCGCCCCGCGATGCTCGAGCAGCACGCCCTTGGGCCGGCCGGTCGAGCCCGAGGTGTAGATCAGATAGGCAAGGTCGTCGGGGCCGGGCGGCGCCGGGTCGGCCACGGGGCCATCTCCGAGCGCGCCGATGTCAAGCACCGGCACGCCGGCATCGTCAAGCGCGCCGGCATGCGCTGCCTCGGTCAGCAGCACGCGCGTCGACGAATCCGCCAGCATCATCTCCAGGCGCTCGGCCGGATAGGTTGGATCGAGCGGCAGATAGACTGCGCCTGCCATCAGGATGCCCATGAAGGCGACGACCAGCTGTTCCGACCGATCGAGCAGCACTGCGACGATCTGGCCCCGCCCTATGCCCTGCCCGGCCAGCGCCAGCGCCAGCGCCGTCGCCCGCGCCTCCAGCTCGGCATAGCTCAGGGTCGTCCCGGCGCAGGAGACCGCCCTCGCTTTGGGCTGCTGTGCGACCCAGCCCGAGAACATTGCCGGCACCGTCGCCGCTTCGGGCAGGTCGATCGTCGGGCCGGGCGTAAGCAGCAGCGCGCGCTCCGCAGCGCCGAGCAGATCGAGCCTCGATATCGGCTGTTCGGGCTCGGCCAGCGCTGCAGCGAGGAGATGCCGGAAATGTCCCGCCATCCGCTCGATCCGGCCCCGGTCGAATAGGTCGGTGGCGTATTCGAGATTGAGCGTGACGCCGGATGGTGTCTCGACGAACTCGAAGGTCAGCGGATATTTCGCCACGCGTGGCTCGCCGCCCATCGGCGTGACGGTGACGCCATCGAAGGCGAAGCCGCGCTGGCTCGAATCCTGGAACACCATCGCCACGTCGAACAGCGGCGGCCGGCTGTCGTCGCGGTTCGGCGCTAGCTCATCGACGAGCAGGTCGAACGGGTAGCCGCGATGGTCGATCGCCGCCATCATCGTCCCCCCGACGCGCTTCACCAGCGTACCCAGGTTATCGCTATCCGCGAGCGCGATACGCAGCGGCAGCAGGTTCACATAGAAGCCGACCTGCGATTCCAGCTCGGGATCGTCGCGGCACGACACCGGCATGCCGACCACCAGTTCGTCGCATCCGGTGTGACGCTGCAGCAGCGCGGCGGCGATCGAGACCAGCCCGGCGAACAGGGTGCCGCCCGCTGCGAGCGATGCTTGCCGCAACCCGGCAATGGCAGGCGCGTCCAGGTCGATGCGGACGCGATCTCCGTCATGGCTGGGCAGGCCCGCCGGGATTCGGTCGAACGGCAGGTCGAGCCGGTCAGGCAGGCCGGACAGTTGCCCGTGCCACCATGCCCGCGTCGCCTCCGCTGCCGTCGTCCCCAGCCAGGTGGCTTCGGCGGCGGCATAGTCCTTGTAGTGGATGCGTAGCGGCGGCAGCCGCGCGCCCTGCGCGGTGCGCGCGATCTCCTCCACCATGATCGTCACGGAGACGGCGTCGCTGACGATGTGATGGACGGCGAAGAACAATAGATGCCGGTCGCGGCCGAGTTTCATCAAGCTGGCCGAGAGCAGCGGCCCTGTCGCGAGGTCGAAGCCGCTGCTTGCATGCGCTTCGGCCAGCGCCAGGGCGGCACTCTCGGGATCCGGCTCGCCGCTCAGGTCGATGCGGTGCACCTGGAAATCGGCCCGGGGCAAGACGCGCTGGCGAAGCCCGTCGCCGGTCGCCACGAACACCGTGCGCAGGGCTTCGTGTCGCGCCGGCAATGCTTCGATCGCGTTCGCCAGCGCATCCGCGTCGAGCGGTCCCTCCAGGCGATACGCCGCGGACAGCGTATAGGCGGCCGGATTGCCGCCCATCTGCGCCAGCACCCACAGGCGCTGTTGCGCATGCGAGGCAGGATAGTCGGGCGCCGCGGCAAGCGCCGGGATCGCGCCCGGCTTCTCCTCAGCCGGCCGCAGGGTCGCGGCCATCGCGCGGACGGTCGGTGTGGCGAAGAACCCTCCAATGGTTAGCGTCCCGCCAAATTCGGCATTGGCGCGGGTCAGCACGCGGATCGCGCGCAGCGAATCCCCGCCGACATCGAAGAAGGAGGTGCAGGCGCCGACACGCTTGAGGCCCAGCACTTCAATCCAGATCGCCGCGATCCGTTCCTCGGCAGCGCCCTCCGGCGCGACATAGGCGATGCGACCCGTGACCAGTTCCTCTGGCTTCGGCAGTGCGCGGCGGTCGATCTTGCCGTTGAGGTTCAGCGGCATGGTATCGAGCGGCACCAGGAAATGCGGCATCACCGCCTGGGGCAGGTCGAGCGCAAGCCGCTCCCGGAGCGCCGCGGGATCGAGCGGGCTCTTCATGGTGTAGTAGCAGGCAAGCGCGATCTCGCCGTCCTCGCGCTTGTGCGCGACCGCGACGGCGGCATCGACCTCGCCGTTAGTCATCGCTGCACGTTCGATCTCGGCCAGCTCGATCCGCACGCCATTGACCTTGACCTGCCCGTCGAGCCGCCCGCAGACTTCGATCGACCCGTCGGCCAGCACGCGGCCAAGGTCGCCGGTGCGGTAGAAAATGCCCGCGCCGCCCCAGTCGGGATCGGACAGGAAATAGTCGGCGGTCAGTGCAGGATCGTCGAGGTAGCCGAGTGGAGCGAAGGGCGGTGCGATATGAATCTCGCCGATCGCCCCCGGTGCCGCGAGCCGACCGTCCTTCACGATCAGCAACTGCGTGCCGGGCAGCGGCGCGCCGACTGGTACCGCCCGCGCTGCGTCGACCGGCCCGGTGATCTCGAAGCAGCATTTGGCGAGCGTCGTCTCGGATGGGCCGTAGAGGTTGCGCAGCCGTAGATCGGAGCCGAGCAGCGCACGGGTGCGCTCGACATCGGCGCCCCGCAGGATTTCCCCGGCAAACAGCAGGTGGCGCAGTCGCGGCAGTGCCACCGGTCTTTCCTCCAGGGCATTCAGCGCAAGCCGGAAGATGCTCGGCACGACATGGGCAATTTCGATCGCCTCTTCGGCCAGCCATTGGGCGAGCAGCCCGCCATCGCGCCGCGCTTCGGGCGGCACGATGCAGACCGTCCCGCCCACCGACAGCGGCAGGAAGACATCACGCAGCGAGACGTCGAAGGTCGGCAACGCGAGGTTGCTCACCCGGACACCCGGTCCGGCGTCCAGTTCGGCCGCTTCCCAGTCGATGAAGTGGCGCAGGCCGGCGTGGCTCGACAGGATCGGCTTGGGTTCACCGGTCGATCCCGAGGTGAACATCACATAGGCCGGATCGTTGGCATCGGGCCGTTCGCCCCGCGCCGGGCCATCCTCCAGCCCCTCGAACACACCGTCCGCCTCCAGTACGAGCAACTGCTCCGGCGGTGCGGCGATGGCATCGACCAGCCGGTCGCGTAGCGCCTCGGTGGTCACGACGGCGGCGGGGCCGATCCGGGCGGCCAGCAAGGCCAGTCGTCGCGCGGGGGCATCGATATCGAGTGGGACGAAGACCGCCGCCAGTTTCCACACCGCCAGCATCGTCGTGACATGCTCAATCCCGCCCGGCTGGAACGAGACGACCCGGTCGCCGCGCCCGACCCCCATCGCCCCGAGTGCGCGCGACAGCGCTTCGGCGCGGGCGTCGAGCGCGTGATAGGAAAGCGCCTCGCCGCCCTGTTCGGCCGCGACTGCCTCGGGTCGCGCGGCAACTTGGGTCTCGAACAGGTCAAGCACGGTACCGCGCGTCGTTACCGCCCGCGCTGCTTCGGGCTTGATGCCCAGGTCGATCTGCGCCAGCGGCCGGTCAGGATCGTCGAGCAGCGCCGCGGTGAGCGCGCGCCACTGCGCCTCGATCCGCGCGAACTCGGCGGCGTCGATGGCATTGGCGTTGAAGGTGAACTTGATTTCCAGCGTCTCGCCCGGCTGGACGACAAGGCTATAGTCGAAATGCATCTGCTCGACCGAGCGGACATTGCCGACCGTGAGCCCGGCGACCGGCGCTTCCGCGAACGGGTAGTTCTCGAACACCAGCACGTGGTCGAACAAGGTTCGGCGCTTGCCATCGAGCCGCTGCATCTCGGCGAGCGAGAGGTAATGGAACGGCTCGGCTTCATTGGCGTCGTGCTGCAGCCGCCGCGCGAGGGTGCCGAAACTGTCGTCAGCCAGGATCCGCGCCCGCACCGGCAGCGGCTGCAGGAACAGCCCGACCATCCGCTCGACATCGGCCAGCCCAGACGGCCGCCCCGAGGCGATCGCGCCGAACACCACATCGGCACTGCCATTATAGCCGGCGAGCAGCGTGGCCCATTGCGCTTGCACTACGGTGTTGAGCGTCACCTCCAGCCGTGCGGCGAGCGCGGACAGGGCATGCGTCGTCTCACGGTCGAGCGCGAAGATATGCTCGGTCATGGCATAGGCCGCGCCTTCCGGTGCGGCATGCAAGCCCGGGATCGAGGAAGGCGCGGGCGCGCCAGCCAGCCGGTTCGTCCAGAAGCGGCGACCTGCGGGCTCGTCTCGTCTGGCCAGCCAGTCGATGTGGCGTGCAAAGGGAGGGGCTGGTGGCAGCGTCGGCGCCCGCGCCTCGCCCAGTGCCTGATACAGCTCCATCAATTCTTCCTGGGCGATGCCGATCGACCAGCCGTCCAGGATGATGTGATGGCTCGTCCAGATCACGTCGGTGCCGTGGGCACCCAGCCGCACCAGTGTGATCCGCATCAGCGGATCGCGCGTGAGATCGAAACCGCGCGCGCGCTCGGCGGCGGCCAGGGCCTCGATGGCGCGTGCCTTCTTGGCCTTGGCGAGGCCGGCAAGGTCCTCCACCGCGATCGGCACCGGCCGATCCCTCAGCACGACCTGGCAGGGCGCATCGCCCGGCAGGGCCATAATCGCGGTGCGCAGCGCCTGGTGCCGGGCGACCAATTGTTGCCACGCCTCGGCGAAGCGCGGGAGGTCGAGCGTGCCGGTCACGCGATAGGTGAATTGCTGGAGATAGGATTGCCGGTCGCCGGCCATTGCGTGGAAGACCATGCCCTCCTGCAGCGGCGAAAGCGCGAGCACCGCTTCGACAGAGGCTTCGTCAGTGCCGAGCTCTTCCAGCAATGCCCTGGCGGGCCTGGCGCCGGTCGGGCCGATCAGTGCCGCCCGCATCGCCTCGGCCAGCCGCTGGATCGTGGCGCGCGCGTGCTGGCGTTCGCCATAGCCGATCTGCACCGACAGCCTGCCGCCGACGATCGCGGATTCGACATCGATCAGCTCGGGCCGGCGCAACGCGCCGCCGGCTAACGGCCCCGTGGGTTCATCGGCCAGCCGGAAGCCGCCGCCCAGCGCTGCATCGAACTGGCCGAGATAGTTGAAGCCGATCTCGGGCACTGGCCCCGCCTTGAGCGCGCCCGAGGCGAGATAGCGCAGCAGGCCATAGCCCACGCCTTTGCGTGGGATGGCGCGCAGCGTCGCGGCGATCCGCGCAGACGCTTCCGCCAGCGTGGCAGCATCGCCGATTTCGAACACCGCCGGAAAGATCGAGGTGAACCAGCCGATCGTGCGGGTGAGATCCAGGCCCGGCGCGATCTCCTCCCGGCCATGGCCCTCCAGCCGGACGCGGATTTTATCGAGCGCGAAACACGTCCGGCACGCGATCGCCAGGGCACCGATCAGCTGTGGGGCGATCCCCGCCTCGTCGGCGGCGGTATCGAACAGGTGCCGCGTCGCGGCTTCATCGAGCTCGAACGACACGGACCGGGCGTCCGCTATCGCATTGGCGGCGTCGTCATAGTCGCAGGGCAGGGCGGGCACCTCCGCCGCGTCGACGGATTGCCAATAGGGAATCTCTGCGAGCAGTTCGGCGCCACGCGCAGCGCGTTGCTGCGCTTCGGGCCAGGCCAGCCAGGGTCCGGAGGCGGGCAGCGCCGGCGTCTCGCCCGCCCGCGCCGCCGCATAGGCGGCGAGCAGGTCTTCGAGCAGGATGCGCCACGAAACGCCGTCGATCACGAGGTGATGGCAGAGCACCAGTACGCGCTCGCCCTCTGGAAGGCGGTAGAGGATTACGCGGAGCAGCGGGGGCTTCGCGATGTCGAAGCTTCGCTGTGCCGCGCTGGCATGAGCGGTCAGCGCCGCGCTGCTGCCGAGCTCGACGATCTCGACCGGCACGGCGACCGCTGGCGCGACGCGCTGCGCCCCGAGCACGGGATCGACCGTCAGCCGCAAGGCATCATGGTGCGCTACGACCGTGGCCACTGCGCGCTCCAGCGCTTCGGCATCGACCTGCTCGGCAGCAAGCAGGGCGGCATTGTTGAAATGCCCGGGTGCGTCGCCATGCGTTTCCAGGAACCAGCACTGGATCGCCGTCAGCGGGGCGGAATCGCCCCCGAAAACTGGGGATGCGGCGGCGGTTTCATCGCCGAGCCGCGATGCAAGGGCGGCGACGGTCTTTGCGCTGAGCAACTGCGCCAGGCTGATCTCGATCCCGATCCGGTGAAGCCGGCCGACGATCTGCAGCGCCTTGATCGAGTCGCCTCCAAGGGCGAAATAATTCTGGTCCACGCCGACCTGCGGCAGGGCGAGCACCTCGGCCCAGACCGCCGCGATCGCAGCCTCGGTCCCGGTGCGCGGCGCGGTGACGTTCTCGCTCGCCGGCAGGCGCGCTGCCTCGGGAGCCGGGAGAGCGGTGCGATCGAGCTTCCCATTGGCGGTCTGTGGCAGCTTGGGCAGCGCTACGAACTGTGTGGGGATCGCATAAGCGGGCAGGTTGCGCGCCAGGTGGTCGCGCAACATCACGGCCGTCAGCCCCGGTGCTCCGACGACATAGGCGACGAGCTGTTTCCCCGTATCGGCATCGTCGCGCTCGAGCACGACGGCTTTCTCGACCTGCGGATGTTCCAGCAGCCAATATTGCACGCCCGCCAGCTCGATACGGTGGCCGCGAATCTGCACCTGATGGTCGTTCCGCCCGATATATTCGATCACGCCATCGGCCTGCAGCCGACCGATATCGCCCGTGCGGTAGCGCCGTCGCCCATCCATGGTAACGAACCGTGCGGCGGTCAGGTCGGGTTGGTTGAGATAGCCGGCACAGACCCCGCTCCCGCCAACCCACATCTCGCCTGGCACGCCCACCGGCTGCAGCAGGCCGGTGGCACCGAGCACATCGATGGTGGTCTCAGGCAGTGGGCGGCCGATCAGGCTCCGGCCGCTGGCAAGATCCGAGTCGCGCAGTCGGTGAAAACTGACATGGACGGTCGTCTCGGTGATGCCGTACATGTTGATCAGCGCGATTCCGTCGAGCGGATACATCGCGGTCCACGGCCGCAGATAGGCGGGTTCGAGCCGGTCGCCGCCGAAGATCACGACATGGAGATGATCGGCAAGGTCGTGGAGCGGCTGCGCCGCCTCCGCTTCGATCAGGCTATAAAACGCGACGGGGGTCTGGTTCAGGATAGTGACGCGGTGGCGGCGGACCAGCCCGAGCAGCGCGGCGGGGTCGCGGGCCTGGTCGGCATCGGCGATCACGACGCTGCCACCGTTTGCCAGCGCAGCCCAGACCTCCCAGATCGAGAAATCGAAGGCGAAACTGTGCGCGCAGATCAGCACGTCCGCGGGCCCGAAGGCGAACGGGTTGCGGTCGTTGACCAGCAGCCGCACTGCGTTGCGATGCGTGACCTGACAGCCCTTGGGCCGCCCGGTCGAGCCCGAGGTATAGATGATATAGGCGACGTCGTCCGGCTCTCGAGTCCGCTCGGGGCGGCCCGAACCGGTCGTTCCGACGTCCAGCGCCAGGCCGCGATGCGCGGGCGGCAGCAAGGTGCTGGTCGACGGATCGGTCAATACCATGGCGCAGGCACTGTCTGTCACGATATGGTCGAGCAGCGCTTCGGGATGCGCTGTATCGATTGGCACGAACACGCAGCCGGCCTTCAGGATCGCCAGCTCGGCGATGACGGCACGCTCGGATCGCGGGAGCAGCACGCCGATACACACGCCTGCCGGCACCCGTTCGGCCAGCGCGCTGGCCAGCTCGTCTGACAGCCGGTCGATCTCGCCATAGGAAAGGGCGGTCTCGCCGGACAGGACCGCCGGCCTGTCCCTGTGCTGGGTGACGCTGGCGTCGAACAGGTCGACCAGCGTGGCGTCGCGCGGATAATCGGCGGCCGTGTCGTTGACCCGGGCGATGAGCGCGCGCTCGCCTCCGCTCAGCAGGTCGATCTGCCCGATCGGCCGGTCGGGATCGCCCGGGATCTGCTCCAGCATCCGCACGAAGGCGGCGGACCAGTGCTCGATCGTAGCGCGGTCGAACAGCGCGGTGGCGAAGCCGAAGCGCAGCGTCATCGCGCCTTCAAGCTCGGTTACTTCGAGCGCGAGATCGAACATCGCTGCGCTAAGTGGCACATCGTGGCCCGAGAAGGTCAGTCGTTCGATGTCGAACGCTCGCGCGGTCGCGTTCTCGTAGGACAGCATCGTGTCGAACACCGCGTTGCGGCCAGGCGGCGGCGCGGCGGCAAGCGAGGCGACCGCCTCGAACGGATAGTCGCCATGGTCATAGGCGGCGAGGCAGGTCTTCGCGATCGCGGCGAGATGCTGGGAGAAGGGCAGCGCGCCATCCGGCCGGGTCCTGAACGCCACGGTGTTCACGAACATGCCGACCGCCCGTGCGACTGCGGCGTCCTCGCGGCCCGAGGTCGCGCCGCCGATCACCACGTCCTGCTGGTCGGTCAGCCGGTGAAGGAACCCGCTCCAGGCAGCGAGCAGCACCATGTAGAGCGAGGTTCCGCTCTGCCGCCCCACTGCCTTGAGGCGTGTGGTCAGCGCGGCCGGCACTTGCACGAACACGGCGTCACCGCGAAAATCCCGCTCGATCGGGCGCGGCCGGTCGGTCGGCAGCTCGAGGCTCGGCACGTCGGCCAGCTCGGCCTTCCAGAAAACGGCATTCTCGAGGCCCCGTTCGCCCGAAGCGCCGGCATCGACCGCGCGCCGCGCGGTCCGGAGATCATAGTCGATGGCGGGTAGCGCCTCCCCCGCGTAAAGGGCCATCAGTTCCGCCGCGACGATGTCGAACGACAGGCCGTCGACCGCGATATGATGCGCGTCGGCGACGAGCAGGTGGCGCTCGGGTGCGATCGTCGCCACTGCCACGCGCATCAGCGGCGCCACGCCCAGGTCGAACGGCCGCACGAAGCGGTCGATAAAGGCGTCGACCTCGTCCGCGCCGATCGTTGCGCGCTCGATCGCGAAGCGCGGCTCGGCGATGCGCTTGGCGAGCGGTTCGCCATCGATCGTCACAAAGGCCGTGCGCAGCCCTTCGTGGCGCATGATGATGGTGCGGAACGCCTCCTCCAATCGCTCCACGTCGAGCGGCCCGTCGATGAAAAAGGCCTGGGGCAGGTGGTAGGGCGCGTCGCCGCCCTCGTGCTGCGCCAGCACGAACATCCGGCGCTCGGGCGAACTGAGCGGGGTGAATTGCGGCTGGGGATAGTCCTCGATCGACCAGTCGAACCCGTTGGCGCGGATTTCCTCGATCGATCCGGTGATCGCGTCGAACACGGCGGCGATGTCCGCCGCGCTGTGCTCGGTCGAGAAGAAGGAAATGCGCCGCTCCCAGGTATAGATTCCGCGCACCATCATCGAGAGATAGAGCAGCTCCAGTTCGATCGGCTCGCGGTCCTGCGCGCCGATCGGCACGATCCGCCATTGCGAGGAGAAATGCTTGGCGCGCAACGGCACCCGCTCGCGCTCGAACCAGCGATTGAGCCGGTCGCAGAACGCTGTGGTGTGCGCCGTGACCCTGTCCTGCAGCGCCGGCCCGGCGGCTTTCATATGCGCCAGCGCCGCATGGGTGGTGACCATCGTCGCCGGATTGCGGCAGAAGGTCCCGCCGAAATAGATCATCTCCGATTGCGGGCCGGATCGGTCGCCATAATCCCAGTCGCCACCATCGATATAGTCGAGATAGCGCGCCTTGCCGGCGATCACGCCGATCGGCATGCCGCCGCCGACGATCTTGCCGTACAGTGCCATGTCGGCGTCGACGCCGAACCATTGCCGCGCCCCGCCCGGCCCGGCGCGGAAGCCGTTGATCATCTCGTCGAAGATCAGGGCAGTGCCCGCTTCCCGGGTCAGCCGGTACAGCGCCTTGAGGAAGCCCTGGGGCTGGAGATCCGGATTGCGGCTTTGCACCGGCTCGACGAGCACCGCAGCCAGGCTGTCGCCATGTGTCCGGATATAATCGAGCGAGGCCGGGGAATCATATGGCAGGACGATCAGGTCCTCGATCATCCCGGCGGGCGTGCCGATCCCGATCGGCACGGTCTCGCCCTCTTCCTCGGTGGCGAGCACGCCGTCGAAAATGCCGTGATAGCTGTTCTTGAACAGCACGACGGTGGTGCGACCGGTCGCGGCGCGGGCAAGCCGCAGCGCAACCATCACCACCTCCGATCCGGTATTGCTGAACGCCACGCGCTCAGTGCCGGTCAGTTCGGTCAGCAGCTGCGCGGCCTTGCCGGTCCAGGGGGATTGGGTGCCAAGTTCGATGCCGGCATCCATCTGCGTCTTCAGCGCGTCATGGATGAAATCCGGGCGATGCCCGAAGAAATGGACGCCCATGCCCATCGCGACGTCGATATACTCGTTGCCGTCCACGTCGGTGATGCGCGAGCCCTTCGATGCGGCGGAGACGATCGGATATTTCGCCTCCTTCATCTGGCCCCAGAAGGACAAAGTGTGCTTCCAGTCGGCCAGCACCGCGCGGCTTTCGCGGGTCAGCGCCTTGGAGCCGCCGGTCCGCGCGACATGGCGCCGTACAAGCTCCTCGACATAGGCCTGTTGCGCCGGGGAGAGTTTCGCGCCCGCGAGATTGATCCCGCGGATCGCGGCGACCGGCACTGGCTTGGGCGCCGGCGGCCGCGCTGGCCTGGCCGGCTCCGGCACGGTCGCCGCGAACTCGACAGGCGGGATTCGTGGCGCGGGCGCTGCGGCGACGGCAGGCGGCGCAGCGCCGGTCGCGGACAGCTGCAAGCGGCTGAGTTCGGTCAGGCTACGTAGGTTCTGCGCTGACATCTCGGCCATCGCCTGGAGCTGCTGCTGAAACAGCGCGGTCGCGTCACCCGTGACGGCGACGACGGGCGTGGCCGTCGGTGCTGGTGCAGCCACCGACACGAAGGCGGGAACCGCCGGTGCCGCCGCCGGCGGCGCGATGTCAGGCACGGTCGAGCCGGGGCTGCGCTTCGCGTGCTTGGCGAGATAGGCCTGGATATCGCCGAGCGTGCCCAGTTCCTTGAACAGCTGGCTCATCCGCAGCTCGACGCCGTAACCCCGCTCGACCGCCTGGCCGAGCTTGAGCAGCATCAGCGAATCCAGCCCCATGTCAGTCAGATGCTGGTCCGGGCTGATTTCCGCCGGATCCAGCCGGGTGATCGATGCCAGCATCCCCACCAGCGTAGCGATGACCTGCTCGCGGCTGTCCATTCTGTCCCCCCTGGTTGGCGCTGTCGCCACGGCGACTTCCGGTTGTTCCTGCCCTGTGGACCAGGCGGCCGGCCGCAAGGGGCCAACCTCCAGCCAGTACGGCTTGCGCTGGAACGGATAGTGCGGTGCATCGACCCGCTGGCCGGCCGGGCCGGTGATGGCAGGCCACTCGACCTCGACGCCGTCGCACCACAAGGTGCCGGCCGCGGTCATGATCTGGCGCGCGTCGTCCGCGCCGCGCCGGAGCGAACTCACCGCCAGCCCGCTCCCCGCCCGGCGCGCGAGCACCGACAATGTGTCGCCCGGCCCGATCTCCAGGAACCGATCATAGCCGTCCTCGCGCATCGCCTCGATCGCCGCGTCGAAGCGCACCGGCGCCTCGATCTGGCGACACCAGTAATCGGCCGCCAGCCGCTCTTGCGCCGGGAGGCGCGCTCCGGTCACGGTCGAGTAGAAAGGCAAGCCGGCCGCACGGGGCTCGGCGGCGCTGCAGGCGACCCGGAAGGCCGGCAGCATCGGCTTCATCAGCGGCGAGTGGAAAGCATGCGAGACGTCGAGCTTCACCGTGTCGATCGACCGCGCCGACAGCGCCGCCAGCACCGCGTCGAGCGGCGCATCCTCGCCCGACAAGGTCACCGATTCAGCCCCGTTGATCGCTGCAATCGCCACGCGCCCCGTATGGACCGCGAGAAGCGGCGTCACGATATCGGCGGAGGCGAACACCGCGGCCATCGCGCCGCCGGCCGGAAGTGCCTGCATCAGCCGGCCGCGTTCCAGCACCAGCGCCAGCGCGTCTTCCAGCTCCAGCACGCCTGCCGCGACCGCGGCCGCGAATTCACCGATGCTGTGGCCCGCCACCGCATCCGGCCGCACGCCCCAGCTGGCCCAGAGTTCGGTCAGCGCCCACTGCAGCGCGAAGGTCGCCGGCTGCGCCACGCCCGTCCCCGACAGCGCTGCGCCATCCTCCAGCAGCGCGGGCAATGGCTTGCCGAGTGTTTCGCCGACCAGCGTCGCGCACCGGTCGAACGCTGCCCGGAACACCGGCTCGCTCGCATAGAGTGCGCGGCCCATCCCGGCATATTGCGCTCCCTGCCCGGTGAACAGGAAAGCGAGTCCCGAGGTGCGGTTCGGCCGGGGTCGCGCCTCGGGCCGCTGCAGCCCGGCCGCCAGCTCCTCGACGCTCGCGCCGATGGCGACCAGTCGCTCGCGCAGCGGGGTGCGCCGCGCTGCGGTTGCGCAAAGGTCCGCCAGCCTCGTGCCGTCCCGGCCGACCAGGAGCGCGCGCCATTCCGCCGCAGCGGTGGCGAGGGCGGCCGGCGTCGCTGCCGAAAGGGGCAGAACATGGATCGGTCGCTCAGCCGGTACGGTCTCGACCGGCGGCGGCGCGGTGACGATGACGTGCGCATTGGTTCCGCTCAGGCCGAACGAACTGATGCCGGCAGCTTGGGGGCGCCCGTCCGCCCGCCATGGCGACGGCGCATCCACTACCGAGATCGAGGCGGCGGCCCAGTCGATATGGCGGTTCGGCGTCGTGAAATGCAGGCTCGGCGGCAGGGTCTCGTGCCGTATCGCCAGGATCACCTTGATCACGCCGGCGATCCCCGCGGCCGCCTCGGTATGGCCGATATTGGTCTTGACCGAACCGAGCTTGAGGTCGCTCCCAGCCGCGCGCTTGCCGAACACTGCATCGAGCGCGCCGAACTCGATCGGGTCGCCCAGCGGCGTGCCCGTGCCGTGCGCCTCGATATAGTCGATCGCCTCGGGCTTGAGCCGGGCATCGTCCAGCGCCGCGCGGATCACGGCCTGCTGCGCCAGCCCGTTGGGTGCGGTCAGCCCGTTGCTGCGCCCGTCGTGATTCACTGCCGATCCGGCAAGGATCGCCTGGACAGGATCGCCGTCGCGCAGCGCGTCGTCCAGCCGCTTGAGCACGACCAGGCCGCAGCCCTCGCCGCGGCCATAGCCGGTCGCGGCATCGTCGAAGGCGCGACTCCGCCCGTCCGCCGCCAGCGCGCGCACCTTGCACAGGGCGACGGTGCTGTCGGGCGAGAGCAACAGGCTCACTCCGCCCGCGATCGCCGCGTCGCAGTCACGCCGCCGCAGCGCCTTGATCGCTGCGTCCAGCGCCACGAGTGAGGAGGAGCAGGCGGTATCCAACGTCACGCAGGGTCCGCGCAGGTCGTAGAAATAGGACAGCCGCCCGGCGGCGGTGCTGAACATCACGCCGCTGCCCGAATAGGCGGTGATCCGCTCGGGATCGCCCGAATGGACGTGCGCCTGGATATAATCATAATTCGACAGGCCGATGAAGATGCCCGTCTTGCTGCCCGCCAGGCGGCGCGCATCGATCCGCGCATCCTCCAGCGCTTCCCAGCTCACCTCGAGCAGCATGCGTTGCTGTGGGTCGAGCGACTCCGCCTCCGCCGGCGTGATGCTGAAAAAGGCCGGGTCGAATCCGCGTACATCGCCCAGCAACGCTGCGTCGCGCACATAAAGGCGCCCCGCGGCCTCGGGATCCGCGCTCCACCAGGTATCGAGATCGAACCGGTCCGCCGGAATCTCGGCCACCGCATCGCCGCCCTGGGCGAGGAGGTTCCAGAAGCGCTCCGGATCGGTTGCGCCACCGGGAAAGCGGCAGCCCATACCGATCACGGCGATCGGCCCCTGGGCGCTCAGCGCGGCATTCTGGTCGAGCAGCGTCCTGATCTGCGCGGACGCTCGTCTCAAGGCTTCGATATACGGGGCTTCACCTGCAGGTTCCATGGTGATGCGTGCGGCTCCCGCTCGATGCGGAGGATCAAATCGAAGTCATGGTCGGCGTGGACACGATAGGCGTATTACGCGGACGCGATTCTCCAATCGCCACCGGTGTCGGCGACGGTAACGGCAGCGACGCTGCCGGGCGGCAGGAAGATCAAGCCGCCGGCCGGGGATCGCTTGGCGCCCCGGCCCGCGGCCGGGCGGTCAGCCCGAGGTCTTCGGCGTCGATGCCTTCGGGGGCGATTGCGGGATATGCTCAGCGACTTCGGACAGCAAATTGCCGCCAGTGGTCGCCATCTTGTATGAATTCCAGCGCAGCCCGATCGCGGTCAGCGCGGCGACGAGCGGCATCGACGGTGCCAGTATGGCGACGGCGAGCCCGGTGCCCAGGAAGGTTGCGACACCCGCACCGATATTGCCGGCGATCAGATTGCTCGCACCGGGCATCAACACTTCTCCGGCGACCATTGCCGTGTGTCCAAGCGTATCGTTTTGTGCCATTTGTTGTCCTTTCCGGGGAACCAACTTGCGCTGTATTTCGGCCGGCATCCTCTTTGGCGCCGTTCGATAACAATATCACGGGCTTAGGGTCGGCAATAGCGGGTGTTATAACCGGGGCGGCTATATTGGTCGCGCCGCCGCAAGAACTTTACCACCCCGGAAATTCTTGGCTTTTCGCTTGGGATCAGGCCGAAAATCGGCGATGCATCAGGGGGGCGGCGGCAGGTTTTGCAACCAAAGCGGCGCTATATCCAGGCATGGGGTGCCACGCCCAGATCCGCCAGAATTGGCCTGCTCCAGGGTCGTCGGCATCTCGAATCGGTTCCTCCGGCCGGCCCAGCAAGGCCCCGAACTCGATCAGCGTCGGGGATCGCATCAGCCCTTCGCCGCGCTCCTTCAGATAGGCCTCCTTGCGCGTCCAGGCGGCATGGAACAGGGCGAGCTTCTCCGCGCCCTCGCGCGCATCGAAGACGGCGCGCTCGGCCGGGCCGAGCACCAGGCCCGCCACCCCGTCCAGGTCCGCCATGGGGCGGATCTGCTCTACGTCCACCCCGATCGGGCCGGAACGGGTGACCGCGCACAGCGCGACCCCGGCCGAGTTCGAGACATTGAAGTGCAGGCCGCTGCGCTCTTGGGATAGGCCGAGTGCGGGCTTGCCATGCGCGCCGCTCCGCAGGACGACGTCCGCCGGCGACAGGCCGAGATAGCCGCCGAGAATCCGCCGCAACGCGCTGCGGCGCCGGATGAACAGGGCGCGGTCACGCTCGAAGACGAAGCTGGCGGCACGCGTGCGCTCGCCTTCGTCAAGCATCGCGGTTGCTTCGGGCGGAGCGGGTATCGCGTCGCTGAGCCCGATCGTCCAGACATGGATGTCGGCAGCCGTCAGCGGCGGTGTCGCTATCTCGCCGTCCAGCGGGCACGCCATGCCTGGCTCTGCGATCATGCGACTCCCGGTCCCTTCGCCGGCAGGCTGCCGGTCGGGGCAGGTTACGGCATTTTGCCGGATTGGCGATGGGTCAGTTGGATGCTGCCAGGCGCTCCAGAAAGCGCCTGGCGACCGAAGTGCGGATCGGCTTGCCGTCCCGCATCTTCACCCAGGTGTTCACGCTGATGCCGAAGGTGTCCATCACGCAGTCAGCGGTCTGGGCACGCAGGCGATGGCGCATCCGCTCGACCAGCGCCGGGTCGACATGGCTGAGGTCCGATCTGCCCGTCCGCTCGGCCGGGATGATCGCGCCGGCGGAATCGGGGCGGCGGGGCGCCCCGCCATCATGGTCCGAACGGCCGAATGCCGCCGATTGGGCCGCCGTCGCTGTCGGCTCGCCGTTCGCTGTCGTCACTGCTCTTTCGCTCCACTCATGCGGTCTGCCTGCACCTGCGCGCCGGCATCAGAACGTCTTCTTGCGCGCCTCTTCGATGATCCGCTTCGCCCGTACCGGGTTGAAGATGCCACAGGAGCAGAATCGGCTCAGCGCTGCCGTCGCCTTGTCGGGAGAGAGGCGGTTCTCCTTGACCATGTCGATCATCTTCTTGGCGAGCGACTGGCTGATCATGCCGTGCCCGCACATCGTGGAGAGTGAGAGGACATGGCGGTTCGGTGCGTTGTCCTGGATGCCCTCGAACCCGAGCGAATAGCCGACGCTGTGGCGCGTGATCCCCGCTGCCTTGCAGCAGCCGAGGGCGTTGGCGATCGAGGACGAGATGTTGATGCTCAGCCCCAGGTCCTCCGCGACGATCCGCGTCACGAACGCCTCGGCATCCTCGCGTGTCGCGAACACGGCGGAAAAGGTCGTCGGTTCGCCGATCCCATCCAGCACCTTCTGGAAATCGGGCTTGATCGGGCGCCTGGCGAAATGCTCGATTGCGCGGCTGTGCTCGGTCGGGCGGGTGCCCCCGCCATGCATCGCATCGCCGATGTTGACCGGATTATATTCGAGCGCGATTTCCAGGAACCGCCTGAGCGCGGGCAACGGATCGCCCTGCTGCATGCCGCCCTTGGCTGGCAGCGCGAAGATCACATAATCGTCGACGAAGCTTTCGGCCGTGCCGTAGCGATGAAGCGTATTGGTCATGCTGCCACTGCGTCCTTTGCGGGTTCGGCCGATGCGGGCGCCTCGCGCAGAATCTCGCGGATCTGCGGCCGGCCCAGGCCGAGATTGGTCTTCGCGCGCTTCAGTGTATAGCCGAGCCGTTCGAGGATCGGCGCGACGACGCGTTCCTCCCCATCCTCGTCGCACCGCGTGCCGACGCCCAGCACCACGATCGTGTCGATCTTCTTTTCCACCGCCCACACGGTGCGGATGATCTCCTCGGTCCGCTCGACCGGAACCGCGATCTCCAGGATCGCGGAGAGGACTTTTTCGTTCAGGATGTCGTCGCGGATCTTGCCCGTGTCGACATCGCTCATCATCGCGGTCACCGGATTCTTGGGCTGGATCTTCACGCCCAGGGCAGCGAGTGCCATGCTCATCTCCTGGATCTGGTGGAAGCGCACGCCGACGCCGGGCCGACCGAACTCGATGGTGAAGCCTACCATTCCGATCCCTATCCGGTTCGAGATCTCGTTGGTCTTCACTTCCTCGGTGCCGCGCCCGGTCACGCCGGTCGATTCATGCGGTACGCGCGGGTCGGAAAAGGCGCGGCGCACCACGCGCGGCCAGCTCAGTTCGTCGGGCTCGAGTGCGTCGGTCGGGCAAATGTCGGGATCGGGCTCGAAACGGAGCCACAGCTTGGACATCATGCGGCGCGTGAACCGCACCGTCCGGGGGGGGAGGTGCTCCTTGCTCAACCCGTTATAGCAGGCGTAGCATTCGACGCACTCGTCGCTGTTCACCGTCGCCTTGCGCGTCACGGGATCGACGTAAATCGCCCCCATCGGACACGCATAGGTGCAGTTTCCGCACCCGACGCATTTGGACTCGCTGATCTTCATCTCGTGTCGAACCTCCCAGACGATCCCGACCGGGCAATGCCTCCCGCCGGGGTTGGCGGCCGCGAACTTGCAATGGCCGCTCCGGGCCCCGGCGACGGGAAGATCGTTCCCATCGGTCCGGCCCGAAGATAGTGCATACTAAAATAATATATTGTATGCATCACTTGATTGGCCATGACTGTCAATGGCCTTGATGCCCCATCTCCCCATCTTCTGCGCTGAATCGCCTGCTTAGCGGGCCTGCGATTCCCCCCTGTAGAGCGGGCGCGACGCATCGATCCCGAGGAACAGGACGGCGGCGACCAGCGAGAGCGCGGCCAGCACGAAGAAGGCCGGATTCCAGCCCGCATAGGTGACGATATAGCCCGTCGCGAAGGACGCGATGGCCCCGCCTATATTGCCGCAGGTGTTCATCACCGCTGATACAGATCCGGCATAGTTGCCGCCGATGTCGAGCGTCACCGCCCACGATACGCCGACCGTCAGCTCCAGCCCGAACACCGCGAGGCAGAACCAGCCCACGCTAACCATCGGCGCGGTGGAGAGTACGGCCAGCGGGATCGCCACCGTAGCGAACAGGAAGCCCGCTATGGCAACGAGCCGCCGGGCCAGCTTCAGGTTGCCCGATCCATGGGCGAGCCGATCGGAAATCCAGCCGCCCGCAACGTCGCCGGCGACGCCCGCCATCAGCGGCAGGCTGGCATAAAGGCCCATCTTGGTGAGGTTGAAGCCATGGGCGTCCTTCAGATAGGTCGGAAACCAGGTGAGGAAGATGCCGATGCTGTAGGCATAGCAGAAATACATCGCCGACAGCGTCCAGATCTGCCCGTTGCCCAGCAGCTGCTTCCACGGGATCTTCGCCGTGCGGCTCGGGGGCGCCGCGGCGCCGAGCGCGTCGGTGATCAGCGCCAGTTCGGCTGCGTTGACGCGCGCATGTTCGGCGGGCTGATCGCGATAGAAGGTGAACCACAACGCCGCCCAGGCGAGGCCGACCAGCGCGAAGACGAAGAAGGGAGCGCGCCAGCCGAAATCGACGATCAGCAGCACCACGAACACCGGCGTGATCGCCCCGCCGAGCCGCGCGCCGGCATGCGTGACGCCCTGCGCGAAGCCGCGTTCCTGCGGCAGCATCCAGCGCGACAGGGATCGGGTGGCGATCGGAAAGGCACCCGCCTCGCCGGCGCCGAACAGTGCGCGGCAGACCAGCATTGATCCGGCTGACCAGGTCAGCGCGGTGAGCGCGGTAAAGCTCGACCACCACACGACGATCCAGGTCAGCGCCCGGCGCGGCCCGAACCGATCGCCGAGCCACCCGCCCGGGAGCTGGAACAGGGCATAGGTGATCTGGAAGGTGCTGAAGATCCAGCCCATCGTGATTGCGGAGAAGCCGAATTCCTTCTGGATCGATGGCGCCGCGGTGGAGATCACCACCCGGTCCATATAGGTGATCATGTACGCCGCGACCGTCAGCCAGAGCACGGCATGCCGCACCCGGGTCGGCCGCCGTGCTGATGCGGTCTGGTTGTCATTGGCCGAAACGGTCATGGGGCGACCGACTTCACCCTGCGGCCGCCGATATAGACCGCGTCTATCTTGCGGGTGTTCCGGATGTCCCGCAGCGGATCGGCGTCGAGCACGACGAAATCGGCCCATTTCGAGCGCTCGAGCGTGCCGATGTCCTTCGCGCCGAGGATCTCCGCGCCATAGGCGGTCGCCGCCTGGATCACCTGGCCCGGCGTGAAGCCGTCCTTGACCAGCAGTTCCATTTCCCAATGACCCGAATAGCCCGCGACGCGCCCCGGAGGCCCCGAATCGGTGCCGACGCCCCAGCGGATGCCGGCCGCGCCCTCGCGCTTCATGTTGCCCATCGCCGTCTCGAAGAAGCTCGGCAGCCTGGGATAGGCAGGGGCGGCGGCGACGCTGCGCTGCCGCTCGGGGCTGGCAAGCTGCCTGAGCGCCTCGGGCGAAAGCGATTGCTTGAAGAAGGGATCGCTGAGTTGCGGCGCCGGCTTGGCATAGGCGAACATCGCCGCCTCGCGGCTCAGCGTCCCCGCGACCTGGACGATACCCTTTTGCTTCATCAGTGCAATGAGCTCATCGTCGATCGGTGCGTCGCGGACGCTGTGGACGAAGCCGTCGATGCCCTGTTGCGCGAGGCGCTTGGCGTCTTCGAGGTAGAAGATATGCGCAAATGCCTTGAGCCCGTTGCGATGGGCCGCGTCGATCACCGCCTGGCTCACCTCGGGCGGCATCTTGGGCATGGTGCCAAGCTCGTCGTCGAGCCAGAACTTGATGTAGTCCGCGCCCTTGGCAGCCTGGGCGTCGACCTCGATCGCTGCCTCCTTCGCATTGGCGACCGGGCGGTTGATCCCGGGCAGGCCGCCATAGCCGCCGCGGAACACGATGCCCTGCCCAGCCGTGTAGAGGCGGGTCAGCGTGGGGCGGTCGGCGCGCTCGGCGTTGCGCACGGTGAAGACCGAATCCTTGTCGGTTCCCATCACCGCCACGGCGGTGAAGCCATAGGCGGCATAGGTCTTCAGGTCGTTTTCGACATTCTCGCGCGTGTAGAAGCGCTCGTCCTGCGTCAGGTCGTGGAGATTGCCGATATGGATATGCGTGTCGATCAGGCCGGGAATAACATATTTGCCGGCCAGGTCGACCGTGTCGCCCGCAGGGGCCCGGGCCGCCGGGCCGACCCAGATGATGCGCCCGTCAATCACCACCATCGCGGACGCCGGCAACTCCGGGCCGCCGCGCCCGTCGATCAGCGTGAAGTTTGTGAAGGTCACGGTCTCGGCAGATGCCGGAAGCGCGGCGGTGAGGCCGAACGCGCTCATCGCCGTGGCCACAAGGTGTCCCCGCCTCTTCACGGCACCGATACCGGAACGAAAAACGGCATTTCCCACAGTCACTCTCCTGGTTGGACCGCTCCGTCGTGGCGGATCGGCTCTGGCCGGCAGTCCCGGTCGGCAATTCGGTCGTCAGGCCCGGCGCGCGAGATCGCGCATCAGCGCCGCAATGCCATAGGTCCAGGGCGGTGCGTCCTCGCAATGGCAGACCTTGTTGGTCAGCGTGCCGAGGCTGGGGGTCGACACGGTCACCACGTCGCCGATCCTGTGGGTGAAGCCACGCCCCGGTTCGCCGCGGTCCTCGCCGGGTGCGAACATGGTGCCGAGAAACAGCACGAAACCGTCGGGATATTGGTGGCTCCTGCCCACCGTCTGGCCGAGCAGGTCGAGCGGGTCGCGGCTGATCAGCCGCATGCTGGATCTGCCTTCGAGCCGGTAATCGTCCGCGCCCTCGATCGTGAGTGACACCTCGGCGGCGCGCACATCGTCGATCGTGAAGCGGTCGTCGAACAGCCGGATGAAGGGACCGAGCGCGCAGGATGCATTATTGTCTTTGGCCTTGCCGAGCAGCAGGGCGC
>CAISGR010000029.1 GCA_903884945.1 uncultured bacterium
CCATGGCGATCCACCCCAGGCCTGTCAATCCGCGGCTTCCGCGACGCAGCACGGCGCGCGGACAGCAACGCATCCGGCGGTTGACACCATGGGAGGCTTGAGCGGATCATCCGCGCCGGTCCGATCCCTCCCCGCGCAGCCCAAAGAGAAGTGGTCCATGAAAGCCCTGCACAGCATCCAAGCCGGTGGTCCGGAGACCCTCACCCTCGTCGACGTGCCTTGGCCCGTCCCTGGTCCCGGCCAGGTCGTCGTCACGGTGGAGGCCTGCTCGGTCAATTATCCTGACGCATTGATCATCGAGGATCGCTATCAGTTCAAGCCGAAGCGGCCGTTCGCGCCAGGCTCGGAAGTCGCCGGCACCGTGCGCGCCATCGGTGACGGTGTCACCAGTGTCGCGGTCGGCGACCGCGTCCTCGCCGTGACCGTGCATGGCGGCATGGCCGAGGCGGCGCTGGCACCGGCCCAGGATACCTTCAAGATTCCCGATTCGATGTCCTTCGACGATGCGGCGTCGCTGCTCCTGACCTACGGCACCGTCTATCACGCGCTCGTCGACCGAGCGAGGATCAAGCCCGGCGAGACCTTGCTGGTGCTCGGCGCCGCGGGTGGCGTGGGCATCGCGTCGATCGATCTCGGCAAGGCGCTCGGCGCCCGCGTCGTCGCCGCGGTCTCTTCCGAGGAGAAGGCCGCGATCTGCCGCGAACGCGGGGCCGACGCCACCGTCGTCTATCCGCGCGATCCGGGCGGCGACCCGGCGGCGCAGAAGGCGTTGGCGCAATTGTTCAAATCGGCGGTCGGCGAGGCCGGCGCCAATGTGATCTTCGACGCGATCGGCGGCGACTATGCTGAACCGGCGTTGCGCTCGATCGCCTGGGAGGGCCGCTATCTCGTGGTCGGCTTCCCTTCCGGCATCCCCAAGCCACCGCTGAACCTGGTGCTGCTCAAGGGCTGCGACATCGTCGGCGTGTTCTGGGGGGCGTTCACCGCCAAGGATCCGGCGCATCACCGCCGCAATGTCGAGGCGTTGATGGCGCTCTATGAGCAGGGTAAGTTCAAGCCGCTGATCTCGCAGTATTTTCCGCTCGCCAAGGGCGGCGAGGCCATCAAGCAGCTCGCGTCACGCAATGCCATCGGCAAAATCGTGGTCCGCAACCGCGACTAGGCTGTTACCGTCTTGCCACCGATCCTCAATGGGCGAGGATCGGCGGTTTGACGAAGTTGACGCTGTCGAGCGTCGTCTTGAGATTCATCTCGGAACGCGCATCGAGCGGAAGTCCGGCATCGCGCTGATACGCCTTGATCGCGGCGATGGTCCGCTTGTCGAGCCGCCCCGTTTCGGGGCCGGGGTGATAGCCATGCGACGGTAACGCCCGTTGCAGCGCAGCAATATAGAGCCGTGCGGTCGGTGAAATGACCGGCGTCGGCAGGACGGGCGGTGGTGCCGGAAGGTGGACGTTCGGCACTGGGGGCGCCGCCGATATCGCGCCAGGCGCCGCGACACCCGGCAGCGGTCCGCGCGGCCGTGACTCTTGCGCGGTTGCCATCATGACCGGAAAGGCAAACAGCAGCCCCGCGATCACCCGAAGAATGCCCCTAGGCATGACAAGCTCCCTGATTCGAACTATTCTCCGAGACCATAAAACAAACAATCTCTTAAGAGGATTAGGATAGAGTGCCGGCAATGATGAAACTGGCGCATCCTACCGAATCCGGTGGGAAGCGCCGGCCCTCGGCCGACCGATATAGGAACGACCATGCCTTCCTGCCCGCGTGACCCGTTGTCCCGCCACGCAAATAATGCTTGCCTCTCTCGCCCCACTGCTTCAACGACTTCCCGCATCTTCCTCGATGCCGTCACAGGTCCGGCCTAGTCATGCATGTCACCCGCCGCTATTTCATCGCGACCGCCACCGCCGCCGCCGCTTTCCCGGCTCTGAGCGCGAATCCTGCCGCAGCGCAGCAGCCGCCGCTCGCGCCGGCCGGGCCGCCGGCGAAGCCTGCGGCGCCGCCGTTCTCGTTCGACACCACGTGGGCGATATCCGGGCCAACCGAGGCCGTCTCGGCGGACTTCAATATCAGCACAACGGGATTGCGG
>CAISGR010000030.1 GCA_903884945.1 uncultured bacterium
TAAAGTAGATCAAACATCCTCGTAAGAATTACACCCGGATCTGAGGCAATCTGCCCAGCCTGCCCACAAAGACACTTCACATCGGCACCGTTGTTGGCGCGATGGCCTTCGACGAAATACGCCTGTGATGGCGGCATCCCGAGAAATGGGTATTCTTCAGTAACGACATTCCTGAGATGCTTGTCCGCATCGACCCAGGTTCAATCGCGAACTCAATGGCAAGGCAGAGACGGTGATAGGCACGATGGACGAGCGACAAGCCCGCCGGGCACGCGTCGTCAAGATGCGGAACGATGGGGCGACATTCACCGATATCGGTCAGGCCTTTGGCATTACGCGAGGCCGCGCGGGCGTACTGTACCGACGTGGGCTTAAAGAGGCTGTACCGCGCATGCCGATCGCGGAAGTTACGGCCACGACCCCAATTGCGGAGCTGCCCATCGGCAAGGGCGCCCGCGAGGCGTTGCTGGGTTACGGCGTTCCGCTCGCGCAGCTAGTGTTCCGCGACCGTGAGGCGCTGCGATCCGAGTTGCTCCGCCGCCCGACCTGCAACCGGCGCGCGCTAGCCGAAATCGAGACTGCACTCGACGCTTGCGAGGCGAACGCCGCCACCTGAGGCAAGACCGATCCTGGGCTACCCGCCTTGCGTCCACATCCGGCGCGTACGCTCCCCGACAAACGTGGCTCAGGCACCATCAGGACGGGCAGCGACGTTGGCCGGCGTGCAGAAGTCTCGCGGACCATGAGTGCCATGTATCCTTGGCCCGGGCACATTCCTTCGCGGGCGGTCCGTTGCCGGATCCGAAGTGTTTCAGAACTTCGAGGGATGAATCAGGACTTCAGGCCCGCACTTCCAATCGTCGTCCTGTTGGCCGTCAGCTCCGCGACGGACAGGAAATCGATGGCGCTGTCCAACGGCGGCGCGAGCAGATTGGCGATGACGGGAGCGTCCGCGATGTGGAGCTGAAAAATCCATGTCGAGGTGCTCGGATGACGCTCTTTGGGCGACAAGGATTTGAGAAGCTCGACGACCGCGCCGCGGCGAAGATCGTAGCTGCCCTTGGTGGCGCTCTTCTCGTCCTCGACCCGGTAGTTCGCCTGGTAGAGCCGCAGCGGTAACTTGTCGGCGACGGCTTTCGCCTCGGCCGCCTTCAAGGCGCGGATCCAGCCGTCGACCTGTTGCCGATGCGCCTTGCGCGCAGTTTCATCGAGTTCCCGGACCACTCGGTCGGCGCGCGTGAGTTTGATTATCTCCATGCGACGAAAATAGGGAGGAACGATACCGGTTCCAAGATCGCGTGCCCGGTGAACAGGATGAGTTGTCTGTCGCCCAGCGTCTCCCGCTCATCTATTGGTGTTCGTCAGATCGCGGCAGAGCGATAAGCCCTCGGCCGGGTCTCAGATCGCCCGCCCATGGTCCGCCTTGACCCAGGCTTGCGCGAGCCGCTCATAGTCCGGAAACAGGATGTTGCCTGCATCGAGCCCGGCCGCGCCAGCGATCGCCGGCAGGCCGGCCATGAACCGGTCATAGCTGTCGAGCAGCTCGACCGAGGTCGGAATGGTGCGCCGGCGCGAGGCGGTGACGAGAAAATCGCGGATGTGCCCCACCATGCGGCGCGGATTACCGTCATGCGCCTTGATGTCCATGCCAGCGAGATCGGAGATGAACTGCTGGAACCGATATTGCTCGGTGTCCTGGATCATGCATTTCTTCTGCTTCTGATCATCGTCGCCGAACCGCTTGGCGCCAAGGAACAGGCCAAGCTCGAGCGGCATGTTGAAGCGCGGGAGATTGTTGGCGACGTCGAGCTCTGTCCGCGACAGGTCATGGATGCTGTAGCGGCTCTGCTCGATGATCCGGTAGAGCTTCTCGATGCGCGTCTCGGCAGCATCGTCCATTTCTCGCGCGCAGCGAACCCGGAAACCGCAGCCGATGACGCCGAACACTAGAGCCTGAAAGCCGCTGACAAAAGCGGCGTCGAAGGGACAATTGATGAAAACGTCCCGCGAAGAGCTCGCCATGCGGGTCTATTTGTTCGCGGTTTCGAGATATGTCCGCACGGCCTTGTCGGCCTGCGCGCCGGAAATCGACGCTTGTTTGGTGACAGGCTTGAGCGCCGCGCTGGCGACGGAAAGGAACCGGCCACTCGCGGCCGACTTGACGGTCGTCGCGGCGCCGCCGCCTTTGACCGTCCAGCCTCCTGATTTGGGCGCCCCGGCCGTGCCAGCGGCCGACTTGCCGTTGCCGGTCGAGCGGCTGGTCAGGTTGCGAGTCTTGGTCATGCCAGCAATGTAGCCACCGCCGGCCATATCCACAACAGCATGGCCACGACATTCGCATGCCCAGACCAACAGAATCCCAGGCGGGTTTGCAGCACGCGCCGCGCTAACCCGTGCCGCATTGGCGACATGTGGCGCGCTCTGACGGTTTAACGACACTGCGCAGCGTCCACGCCTCCCGCCATTGATGCGACCGCAGCCCGGCATCGGGTTTTGTCGCAACAAGCAGAGGCCTTCCCGCCATGAACCTTCCCCGCCCCCTCGTTCGCGAGGATTGCTCCCGCTCGACCTTATTGCGTCGCGCCGGCTCGCTGACCGCGCTCGTCAGCGCTCTGACACTGGCCATCGCCCCGGCCCCTGCCCTCGCCAACAATTATGGCGAAAGCCTTGCCTGGCAGTTCAAGACGTCGGCGGATCGCGCGAACCAGGCGGCGGTGCTCGACCTGATCGAGAAGCGGCGCGGCGGCTATTATGCGGCGCCGATCTACAACACCAACATCGCCCGCCAGTATAATTGCTCGATCACGGCGGCCGCGACCGGCAATAGCGGCGCTCAGACCGCGATCGCCAATTCACCCAGCGTGACCGGCGCGACCTCGACCGCGACGGGCAATGACAACAGCACGAGCGTCGGCGGCAGCCGGACCGGTAGCGCCATCGACGGCGAGCAAGGCAATAGCGGCGCGGTCAGCTCACGGGTCAGCGGCGGCACCAGCGCCAATGTGCGCGGCATCGCCTGGCAGGCGCTCAATTCCGACCAGAGCAACAGCGGCAACCAGAGTACGGACGTGCGTGGCAGCAACGCCTGCGCGTTCGGGGCGATCAACTGATGCGCTGCGGGGAGCACTACGCCGGCACGCCGTCTTGGAGAGCGTCGCGCGTCGCCGCCGTGACGTTCCTGGCAGCGGGCCTCACCGGCTGCGTCGGCCTGCATCAATCCCGTCTGGGACCGGGTGAGCAGCCGACCCTGATCGGGCCGGCGGTGCGCGACAACCGCACACCGATGGACACGCCGCTTGCCTGTCTCGCGAGCGCGATCGCGTCGCGTCATGCACGGCCGCCAGTCATCGCGGTCGGCGACGTACGCGATTACACCGGCAAATATTCGGTCAACGAAGGCACGGCTATCACCCAGGGCGGCGCCCTGATGGTCAGCTCGGCGCTGGGAAAGCTTGGCGACGCTGTAGCTCTCGCCGAGCGGTTCGATCCGACGATCGCCGAGCGCGAGCTCGGTTACACCGATCGCCGGCAGCTCGGCGACGGTACCGCGCACGATGTCGCCGGGCCCGCCGGCACGGCTGGCGCGAGCAAGGTGCCGTGGCTGCCTTATTATGGCGGCACGATCGCTGCGTCCGATTATTACATCGTCGGCGGGATCACCGAGCTCAACTACGACATCCGCTCGGGCGGGATCGACGCCCAGGTCAACCAGGTTGGCCCCAAAGCGCGGACCTTTACCCAGAGCGTCGCGATTGATCTCAGGATCGTCGATACCCGTTCGCTGCTGGTGGTGAAGACGGTCAGCCTGACCAAACAGTTCACCGGCTACGAGGTCGGGTTCGATATCTTCCGTTTCTTCGGCTCGAGCCTGTTCGACGTGAATGTCGCTGCCAAGGGCCAGGAGCCGCTGCAGCTCGGCATACGGACCGCGCTCGAGGAAGCGACCATGCGCCTCGTCGGCGCTGTCACCCGGGTCGACCCGACCGATTGCATCGCGTTTCGCAGCTGGAGCAACAGCGTGCCGCCCGCCGTAGCGGCGACAGCCGCAAATGTTCGGTCACCGGGTAGGCCAGCCCCGGCAGCTGTTGTGGCTAGCCCCGCCTTCAACGGCAGATCCGCTGGTACGGAGGCTACCAGCGCGCCGGTCATCCAGATCCCCTTCGACGAACAATCGGCCGAACCAAGCGGCACCACCAATGCATTGATCGATCAGTCGATCGCCGCGGCATCAAGACGCGCGGTCGTTGTGACGCTCGTCGCCCGCGACACCGAAACGACCGACCCACACCGGCGCGAAGCCCTGACCGACCGGCGCATTGCCGCCCTCAGCGCGGCCCTGCTGTCACGCGGCATCAAGGCGCGCGCGATCACCACGCTGTGGCGGCCGACGGCAACCGACAATGCGGTGCACCGCATCGGCGCCGGCCTCCAGAATGTCGCCCGTCTGCGCATCGGCGGCTGAGCCGCCGTCCCGTCACGCTCGAAGCAAGGAGGTGCCGCGCCCCAGTCACGCTTGTCCGCCTGTCACCCATGTCCCCTTTTCGGAGTAACCCATGATCCGCATCTCCTCGACCAAGAGCCGCACCCGGCGGCATCTCTTCCTCGGCAGCGCGGCCGGCGCCCTCGCTTGTGCCCTCGCCGCCCTGCCGGCTTATGCCCAGACCACCCATGTCGACGCCGCGGCCGGCAGATCGCTGGTCAACGACCAGGCCAATCAGTCGCTCAGGATTCTGAGCGACACGGGCAATTCCCAGCTGAGCACGGTGGCCGGCCCCGTCGACACCTCCAGTATTGCGCTCAGTGACAATGACGTGACCGCGACCGCCCGCGGCAATCGCGCCACGCAGGACCTCGAACCCGATCCGCTGGACACCGGCAGCGTCTTCGGCCCGACGACGCTCAGCGCAGGCAGTGCGGGCGTGACGGGCAATGCCGAGAGGCTGATCGCCAATCGCCAGAACAACAAGGCGACCGAGATCTCTGCGAACAATGTGGGTTCGGCCGGCACGACCTCGGCGCTCGCCGTGAATGCCGGGCAGGTATCGGCGAGCAAGCTCGCCGTGTCTGACAACAGGCAGGAAGCGGTCGCGCTCGGCAACGACGCGGCGAGCACGCTGGCGACGAGCGGCGGCAGCGGTGCCGGCATCGTCAGCTTCCAGGCCGGCGACAGCGCCACCCATGTTGCCGCACAGTCGTTCGGCGCGACAGGCCTGTCCGCCACGGATATCCATGCCAGTAACCTCGCGGTTACCGGCAATCTCGAACGCGGCATCGCCTATGGCAATGCGGTCGACAATGCGCTGACGGCAAAGGCGACCCGCGTCATGCTGGTCGACCCCTATCTCGAGGCGATCGACCTCGAGGAGTTCGGTACCGCTACCGAGGAACAGGGTGTCCGTATCGAGGCGGTAACGGAATCCCGCGCCACCTATATGACGGCCGCGCCCGACGACCAGCCGGGTGAGCGGCGCGGCGACCTCTTCGTCGGGCAGATCGAACGCATGCGAGAGCCCAGTTCCGGGTTTGGAACAATCAATGTCCGCGTCTTGCCGCCCGCCCTTCTCCACGACCGGTTTCTGGTCGTCGACGATGCGGTCTGGCACCTCGGTCATTCCTTCAACGGCGTCGGCTATGGAAGGCTGAGCTGCATCGCCCCGCTTGAGCCCGCAGCCGACGCCCTGCAGGTGCTCGAGCCGTTGTTCCAGAGTGCCGAGCCGTTCGAGAAATGGTGGAGCGGCGTACCGGTGCCGCAACCAGCCGGCCTGTTCGATCGGCTGATCGCCCGGGCACGTCAGACCTCGGCCTGGATTGGAAACATCGCGTCGCTGCCGGCGCGCCGGGAAAGGCGCTGACATGGCAACGACCGACAGTGTAGCCGCTGCCGACCGTGAGCGTGCGGTCGTCGAGGCCCTCGCCTGGGCGTCAAGCTCGTCCTGGCCGCCGAAGCCGCCAGGCGGCGTATCGACCGGTGGTTTCAACGACATCGCGGCGTCACTCGCTGCGCATTTCAGCGCGAATGGCCTCGAGCAATGGGCGGCGCGGCTGGATTGCTGGCTGGCCGGCCAGGACGATGGCGGGACAAGCGATATCGGACCCGACCTCGCCGACATTCTGGCGGAAACGGGTAAAAGGCTGGCGGCAGATGGCCGGCACCCCCAGCTCATCGCCGCCGTCGATGACCTATGGACCTTGTCCGACGCAGTGGCGGATCCGGTCGATACGCTGGTCGTGCGCCTGCAGGATGCCCCCGAGACACATCCACTCATGCTCCAGCTCACCGCCCATCTTGCAGATGGCCCCGACCGCAGAAGGCGAGGAGCTCGGGCAAGCGACGGGCAGGACTGGAAGGCGACCAGCCGCAATCTGTGGCCGGGGCCCTATGAGCCGTATCTGGGCGCGCGCTGGCCGTTCGTCGCCGCGGCGCGCCTGTGGCCGGGCGCCTTTCTGACATGTCTCGATGCGGTCCCACCCGAAATTGCCCACGCCGCGATCGCCGCCGCCGGTCCCTTTACGCCAGCGGCAATCGAAAATCTGATCGCGTTTGCGCCACCCGCCTATGATGGCGACGGCCAACCCATAAGGCGGCCTGCGATCTTCGCGCTGCTCGACGAAATACCCGCTGCGATCCTGTGCACCGCCCCATCATCCGGCGCGGATGTGGAACCCGCCGCGGTGCGTTCGCTCGAGGCTATCGTCGATCGCGCGGACTTTGCCTTGCTCGGCAGGACCTGGCTCCAGCATCTGATCCGATATGGAGTCCGGGGCCGGCGTGGTTGGGAAGACCAGACCGTTGTGCGCGAGGCATTGCTCTGGCTCCTGGCCCAGCGGCTCCCCGCACTGCCGATGCCGCTGGAGGATTGGATCGCGCAGGAAGAGCCGCTCTGGCAGGTCGATCGCCTTCTCGCCGACGTGGCCGTTGCGCTTGCGCAGGACCACCGCGATGCCGCGGCGACCCTGCTGGCGGAAGGTATAGCAAAGGGTTGGGTCACCAGTACGGGGCGCGACCGGGCGGTCATGACGGACACCATGGAGGGCAAGCTGATCCGCGCGACGCTGGGGCCGCTCGCCGATCCGGCGGGCTGGTTCGAGGCTGCCTGGCTCAAAAGCTATGATGCGCGTGAACGTCAGACATTCCTTTACCGTCGAGCGGCGGGCGATATCGCATCGGTGGTGCTGGCCTGGGCAGTCGCGGGCCTCAATGGGCGCGTCGAGGGCAGCGATCCTGCGCCCTATTGGCATCGTATCGTTGAGGCACTCTGCGAAGACCAGCTGTCGCGGTCGACGGCTTCGGTTCCGACCGAACCGCGCGACGCGGTCGTCCGGGCAGCAGCGCTGATCGGTCTTTCGCTGCATAAATGCGGGCTGGCTGACGACGCCGACCTGCTGCGCCTCCTCGCCGTGATGGCGGAGCCGAGCGAGCGCTTCGCACGCCTGGTCGAGGTGATCCTGTCCGCCGAAGGGCAGGACATCATCGATGCGTTGGCGGCAGGGATCGGACCGGAAACGATGATCGGCTCACTCACCACGGCCTTGAGGCAGAATGAGAAACGACCGGCCTATTCGAGCATCAACCCGGCGCAACGCAACACCTTGCAGACCTGGCTCGACCGACAAATCGCGCGGTAGCGGATCGGGCACCACGGCCCTGCCCCCGCCGCCGCCGCCGCTGCGCTAGTCAGGTTTGCGCGCTACATTCCAGGCCACGTCAAACCAATATCAGGCGGCCAGATCCTTGAGCCGTCGCCAGCGCTCGTCCTGCCTCAGCTCTGGTTGTGTTTCCACGATCGCTTCGAGAACCTCGGCGAGCCCCCATGGTAGAGTCGTGCGATCGTCTCCGATCACGGCGTCGAGCAGGGCCAGCATCTCTGCCGGGAACCTTCGCGGATAGTCTCGGCCCCGAGCATCGCCGCGCCGAAGCCGGTATGCGAAGCTGTCGATGCGGGCAACCGGTCGCAGCAACGGCAGGATGATGGCGACCGCCTCGGGGAAGCGATCACCGCTTTGCTCGAGCAGCCGAACGAACTGGCGCGCCGTATCCTCGCTGCGAAGAGACAGCTGATGCGGCCAGGCCTTGAGAAGGAAAGGCTTCACAAATTCGGCCCACAGTCCATGTTCTTCGGCGATCGCAACCAGTTGCGCCAATGCGCTTGATCGACCGCCGTCGCCACAGGCCTGCAGGATTTTCCGCACGTCGCCATAGCGGAGCGCCGGCTTCTCGCCCTCTCGCCAGGCGCGCGACAACAACACAAGCCGCCGGAACAGCGCATCCTGTTCGCTGTCGTCGAGCTGCCATGGGGCCTCGCCCTTCAGCAGTGCGATGAACGCCGGGTTCAGCAGCCGCTGGCTCTCCAGCGTCATCAGATGCTCGTCGCGCGCAATCCCGTGCCAGGCACCTTCGGCGAGCGGATCGGTCACGGTGAAGA
Source organism: uncultured bacterium (assembly GCA_903884945.1). Classification (GTDB taxonomy): domain Bacteria; phylum Pseudomonadota; class Alphaproteobacteria; order Sphingomonadales; family Sphingomonadaceae; genus Sphingomonas. The sequence goes on from CAISGR010000030.1 coordinate 8,424, forward strand.
GTGGAACGAGCCGTCGCTGCACCCAATCCTCGTCCCAATATTCAAACCAGCTGAGACGCTGGGCAATGACGCACAGCGCATGGCCCGCGCCATCGCCGGGCAGCGACAACAGCTTTTCGAGCCGTGTACCGATGGTGGATGGCAATGCGCCGCGGCGTCGGGGACGTCCCATCAATTCGAGCAGCGTTTGGGCGAACATGCCACCCGGCGCATTCGTTGATTTGGCAAACGAGAATTCCGAGCGCTCCTGCGGCACCCCGCCGACCGTGGTGATGCCGACGCCGCTGGCCAGCACCGACGGCGGGGCGCCCTGAAAGCGCGCGACGATCGCATCGAATGTTCGAAGCGCGCACCGACGGTCGTCGCGGGCGAGCACGGGCATGAACCGCTGGAACCAGCGGGGGATATAGGAGTGCAGCGCGAAGAAGATGTCGTCGGGCAACCGGGCCAGCTGCGCGCTGAGCAATCGTGACAGCCTTGGGCGTGCGTCGTCCGGCCAGTCGGAGACCAGGTCGCGCCAGTAGGGAACGGGATAGGCGCCGAGCCGCGCCTGAAGGCGCAGCGCCGCTAGTGCGCGCAACGGGGCCTGTTTGACGAGACCCTCGAACGGACGAAAGTCGCGCAGCTGCCGGAGATCCTCGGTGTTGAGCTTGCCTGCCTGATCGACCACATCGGCAAGGTCGATCCGGTCGAGTCCCTGCATGTCGGTGATGCGACGGACAAAGCCGCCGCGCGGACCATTACTATCGTCCGCGTGTGCGGCCCAGCCGTCGTCCCAAGGCTGATGAACGGATTTCAACCTGGCGAGCCGTTTATCCCCTTCCGGTGAGAGCGCGCAGCCCTGCAGTTCCAGCCAACGCAGGAGGCTCGCCGATCGGGTCGCCGCACGCAGCTTGTGGTCCGCCACGAGCTCGTCTTCATCATAACGCGGCGGCCCGTTGGCGATCCGGCGCTCCAGCCGCCCGCGCGCCGCCGCCGGAATATCGGGCCACCGCGCGCGTAGCGCGATGAGCAGTTCGCGCTGACTGTCGTGGTTCCAGAAGATGCGGTCCGGCAAGCCGAGAATCCGTGCCGCGGCCTCGGCGCCGGACGTAACCATGGGCAGCGAGGCGCCGTACAGCACCAGCTTGCCGAAAAAATAGGGATCGCTCCCGTCCCACGCGCTGTATTCGCGGCGTGCGAGCTCGGCGGACTGAGTCGCCAGCTCGAGGAACAAGGCCTTGAACTTCAGGAAATAGCCGGCCTTGCGGCCCGATGTCTCGTCCCCCGACAGACCTGTCGGATGCAGCGTCGGGGTGCGCCAGAGGATCGTCGTGCTTTCGGCGAGCAGCGCCGCGGTCCGTTCGAGCGCGCGACGTACGATCGCCACGATGGTCGGGAGAATGTCGGCGGTGACGACGATGGTCCCGTCATCCCAGCGCGGAACGCGGACATCGATGTTCGCGACATGCATTAGCGGCAGATCCTGCCATGTCCCGGTCGGCGGGAGCGAGCCGAACAGCGTCGGGCGGGTGATCTCGAATGCGGGCTGGATGAGCTGCTCGAACTGGCGCACGGCGCCAGGGGTCCAGCCGGTATCCTTCAGCCGGTCGCCAAAGTCATACCAGCGCCCGTCCTCCATGACGTCGGCCTGCTGTCGCTGTCCCTCGAGATAACATAGCCAGAAATGCTTTGCGGCCGCGTGCAATGTGTTGCGCTCGATACCCCGCCTGATCTCATCGAGAAGGCCCGGATGAAGGGCGGTACGACCGGCCGCCCACCACACAGCGGCGGGCTGGTCGAGCACATCGCCGAGCCACCGGCTAAGATGAAAGAGGCGCTGCGGGAGAAGCCCGTTCGACAGCGCGCTCCCGGTACCCAGATGCAGCCGCTCGGGCCAGCTGTCGTCACCGAAGCGCCAACGCAACAGATCATCGCCGGCTGGCGGATTGGGCTGGTCGCGCTTTGGCGGTGGACGTGGCGGGTCGTCGTCTAGACCGTAAAGTGTCTGCGGATCGAGCTCGGGCTCATCCCCGTTGAAGATGTTGCGCCGGCCTGGTCGGCCATAGCGGACCTGGGCATCGAACACGTTCAGCCAGTTAGCAGGTGGTTGGGGCTCCGCATCGGCAAAGGCTCTGGCGCCCGCCTTGGTCGACACAAGGCTGGCGACCCGTCCGCGTTCGAACGCCCGAAGCGCGACCGGGTCGCACTGCGCGAGCGCGACGCTCTCCTTTTGCCAGCCATCGCGATCGCGTGCCGCCCGCGCCCATGCCTCAAGCGTATCCCATAGACCGCTATGCTGGCGGTCGAGCGGGTCGTAGGCGATGGTCGTGACGCCCTTGTCCTGCCATTCTTCCTCGACCGCGCCCGCAGATCCTGAGGCAAAGGCATAGATCGGGCCGCGATGGGCGCCCCCCTCCCGGCTGTTCAACCCTTCGAGCAGGTAGCGCATCGGGGGATCGTTGGCCGAGTAGCCCAGCAAGACGATCGTGTAGCGGTCCCTGAGCTCGCGCACGAACCGCGCCGCCCAACCCTCGGCAAGATAGGCACGCCCGAAATCGGCGCTGCTGATCACATAGCCCGCGCGCGCTTGCGGACCGGGGCGGGCGAGCCGGCCATGCAGATAGACGACGCCCCGGATCGGTTCGAGCAGCACTAGATCCGGCAGCGATGGCGGGACGTAGCGGCGCACGCCTGGTTCGGAACGTTCGAACAGCAGATCGAAATTCGTCGTGACGATCTGGGGCTGGCCGCTTGGCCCTCGTGACAGGTCCAGCGCCATGCGGTGGTAGCGAAGTTCCGCGCCGCGTGGCGCGCGCAGCGCATCGGCGATTCTCCGGTCCACCGCGCTGCCGCCGAACTCCTTCACCATCGCAGTGAAGACCTGGTCAAGCGAGTCGCCGCGGTCGAGAACCTCTTGTGCCTTGAGCGCGCCCATCTTCTTGATCAGGCGCCGGGTCAGACCGGCAAAGTCGGGGAGCCCGGCGGGAACGGAAAGCCCCGCGCCGCAGAAGAATACGACATTGCCGAGGTCGCGCTGGGTGATCAGCTGATCCGGGATATTGGGGCCGTCTTCGAAAAAGCGCATCGGCTACGTGTAGCCGTTCGGTGGCTTTGCTCAACCGGCCGGTGACACGGCTTGGTTCCGCGCTCGCCCAGAGGTTCCCCTCAGTTTAACCTCCATCCGGAACCCGCTCGATGTAGAACGCCATTGGCACGCTGGGCAGATGATGTTCCGAACTCGACATCAGCAGGAGGCGATTGACCGTGTTGTCCTGGATGCCGCTTGGCGGAAAAACGCTCGAGATGCGCCCTGCGGTGCCAATGATCTCGGCTTTGGAGAACCGCTTCTGGATGATCGGATGATCTTTTGCGATGCGCGCCGAGATATGGGCTTCCCAGTTTGGCTTGGGTGGGCGCCCGGCGGCGGATGACAGATAGCGGAAGATGTCGCCGAACATGGCGGGATATGCCGCAAGCGCCCGATTGCGCGCGAGATCGATGATGGCGTCCGACTCGAGCGGAAACAGGTAGCTCGTATTGGCGATATGATGCGCCACGCCGCGCAGGCGCGCCGGCGCCGCGCCAGCGCGCCTTTGTGAGGCACGAAGGATTTCCTGCCAGCGGAACGCACTATCCGTGACGATGACGGCGCCCGTCGCCTGGGCGAGGTACATTGCCATCTCGAAGTTCGGCGACAGCTTCATAAATCGGCTCTGTCCGCCCCCCTCGCCGCCTTCCAACAGGTCGTCCTGCAGTGCGGCCAGCGGATCGTCGACCTTGTGCTGGTCGATCTCCCTCATCACCGTTTCAAGATCGGCCTCGTCGACATCGGGAAAAAGCTTGCGGGCGCGGCGCAACTGGGCGTCGCGCGGCAGGAGCAGCAGATCCCGTTCGCGATCGAGATCGAGGAGCTGCTTCAGCCGCGGATCGCCGGCTGGATCAAACGACATCCCCGCCGACCGCGCCTCGGCCATGTGCAGCATCTGATCCCGCAGATGGACGTCGAAATTGCAGGGATCCGGGATCAGATTGATCAGCCCGGCGTCGATCAGGGGGGTCACGGTCAGGAAGAACAGGACGTCCTTCAGGAACTCCATATGATAGGTCCGCGGATGCTCGACCGGGCTGTATTTCTTGGTGACCGTCCCTGCATGGACGAAGGGATGCTGGACGATGAGTTCCCCGAAATATAGCGGCGCGCCAAGCGCGAACTCGATGATCGACTGGGGGTGAAGGGACCCGGTATAGATCGCACGGGGTCGCCCGTCCGGCTTGGGCAAGAGGGCCAGCAGGTCAGTCTCGAGGGGCCAGAGCGACTCGTAGAGGAAATAGACTTGCCTGATCTGATCTTCAGTCAGGTCGCGGCGGACAGCCACCCAGTCCTTGCCCTGGTCCAGGCCCAGGATGGTGACGATAGCACGGTGGAGCAGCAGGTTGCGCTCGCGGACGCTTCGCTCCGACCAGCTTGGCCGCAACGCCAAAGGACGGGTCTTGCAGCAGACGCGATACGGCGCGCCCGAGCCGCAGCCACACGGATCGCCGGCGCGAAGCTCCCGATCTGGCGGGTCCTTCTTTAGGTCCTCGCGCTCCTTCTCGGTCCTCCCGAACGCATCCTGATAGTGAACGTGCCCGTCTTCGAACCTGGCGAACATCTCGCCACCGAAGCCAAAAAGTTCGCCGCGCGGGGGTAGCAGGGTCTCGCGCAGTCCCGACCATGGCGTGGTGACCGTCTTTTCCGGGAACAGCCACTCCTCCTTGCCAGCGGCGATGTGACGTCGCGCACGTGCTTTGAGGATCAGGTTGATCCGCCGCACCTCGTTGCTGTCCAGCTTGCGGGTTCGGATGAATTTGTCGGTGCGGACCATCGATTGGCGATAGTGGCGCGCAAAGGTGCGCTTCTCGAGCGGCGGCGCTGCGGGATCCTGTGCATATTCGAGATTGGTGAGGATCAGGCAGAAATCGCGATCGAGCGGGAAGATCGTCTGCGACGCCTTGAGCGTGATGCTGGGATCGTTCGGATACGCGCACATCGCTGCGGTCGGCGGAACGGCATGGTTGTAGATCGTCACCGGGTGATCGGTGACGATGAATTTGGCATCCGCGTCCTGCGCCGACACGATCTCGCGAACACCCTCGGTCCAGATCGTGAAGTGCAGCATCCGGATACCCTGCATCTCCATCATCAGCTCGTTCTGATCGAGCGCCGGGTACTGGCCCTTTAGCCAATCCAGACCCTTGGGAGTGCGAATCTTCTGGATGTCGACATATTCGAACAGCGCACGGAAATGTGCGTGCCATTGGGCGATATCGTCGCCGACAAACGCGCGGACGGCATGCGCCCCGCTCGTGTCGATCATGCCGAACAGGCGCCGTTCGATCTCATCATCGACCGAAGTCCCGAAAAAGGTCGAATAGAGGTCGGTCTGGACGAAGCAGCGTTTCGTTGGCGCATCGAACAACCGGGGTTCGGTGATCACACGGCCATCATCAAGCGTCCTGCTCGGCGGATTTGAGTCCAGGTAAGCGAGCGTTGAGCGGCCGGGTTCGAAGAACCCCTTCTGATACCAGCGCGGAACAAAGTGATTTTTTCTTGTCAGTGACACCAGGCGGTTGTGGGCGGCGGGACCCTCAAGCGCAACGCTTCTGCGCCTCGAGCACGCTTGCAAGTCCGACGGTTTCGCGATGGGCATAGACTCGCTGACGTCAGAGCCCGTCGCCCCATCCGACGCTGCGAGACAAAAGACACGCGATCTCGCGATGGCCTGGAGACCTGGGCCGCATATTCCGATCACTGCTACCGAGACGGCGCGACAATCTTTTGGCGACGATCGCCAGCACTACGGCTCCCCGGCCCGATCGGCTGCCCTCGCCTACATCGCTCGGTCGCTATCCCACGGCACGCGGCACGGGCGCGAACCCATGGCAACGCAGTAGCTCGAGAACCTGCTCGCCATGCGCACGATCCTGTAGCTCGATCACGACGTCGAGCACGGCGCGCTTCGGATTGAACGTCAGCGACAGCCGGTCATGCGCCACGTCGACGATATTGGCGCCGCCCTCGCCCAGCAGTCCGGTCAATGTGGAAAGTGCCCCGGGCTGATCCGAGACCGGCACCTCGAAGCGCTGCAAGCGCCCGCTCCGCACCAGTTCGCGCATCGCAACCGATGACAGCACGCGCAGGTCGATATTGCCACCGGTGAGCGGCGCCACGACCGTTCGCCCGGCGAAAACATCGGGATATTGCAGGATCGCCGCGAGCCCGGCCGCCCCAGCTCCTTCGACCACGGTCTTTTCGACCGACAGCAGCAGCGCGACCGCGCGCTCGATCGAGTCCTCCTCCACCAGCAGGATGTCGTCGACATATTGCCGCACGATCTCCCGGGTGAGCACGCCCGCCTGCTTGACCGCAATCCCCTCGGCAATCGTCAACCCGTCCGGGCAGGGGTCCTCGTCGCCTGCCAGCGCGCGCGCCATCGACGGATAGGTTTCGCTTTGCACGCCGATGATCCGCACATCCGGTCGGATCGCGCGGACGGCGATGGCGATCCCCGAGATCAGCCCGCCACCTCCGATCGGGACGACGATCGTGTCGGCCCGCGGGACCGAGCCAAGCATTTCCAGACCGATGGTCCCTTGCCCGGCGATCACCGCGGGATCATCATAAGGATGGACGAAGGTAAGCCCGGCATCCCCGGCACTGATCCGGGCGATGGCGAGCGCCTCATTGAGGTTCGCGCCGGCAACGATCACTTCGGCGCCGTGATCGCGCGTCCGGTTGATCTTGATGAGCGGCGTGCCGTTGGGCATGACGATGGTCGCCGGGATGCCGAGCCGCCGGGCATGATAGGCGACACCTTGCGCATGATTGCCAGCCGACATCGCACAAACCCCGGCGCGGCGCTGGTCCTCGTCGAGTAGCAACAGCCGATTGAGCGCGCCGCGCTCCTTGAACGACGCGGTGAACTGGAGATTCTCGAACTTGAGATAAAGCTCGCAGCCCGTGATCGCGGAGAGCGTCTGGCTCAGCACGCAGGGCGTGTTCATGATCGCCCCGCGATGCGATCGGCGGCGGCGTTGATATCGGTGATTGTTAGCGGTTCGAGCGACATGTTAAACCTGGTCCCTTCCTTTTCTCGCGGTGCATCCGAGAAACGGAAAAAAGCGCTGCGGCGGCGGGCAGGACACGGCGATGGCGAGAACAGCTTGCCGCCCGGCCGCATCGCTTCCCCGAGGAAGCCGCCACCTTCGCCCGTCACAAGCCAGGTTGGCGCGGACCCTGGTCGGATCCGTCTCTTGATGCAGGGGCGCCGGTGTGCGCCCCTGATTGCTAGACGCGCGAGGGAGCGGTTTCCGCAACATTTTCGCGCAGCAATCGTGCGGAAATCGCGCGCCCGGGCATCTAAACCTCGTGGTCACTGCGAACGGCGGGACCGCGAAGGGGATGCAGCGCGATGGGTTGGCCGGGTTCAAGGGAGACGTGTGGGGCGGGCGTAGCTCCTGTTTGCTCCATGCGCGCCCGTGCCGACCCGACGCGCGCGGCCCGGCCGGCA
>CAISGR010000031.1 GCA_903884945.1 uncultured bacterium
AGCGCGTCGAACAGGCGCCGAGCAACAGCACCGGTAGGATACAGGCGAGGCTGGCACGGGCGAGGCGCCGAGCGGGATTGCGGGGAGATGGATTAGTCATCTTGGACTCCTTCCTCTTTTGCATAGCGAACAGATGGTTCCGCCCCCCGCCGCGCGGGCTCGGCGCTAGGCTTCAGGGGGACGACGTCGAGACCCCAAGCAGAAAATCGAGCGCGGCGCGCTGGAGCAGATAGCGGTAGGTGGCATCGGTGTTGGCGATCGCCGCCTGGGTCCGCCGGAGCTGCGCCTCGCTGAGGTCAACGATGGAGCTGGCGCCGATCTGGTAGCTCGCGCGGGTCAGGCGGAGCGCGCGTTCGGCGTTGTCGAGGATCGAGCGAGTAACCGCGATGTTGTCGTAGGCGGCCCGCACATCGTCGAAGGCGGCGTGGACATCACGGCGCAGGCGATTGCGCTGTTCTTCGAGCTGATAACCGGCAGCGGCTGCTTGGGCATCTGCACGACGGGCGTCAGCGCTCAGGGCGCCTCCTGAGTAGAGCGGTACCCGCAGCACGAGGCCGCCGACGACGTAAGTGCTGTCCAGCTTCGTGCCGGCGCCGGTCTCGGGCGTGCCGCCGGCATAGGCCAAGGCATCGATCTCCGGATAGAACGCCTTGTGCGCCGCCTGCGCGCGCTGCCTTGCGGCTTCGCTCTGCGCGGTGCTCGCCCGAAGGGCCGGATTGGCCGTGAGCGCAACATCGAGATATTGCTGAAGATTGCCGGTAACCTGGGGGATGGCCGCCGGCGGCTGCGGGACGTAGGGACGAAAATCCGGATCGCCCAGCGCCTCGGACAGGCTCGCGAGCGCATTCTCGTGCTGCGATGTCGCGTCGATCAGGAACTGCCGCGCCTCATCCCGATCGCCCCCGGCGATGCTGACGTCGAGGGAGGATTTCAGCTTTGCCCTGGCGAGCGCCGAGACCTGATCGAGCAGGACCTGACGCTGAGAGAGAGTCTCCCGGGCAACCTCGGCAAGCCCCGCGGTATCGAGAGCGGCGTAATAGGCTTGCGAGACATTGAGCACGATCTGCGCTGCCGTGAGCCTGCCCTGGCTGATCGTGGCTTCGGCCTCCGAACGGCTTGCGGCTTCCTCGCTTTCGGTCTTGCCGAAGTCGGAGAGGAGTTGCGACGCCGCGACGCCCGCCGAGCCCCGCTCGATCACCGTAGGATCGGTCAGGCCGCCGATCGCCGCGATGCGACTGCCATTGCTCGCCACTGTCTGGACAGCGTTCAGGGAGATCTGGGGGTAGAGCGGCGCGCGGGCAATCAGCACCGCCTGCTCTGCTGCCTCGACGTCGGAGGCCGCTCCGCGGATCAGCGGATGGTTGCGCAGCGCGATCTCCTGGGCGGCGGCGAGAGTCAGCGCGGTGCCCTGCTCTGGCGGAGCCGCAACTGCCGTTCCGGCGAGCATGCCCAGGCCCAGGGCGAAGGCGGCGCGCATCATGACACGACCTCCGCCGGAGCGGTTCGGCCATAGACGAGGAGATAGGCTGTCGGGACGACAAAGATCGTCACCAGCACCGAGGCAGTGAGCCCGCCGATGATGACCCTTGCCAGCGAGGCATAGGCCTCTGCACCAGGGCTGAGCGCGAGCGCCATCGGAATCAGGCCGATGATCGTCGCCAGCGACGTCATCAGGATCGGCCGCAGCCTGACGCGACACGCGATTGCAACTGCGGCACCCGGGTCGCGGCCGTGATCGCGTCGCAATTGGTGCGCGAACTCGACGATCAGGATGCTGTTCGAGACGACGATCCCGACCATCATCACGATGCCCATCAACGACATGACGTTGAGCGTGGTGCCCGTCGCCGCCAGGGTAAGGGCGGCGCCGGCAATCCCCGGCGGCACGGCCAGCAGGATCA
>CAISGR010000032.1 GCA_903884945.1 uncultured bacterium
GCGACGGACTGGGCCTGGTTGTCGGCGGCCATTTCGCCGAGCAGCTTGTGGACCTCGCCGACATCGCCCGAGATATTGACCAGCGCGGCGTCGACCTTTTCCACCGCGCCGACGGCAGCGACGATGTCGGTCTGGGTGACGGTCAGCTGGTCGCGGGCGCGCTTGGATTCCTCCTCGGCGCGCATCGCCAGCGCGGAGACCAGATCGGCCACGACGGCAAAGCCGCGCCCGGCATCGCCGGCCCGGCCCGCCTCGACGGCGGCGTTCATCGCGAGCACGCGGGTCTGGAAGGCGATCTTGTCGAGGCCCTCGATCACGCTGTCGATGCCCTTGGCGCTTTCCGAGACCCGGCCCATCGCCTGCACTGCCTCATCCGCGACGGCACGGCCGCCCGAGACGGTGGTGATGGCGCCGTCGGCGCGCTCCACGGTGCGGCTGGCGGCGGCGGCGGTCGCCTTGAGGCGCCCGTCCATCTGGGTGATCGCGGCGGTGGTCTCTTCCAGGCTGGACGCGTTGTTCTCCGTGCGGCGGGCCAGGTCCTCGGAGGCCTGGGCGATCTCGCCCGAGCCGGTGCGGATCGTCGAGGTGCTTTCCATCACCGAGCCGATCAGCTCGCGCAGCGACGACAAGGCAGTATTGAAGTTCGACTTCAGCTCGGCATAGGCTGGCGGGAAATCAGCCAGGATGTCAGCGGTCAGATCGCCATCCGCCAAGGCACCCAGGCGTAAGCCTAGTTCGCCAACGGCGATACCGAGTTCCTGATCCCGACGCACGCGATCCATATCAGCTGTCTGCTCGATTGCTTCGCGTTCCTGCTCCTTATGGGATACGGCATCGAGCAAGCGCACGATGTTGATAGTCAGCCAGGTGAGTGCGGCGGCTTCCGCGATCAGCACGACCGCATGAAGCAGGATTCGGGTGAAGGAGCCGCTGCCCGAGAAAACCCATTCGGGAATTGCCATGCCGAGGACCAGGTGATGCACCGCCACGATCCCAGCGCAGGCGAGGATCACGCGGAAATCGCAAAGAATAGCGGCAATCGCCAGCACGGCGAAGAAGATCATGTGCAGATCTCCCTGCCACAGGGTGCCGGTAAAGATGAACAGCAGGAGGGCGGGCTGCGTGATTGCTGCTATTCCCATGGCCATGCGAGCCGTGGCGTCGGTTCTGTCTTGCGAGACCATCAGGGCCGGATACCCTGCCAGCATCAGGGCCAGCAGGGCAGCGCCATATTCTTGTGCGCTGTTTTCGAAGACAGCGCCGATCAGGCTCGCTGCGCCAAGCAGCAATGTAACACCCAGCAGTGTTCGCATGCCGGTCTGTCGGATGGAGTCCAGCGTGAGATCATTCAACATACGATTTCTTCCCAGATGTAGTGCAACCCGCGAACTCGATGCCGACCAGCAATGCGCCATGGGCAAGGGCGGGTCCCAGGAGCTCAGATCTTTTCGCCTCGACGAAATAGCTGCCCGGTAAGGGCCCGGCCTTGAGCAAGCGCGCGCCGGTGACGGAAGCCCAGGCGAAACTGTGGGCCCCGGTTGTCGGTGCGAGCGGGATGATCAGCATCGATCCTTCGGCCGGAGGCAGGAACGGGATCATCGTCGCAGCGCCGAGCAGGCAAAGTTGGACGGTGATGACACCCCGCATGCCCGTCGTACCTTTAGGCACCGTTAGAAGACTGGATTGCGCAGCCACGCGGCGTCAGAACGATGCCCAGTCGTCCGTCGCGCCCGCGCCACGTGCCGTGGCAGCGACCGGGACTGCGCGGACGGCAGAGGGGGCTGCCCTTCCGGAGGAGCTCGGCCTGTGTGGAGCGGGGGCACGGCGGACCTGAGTAACCTTTGCCCCGACATTGAAGCGGGCGGCCTGGTCAGCGAGAGCGGCGACTTCCGAGGTGAGGTTGCGGGCGGCGGCGGAGGTTTCCTCCACCATCGCGGCGTTCTGCTGGGTCGCCTGGTCCATGGTGCCGATCGCCGAGGAGA
>CAISGR010000033.1 GCA_903884945.1 uncultured bacterium
CCGATGGTCGCGAAGTTCGGGCTCTTCTACCACGGCCTCAATGGCGGCCTCATCCTACTGATCGCGTTCCTGAGCTTTCGCCTTCGGCTCACGGCATTCTTCTTTTCCGGTCTCGATCGCGGCGCTAAGCCACCTGGTCGCGCCGGCAGGATACGATCCGACGAAGGATCGTCGGGCGAGTGATCGTCCGATGTGCGCGATGCCGAGGAAATGGCGCACAAGCGGTTGGCGCTGTATAGCTTTGCGCTTCATTGGCGGTTCCTCGCCGGGGATGTCGTTGCCGGTACGCAGTGCGCGCCGGCTGCGCCCCGGGCATCGGAAGCCGTCTGGTGGCAGCAGATTTGGTGGTCGAACGCATGACAAATTCGAAACGGCTCCGGCGCATGAAACAGGTGGCGACCGGGGTATTGGCGATCGCGGCGGTTGGATTCCTTGCGATCAGTCTGGTGCCGGGCGATAGCCTGGCGATCGGCGCGCTGCGCAATGCGCTCGAAGCGGCGACGGTCGGCGGCGTCGCCGACTGGTTCGCGGTCGTGGCACTGTTCCGTTATCCCTGTGGCATCCCCATTCCCCATACCGCGCTGGTGCCCAACAACCAGGACCGGATCGCGACCAATCTGGGGAAGTTCGTCGAGAACAATTTCATCGATCCGGACGAGATCTCGGCGAAACTCGCCGGCTGGCTCGGCACCGAGGGCAGGCTGGAGGAACTGGCGGGGCCGCTGGCGGCCATGGTGCCGAAGCCGATGCGCGAGAACCTGACCGGGCGGTTGGTCTCGACCGCGCGCGACCTCATCGACAAGTACCGCAAGGACATCGCGGCTCACACCGCCGATGTCGTGCGCGGCTGGGATCCGAAGCAGATGGCCGACACCATCGAAGACTATGTCGGCAGCGACCTCCAGTACATCCGCCTGAACGGCACCTTCGTCGGCGGCCTCGCCGGCTTCCTGCTGTTCTGGGCGCAGCATTTTCTCCGGCTGGCGGTGCCCTGAGGGCGTGGCGGCGTAGCCCTTACACCCGGCCTGCGACCGCGGCACCAAAGATGCCGGCGACATTCGTCTGATCCAGCGGAATCGGGTTGGTGAACCCGCAGGGGTCAAGCACCGCTGCGGCAACGATCTCGCCGGCATGAGTGTCGTCTATCCCCATGCCGGTCAGCGCGTGCGGGATATCGAGTTCCTCGCGAAGGCTCAGCACCCAGTCGAGAACCGCGGCATCGGTATGTCGGGGTAGGTCGAGGCAGCGGGCGAGGTCGGCGAGGCGACCCTTCAGCACCGGCATGTTGTGGGCGACGACGTAGGGCATGAGCACGGCGTTCAGCATGCCGTGATGGGCGTCGTATTGCGCGCCCAGGGGATGCGCGAGGGCGTGCATACCGCCCAGGCCCTTCTGCAGGGCGACGCAGGCCATGCCCGAGGCGACCAGCATCTGCGAGCGCGCGGCAAGGTCGTTGCCGTCGCGGGCGGCACGCGGCAGGAATTCCCGGATCATGCGCAACGCCTGCACCGCGAGGCCATCCGCCATCGGGTGGAAGACCGGCGAGCAATAGGCCTCGAGGCCATGGGCGAGCGCATCCATGCCGGTCGCCGCGGTCAGCACGCGCGGCAATCCGGTGGTGAGTTCAGGATCCATGATCACCAGATCGGGCAGCATGATCGGGTGGAAGATAACGATCTTTCGTCGCCGTGCTTCGTCAGTGACGATCGAGGAACGGCCAAGCTCCGAG
>CAISGR010000034.1 GCA_903884945.1 uncultured bacterium
CGTTTCGAGAAGAGCAAGCCGGGCCTTGTTGGAGAAGGTGTTGAAAAACGCCTCGTCCAACTCGACGGTATCGCGCCAGCGTCCGAAACCGGCCTCGGCCTCGATGCAGTTGGCAAGCTCACGGACCATGCGCGGGGTGCGACCATCAGAATAAGCCGAAGTGGTCGCCATCAGCATATGACCGGCGATCATCGCCGCCACCTTGTTCTTGTCCGTATCGGGCAGATTGCGAAACAGCGCAAAACCCTCAATCGGATCGCGGGCCGTCATCCATTCGCCCGATGCCAAGCCCTCCTTGGTGGTGCGCCACCCGGCGCGCTCGGGGCGGCTCCCGACTAGATCGTGAATCTTGGTGGTGCCATCCTCATCGTGCGGAAGATCGTTGATGCCCTGATGTTCGCCATGGAAATAGACGGTGTTCCCATAGCCCTGCGCCGGGGTTAGGATCGTGCGGGCCTGCGTGAACAGCATGAAGTCGAGCGCGAGTGACGAACCGGCGGATGCGGACTGCATAAGCTCGGCCCGGATCATGTCGCGCCGGATCAACATCATGACCTGCATGTTGTCCTTCGATAGCCCGAAACGTGCGCGCTCGGCCTCTGCCGGTGTCGGCGCTGGCTTGGTTCCGCGCTGCTCGGTCGCGCCCTTCGGCAGTTCTGCGCCCTTCGCCGCGCGATCTGCAAACCACAGCTCTACGTCAAAACTGCCATCGTTCTCGATGGACGCGACGGCAATGACCGCGCCCTTCTTGGGCAGGATGATAGTGCGCTGCGCGTCCAGCTCGGCAATTTCGCTCACCAGCTTCTCGTAAGCCTCTTCCTGATCGGCCAGCGGCTCGTCATCCTCCCCGATCATCGCAGCGAGGCGCGTTTCTTTCGACGCATAGATTTTTGCGAGGTTTTTGGGGAGGTCGCCCCGCTTCGGATTGCGAATGCGAAGATCATGGTCGGTCGAAAGATAGCCGTATTGCTTGATCTGCGGAGGTGTCGCCGCCCACGAAAACTGTAGGTCGGCAAGCCCCCACTTCTCGCCAAGCACACGGCCATTGCGGGAGATATTATGCTCGAACCGATCTTTATCCTCGGCCATGCGCTGCTCGACTAGCTGGTGCAGCACATCGGGACTTTGGACGATGCCAGCGCCATCCTGCGCGAACAAGTCAGCCTCAAATTCCCCGCCTGCTTCGCGGTAAGCCTCGACGCCGACATAGCACATTAGCTTGGTCAGTTCGTGATTGCCGGAGTTCATTGCCTTGCGGATGGCGCTCGCATTCTTCTCGTGCGGGCGGGTCGCCTCCTTCTCTAACTGGCGATGGACGGCGATCTGTAGCGAACGATCCTCGGTGGCCGCATAGGCTTGTGCCTGGGCATCATCAATTTCGCCCGCACTGTAGAGGTCCATGATTTCCGGGTGCAGATTCGCAATCCGCATGATCCGCGCCGTTCGGGCCACATCATAGCCGAACATCGCGCCTAGTTCTTCTAGGGTCGCCTCGGGGCGCTCGGCCCGTATGGCAGCGAACCCCATATACACATCGGGCAAGGCCATTGCCTCGCGCGCGCGGTTCTCGGCCATGCTGATCTCTGTGACCTTGCTCAAGTCATCGACCTTCATGCACGGGAAAGTCAGGGCCTTTCGGGTCGCGTCGGCCTCGGCCAACGCGGTGAGAAGGCGACGGCGGCGATCACCGGCGATTACCTCATATCCGCCCGTCTCACGCTGGATCACGACCATGGGTTGAATAAGACCGACGGACAGCAGGGAAGCGGAGATTTCGGCATCGCTCGCGGCGCTGGACGGTTTCTTGCGAACATTCTGCTCGCTACGGTGAAGTTGATCGACTGTCAGGTGCAGGATCGTGGGCTTTGAAGTCTTAGCCATTGTGCTGTTTCCCTTCTTAAAATGGAGCCGAAGGCGATGGCCCCATCGACTTCTGCCAAGTGGCGAACTGGGTCGGGGAATGGCGCAAATACGGGCTGATCGCGGGGGAGGGGGATCACCCGCCCTGCACAGAGCGCAGCGACGGAAGGGCGGGGAAACCCCCGCGATCACCAAGCGGAGCCGCGTAGCGGCGTAGACGGCCAGGCCCTTGCGCCAGGGGGCAGGAACAGGCCCCCGTCCAAAAAAACGGCGCGGCGGCAAAGCCGCCTCATATTGCGCTGAAGGACAATGCTCGATCTCGTCTGCTACTCTCTCGGCATCTGAAGCCCAGCCACGACAAGGCGCGCCTGCCACCTAGGGGGCGGGCGCGCCGGATTATCCCGGTCATGGGTCTCCATCCGCTACGAGCGTCGGGGTACAAGCGAACAAAAGTCCTGCGGCGACCAATGATGCTGCCATGGTCTATTCCTTTCATGGGAGGAAAAGGCGCGCGGGCCGACAGGTCCGCGCCGTGAATTTTACGCGCTCTCGGGCTGCGGCGGTGTCGCATAGGGTGCCAGGCCGCGCCATTGGCCCTCGCCCGCGCGAAACTGGCGGACCACTGTGCCGCCATCCCAATCGCCGCGCAGGATACCTTTGCGGTTGATGCCACCCATGGGCCGGGTCCGCGCTGCCAAAAGGCGCGCGCGTCGGGTGTCGCGGTCGAGGTGTCGTAAGGGCGTCATTGGTTCAATCTCCCTATTTCAAACGCGCGGCGGCTCATGCCGCCTCCGCTGCGGGATTGGCGCGAACATCGCCGCTCGTGATGCGGAAGCCTGCCCGGTCCAGTTCGTCGCAAAGCGCGCGCTGCCGATCCTCACGGGTGCCCTTTGTAGCGATATAGCTGCATCGGCCTTGGTGGAAATCGAAGGCCGCACGTTTCAGGCATCCGCGAAAGCGCTGGTGGGTGCGCTCGCTCCAATCGAGCGTGCCCGCATAGTTGCGGAAGGCCGCGACGGCGCAGACGGAACCATAATTCTCATCACGCCAGCTAAGTTCTATCATCGGGGGATTCTTGGGCATTGGTCGATCCTTCGGGAACGGGGGAAGAGGGGGCAGCGCTGCTGGCCGCCCTCGCTCGGATCAGGCGACGCGAGCCATGGCGGGCGCTGCCATGTGGGATAGGATCAGTTCGCTTCCCGCCTGTGCTGCGGTGGCGGCGCGAAAGATCGCGCGCTTGTCGTTGCGAAGGGCTGTGAGCCAGGACGCAACATAAGCCGCGTGGTCCTCGCGCTCGGTCGGCTCCATGCCAAGCTGTGCGCAAAGCATCGCTGCACCAATCTCCGCAATCAATTCCTCTGCGGCCCTGATTTCCTTGGCCTTGCCATAGTCGCGCAGTGTTTCGCGGGCGAGGCGTGAAGCATGGCCGGTGCTGTGAATCGCCTCATGGGCAAGCGTGGCATAGAAAGCATTGCCGGTTACAAAGTCGGCAAAGATGGGCATCTGGATACGGTCGGCACCGGGGTTGTAGTGGGCGCTGCTACCTCCCTCGCTATAGGGCACGGGATAGCGGCTAAACGCTTCATCAAGCTCGCTGTCGCGCTGGTCGCGGTTTTTCACCTCGATCTGAGGCGCGGGAAACCGGCTCATGTCCAAGCCCTCGATCTGCTCGACGTTGAACACGACATATTTTTTCAGATAGGCGCGGCTCGTTTCCTCGCCCTCGCTGTTGGTGATCGGCTCGCCTGTCTCGCCATCCTTGGGGGTGAAAGTGCCCGCATGAACGACAAGATTGCCCTTCTCGCCTTTGCGGACCTGTCCACCCAGCTCATGCGCCTGTCGGTAGGTCATCCAATGCGGGTTTGTGTAGCCGTGCGCCATGGCGGCGGACCACAACAGGAGGATATTGATACCACGATAGGCGGTGCCCTCATGACGCAAGGGGAGCGATGCCGCGCCCGATGCCCAGCGGGGGGACCATGGGCGGGTGCCTGCCTCTAGCAGCGCAACAATCTGGTTGGTGACTTCCTCGTAAACGTCAACGCGCGCAGCGGAGGTCTTGCGGGTCTTGCTGGTGTTCCGTGGCATGTGCTTTTCCCTTCCTAAACTGGAGCCGAAGGCGATGGCGTCCATCGACTTCTGCCCGCTGGCGAAGTGGGTCGGGGAATGGCGCAGTGAGGGCCGATCAGGGTGGAGGGGGATCGCCCGTCCTGCACGGAGCGCAGCGAAGGAAGGATGGGGATACCGCCCTGATCGCCAAGGGAGGTCGCGCAGCGGCCGAGACGGTCTAGCCTTTGCGCCAGGGGGCAGGAACAGGCCCCAAAAGTGGATCAATGACGTGGCGGCAACGCCGCTTCTTGTTCGATCGCGCTGGTATTCCGGCGTGCCAGATACAAAAACACCGCAAGAATCTCGTTCGAGATCCTGCGGCGATTTCAAGGCGAGGATCGTCACCCGAATGGGACGAAACCGCTTGCGGGTTCGGTCGGAGCGGAGCGGAGATAGAGCCGTGCCGAAGGCCGCCCCCAGCTCCATGTTACCCAGCATCTTTACGAACAAGAACGGAATATGAATCAGCAACTAGATCAGTGTTATAAATCGTCTGTCCATCACGATCATATGAGGTCTGCTTTACCCGCCCCGTTACATGAACCATGTCACCTTTTGCCGAATTTTGGGCATATTCAGCGCACTTTCCAAAGCAAGTCACTCGGTTCCAATGAACCTCTTCCTGCCACTCACCGTCAACCTGCCGATTATAATTCGATGCAACATTGACGAACGTGACCTTTTCCTTCTCATCAACGCCGCCAACCTGTCCAATAATACGAAATTCAGCGATATTCCTTGGCATTTCCAGCACTCCTACTGTTGCGGGTAAAGTGGCTCGGTCGGGATTGCCGGCACCTCGTATGGCTCCGGGTCAACCAGCTCGGCTTGCAAGATCAGCGGTTCCCCTGCGACCTGGGCACGTTGCCCCTCGATCTGGCCGACAGTAGGGGACGTGAACGGGGGAAACTGCTCGGGCGACACGGCCCATTTCAAAGGCATTTGATACTGAGCGAGATTTTTCGGCGTCATTGCGCGCTGATACGTGTCGCGCCAATCGGCAGCGATCCGCTGTTGCGCGACCGAAAGCGCAATCTGGCCGTTGCAGACCATCTTCGTCAGAAGCATTTCGAGTTGGTCTTTCAGCTCGCGGTCAGGCCCGGTCCACGTCTGCAACCATAGATTTCGCGGATCGACCATCGCCCCGCCGAGAGAGATTGGCACCAAATAGTCGAGTGAAAAATCGTCGGGATTTTCGCCGGGATAGAGCCTTTCAACAAGGCGGCGGGTCGCCGCGGCCTTCCACGAAGGCGGCGGCGACTTTTCGGCCTGGTACTCGCCTTTGCAGATGGTTGCGGCGATATTGTCTTGGTCGATCACGGGATTTATCGCGCCAGGTGTGCGAGCTGGGTCGGGGATCGAAGGCAAGACGATCTGGCGGATCGGCTGTTTTGCATTGATTGCGGCGAAGGTCGCCGCTGCCTGACAATTCGCCGGATCGAAGAACTGGTCGCAGGCCTCGCGCGAGTTACGGGGAGGATGCGCGACAAAATCAGGGTGAGATTGCACGAAAACCGCGCCAAGAATGACGGCCACTGCGAGCAAAACACCTATCTGAGCTTTCACGCGGCGGCTCGCCATGCGTCATTCCAATCGCCGCCGATAGGCGGCAATTCGACGGATAGACGGCGCCCGTTTGCGGTCAGGTTCGCCTCGCCTTTGGTGAGGCCACGGGTCGCGGCTGATCCGTGTTGGGAATAGACTGTTATCGTGCGGACATGATCGGGGATTACGAGGTGGGCATATTGCTCGATGCCGTTCGCAGACCAGCATCCCGGCAAACCGAACATGTGTATGACGGACTCGGCATCTTCAAAGCCCTCGGCCAGATTCAGATGGTCGACCTCGATGCGACCGATCTGAATTGCGCCGCCGCGCGGAAGAGCAAGGGTGCGTTTGGGGTCGGCCAAACTGCCGTTCTTATTTCCTGCCCGGTCCACGAAGATGCGCTTGAGAGCGACGACTTGGCGGCGCTCGGTGATTGGCAAGAGCAGCGCCGGCAGGCGCAGCTTTTTGCCCGCTTCGTAAACAAGCGAGGCAGGATCATATCGGCCGATTGTCGAATGGCCGATTTTGCGCATTTCAAGATAGCGTTGGGCAGGGGTGCCGGCTATCGGCAACGCCTTGCTCCATAGCTCGCGTGCCAGCGGCGCGAGGTCGCGGGCAACAGGCGGCGTAGTGTCGCGTTCTGTAGGGCGGACATAACCGCCACTCCGGGAGAGCGCAGTCATTATCTCGGCCTGGTTGCAACCGCCGAAACAATGGAACAACACCACCTCTTTGCCAGGTGTGATGGAAAGCGACGGGCTGCGATCCTCATGAGCGGGGCAACACGCTTTGCCGTAAGACCCGTGCCACGTTCCGTTGAGGCGCTTCACAGCTTCTTTAGCAGCGGCGGTCGGCGTCAATTTCATAGTCCGGTAATAGCGTATTGAACAAAAGCGGACAATCATTAACCTGACGACTTATCGTTTTTAGGCTTTGAAAATCGGTTCGTATTCCCTGCAAAGGGGGCCGTATATCGACGCTGAGGCTGTTCAATGCGTGCAGCAAGCGCGACGGGTACCAATATGAAGCTGTCATAGCCGCTTGCTCCATCTGGGGAGCATTCCGGCGGCGGAGCCGACGGTCCTGTCCTCTGGTCTATCACTTACGGTGAGATTGAAGCGGTGAGCGTTCCGTCTCGGTGCCCGTCAGGGCTGAATCGTTGCCCGACTAGGGCAACTCCGCTTCTCCGTAGAGATAGAATATAAAACTGTATGAGGAGCAGTGCCATTATTGCACCCACGGGGATATGCATCTGAGGCTTGCCGGGCAGCAGAGCGCTCAGCGGCCAGGATCAGAGCCGCCCGCTGGGCTGGGTCATCGGGCATAAGGCGGCGGCGCTCGATCGCTCCGACCGACGCGAGCATATCGGCGTGTTGCTCCAAGCTGTCAGCCCGGCGCTGCATCTCGTCCTCGGGGACGGGGGAGAAAAGCCCGATCATCTTACCGATCCACTGAGGGACATGGCAGCGGTAGAGATTGGAGGTCTGTTCGGATCGCGCGCCGTGCTGGCTGTCGCGGGTGTAGTCGTAGCGTCTGATCCATTCCAGCAAGCCCAGCTCGCGCAGTCGATCGAGTGCGTATTTCACGGTACGTCGGCCAAGCCGGGTCCAACGCATGAGCGTCTCATAAGACGGTACGCACCAGCCCTTGCGATAGCGCAGCTCGTCCACGATCCGGAGAAGCATATCGCGGCATGAGCGGGTGAAGAGGGTCAGCTTATGCTGTTCGGGGGTCAGCTCGCCGCCCTTCCTCGCCTCGGCGGCTAGATCTCGCGCACGATCGAACATCAGATGGATGGCGCGGCGCAGCTCTTTGAGTTGATCGAATGATACCGGGCGGACAAATTCGGCCTCGGCCGCATCGCCGGTCCTGACGCTGTTCGCCCATACGGGCCGCCCTGTGACGTGCGTACCGCCCCGACTTGTGCGGGCGCGGGGTTTGGTGCCGATCAGGCGCGAGGTAGTATGACTAAGCCCGGTCTTCGTGCCTCGTTCGAGCGGACGCACGCCGCAGATGACGGCCAGGGGCAGAACCGGCACGCCGCATGATCGTTGCTTCTGTTGAAGCACGAAGGCGGCGGCAATGTCCGCGTCAACAATTCCGAAAGCGCGTAGCTCCGCAACTGCGCCTGTCGGCACATCAGCGAGGCTTGTTTCAAGGGCAAGCAACATCGTTCGTCCTCCCGTGCGGAAGGCCGTTCGCAGGCAAAGCTATAGCGTGGCGCGAGACGCGCTGTTTCTTGACAGTGGGTTCGGGGAGGGCTATCTAATCACTAGCTTTGAATGACTGACTTGCGATTTAAGTGGCGCCAACCACCTGATAGCAACCCCGATGCCCGGCCTCGTGCCGGGCTTCGTTTATCCGCTCACGGCTCCCCCTTCTTCAATCAGTGGCAATTGCACGGGTGCCGGCGTCAAATCCTTGACGTAGGCACCAATGGTTTCGAGCGCGGCACCCAGCGGAATGCCCCGGTTGCGATGCGCGATGGCTTCAAGGAAGGCATGATGCTCGCGCGGGATATGCACGGCGATCTGCTTCCTATTCATGTGATCCTCTGGCGGCGGCGGTGGAACTAGCTCGGCCGCAGAATAGGCAAGAATAGCTTTCCTAATCATCGCAGAAACAACATGGTCTAGGCCCCGCATCTTATGGCGGGCCTTTAGCTCCTTTAGGTGCTCGGCAAAACTAATAGGGATTTGCAACTTGCACTGAACAAAGTCAGCATCATAGAGCGCCTGCCGCTTGCGTCTCATACAGGCGGCAGGAGTTACGACTCGATTCTGTGCGGCGGGTTGGCCCATAGTGCAGTGGCTATTGCGATTGCGCGTGGATGTCAAATTGAGACGCCCGACAGGTAGTTAATCGGAGATAGTGTCGCGGTGGCCGCCACAGCGCTATATGTCTCCAAATCGGATGATTAACCTCTGGGAAAGGGTAACGGGATCGCAATGCCGCAATACTTAAAACTAGACCAAGCGGCGTCTGAGCTGGCCACAAGGCTGGGTGAAAATTGCCGCGCGCGCAGGGCGAAACTCAAGATTTCGCAGGCCGAATTGTCGGAACGAAGCGGCATCGCCGCTTCCCATTTATCGTATATCGAGCACGGAAAGGCGAATCCCACGCTGGAGGTCATCGAACATCTGG
Organism: uncultured bacterium; assembly: GCA_903884945.1. Taxonomy (GTDB): domain Bacteria; phylum Pseudomonadota; class Alphaproteobacteria; order Sphingomonadales; family Sphingomonadaceae; genus Sphingomonas. The sequence continues at coordinate 8,662 of CAISGR010000034.1, forward strand.
CACAAGGATTGGGGTGCAGCGTCATCGAGCTGCTGAGCGAACCAATAAAGAAGAAATAGGCCTGCTATTGATTATTGTTAGCTGGACATGGTGAGAGGGGCACGGTTAGGGTGATTGGCTTCTCAACGGCAGCAGAGACAATGAAATGCTTAAGAATGAAGGCGGGGGATCAAGTCTAACTCGGACTCTCGCCAATCAAACGACAAGCGAATGCATTAAAGCTGGCATGTCAGTGGCTCAACTTTCCGAAGCGAGCGAAATAAATGAAGGCCGCCTTAACTCTATTATGAATGGCGATGCTCGCGACATTACGCTTCGAGAACTTGTGGCGTTATCAATCGGATTGGGAATATCCCTAGCCTTACTGCTAGGAGACTCCTAACGATACGGCTTCAGTGTCCCGGTGGCGCTGCAAAAAATCAAATAGCGTCGTGCGGCCAACGCCGAGTTTCTTCGCCACGCTGCTAACCGTGGCACCCTCATCCTCAAGCATCTGTCGGATTTGAGGAAGCTGATCTTCGGTCAGCTTGGGCTTGCGTCCTGGCTTTGAATCGGTCGGGCGAGTTCTGACGCCGTGGGTGAGGCGCCAATGGTTGTCGAGGCCTGTGACAAGCTTGAATAGGTCGTTGCCTTCCTCGGGCTTGATAACAATCCCAGGGGCGGCGAACTGGATGCTGACCCCCTTTTTCAGCATTTGCCGCATGAAACGAAGAAGGTTCTGCGGGTGCATGGGCAGACAGGTGAAATCGTAGATTTTGATCCTGTCGCCGCTTTGCAACGGCATGCCTCCCTGCGCGAGTTTGTTCGGCAGATCATTTAGATCCATCCGCGCTTCGTTCGCGACTAGATCACTGTCCTCCATACAGAGAGCCTTCTGCTCCGAAATGGACAGAGAATGAGCCGTTTCCGACAGAAATAGGATCGTCTTTGGCAATGCGGTTCCGCTTTGGCTCGTAGGTGAAGCTGAACAGCATTCAGCCGAAATTTGGAGGGAGAGCTAAGCCAAAGATGGCGTCTCCATCAAGCGCGTTCGGGTTCAGCTCCGGCCAAAAAGACGATCAACCGTTCATCGCATCGCGGAATCCCACAAGCCGAAAGCGTGTTGTCGGTAGTGTCGGATATGTGTAACAGAGAAACCGGACTCTCCGAAAAGGTGCGCTGAATGCCTTTAGATGCTACGGTTTTGGCGGCGTTACTGCAATCATGCGCGGCGAATGTCGCGCCTGCAACGATGACGGCAATCATACAGGTGGAATCTGAGGGCGATCCCTATCGGATCGGCGTCAATTCGGGCGGTTCGCTCCAACGCCAACCCGCCAACGGAGCCGATGCAAGCGCCACAGCGCGGGGCCTACTCCGCAAAGGGGCCAACTTTGATGCTGGCCTCATGCAAATCAACAGCGCGAATTTTACGCGCCTCGGTGTGACAGCCGAGACGGTTTTCGACCCGTGCACAAACCTGCGGGCAGGCGCGGCGCTTCTTGCTGACAATTACAGCCGCGCTCGTGTGGCGGGGCACGCTGACCCTCTCCGCGCCGCCCTGAGCGAGTATAATACCGGCTCGCGGGCCAAGGGCTTATCCAACGGATATGTCCGTAAGGTCTACGCGGCGGCGACTGGTCGCACGCCTGCGCTGCGGTCTGCGGTGATGCAACTCTCCTATGGCTCGGTGTCGCCGGACACGGTTGGGAACCTATTGCTATCGGCATTCGGCGGCAGGATCACCGATACGCTGCGCCCGATCAACGCGACCTATGGAGCCGTCCATAGCTATCATAAGGTCGGTCGTGCGGTCGATTTCGTTCCGCGTGGCGGCGTTGGCGCGATCACCCGCGTTCAAATTCGCGCCGTGATGGCGGCCAATGGTGTTCGGATCGTAGAATTGCTTGGGCCAGGTGATCCGAAGCATTCGGATCATTGGCACGTCGCTTGGGGGACGAACACAGGCACTCCCCTCGAACCGCCTAGCTATGCTCAAGCGCCCTGGGCGGTGGCAACGTATCAGCCGCAACAAGATGCGGCAGGCGCTTATCAGGTGTCCGCCTCACTCAACTCCGAGACGCGGGACGCTGCGGAAGGCGCAAGCCCGCCCCCCGCTTGGGACGTTTTCGCACAGGCCAGTTGGCGGCAACGCCAGTCCTCCGGTTCGGCGGAGGGCGGTCTGTGAGCATCTTGCAGAAGATCATCAAGAGATTGTCGGTCGTTCTTGTGCTCGGCCTCGTTGCAACTCCCGCACATGCTGATGTGAATGGGATAGCAACAACGGTCCTCAACGAATTAAAAGCTCTCGTAGGACCGGCAATAATGCTTGGCGTAATTTGGCTGGGCATTCTCATCATGACAGGAAGAGGGACACTTATCGTGTTCGTTACTTTCTGCGTGGGCATCGCAATCGTAGCAAGTGGAGGTTTCTTCTGATGAAAAAGCTCGTTTCCAACATCAAGGGGCGGTGGTCGACCAACTACGCGCTCGCCGGTGCCGTCCTCTCGATGCTGCCTGTTCCCGCATGGGCGCAGGCCGCAAACCAGACAGAGGTGGCGTCCATGGTCGACTCCATCCTCAATTTGCTGACCGGGCCTATCGCAAAGGGTCTGGCAGCAATCGCGCTCGTCATCGCCGGCATCATGTTCTTCTTCGGCGCTGGCAATAAGGGCCTGCTCGGCTCGATCATCGTCGGCTGCTTCATCGTTTTCGGCGCCGGTTGGCTCGTCGATACCATTTCGGGAACGTGATGCGCTGGGTTCGTCTCTCTGCGGCGACCCTTGCTGGGGTGGCTTGGTCGGTTCCGGGGGCGGCGCAAGTCGCCTCGGCCTCCGCCCAAGCCTCTTCCATGGCAACCAAGATGATGGCCGCTGGCGCTGCCATCGGGACGCTGGCGCTCGTCATCGCCGGGTATTTCTTCATGGCCGGTCACGGTGATCGCCAGTCGCTCGCGTTGTGGGCTGCTGGCCTAATCGTGCTGCTGTGTGCCCCGGCCATAGTTGCTTTGCTGACATGAAGCCGCGCGGCGGCGAAAGAGAGGTTCCGGGTGTCTGAGCCAGAATATCTAACCGAAGATCCGCTGTTTCTGGCCCTGACACGTCCGACGCTGTGGTTCGGCGTACCTGTTGAGGCAACGCTGGCGATCGGAATGGCGTCGGTTTTTACGCTCATGGTCGTGGGCAACCCGATTTGGGCGCTGGCAATCGGTGGTGCGCTTCTGGGCGCAGCCCGGCTCATCGTCCGAGCAGACTACAATATGTTCAAGATCATCTTCCTTTTCGGCCGCACGAAAGCGCCCGCGCCGAACAAGTCTGTTTGGGGCGGGTCCAGCTATTCGCCGCTGCCGGTCAAGGGCGTGAAGCGGAAAGGATTTGATCGTGTTTAAGCGCAAGCCCCCTATCAAGCTGGAGCGCGACCCGTCGCTGTATCTGCCCTTCGCGCGCCATGTGAATGACACCATCGTCGCGCTCGACAACGGCGAATATATGGCCGTTTTCGCGCTCGACGGGATCGCGTTCGAGACGGCTGATGTGTCCACCATCAACGATTGGCACGAGAAGCTGAATACCGCTTGGCGCACTATCGCGCATGAGCGGGTCGCGGTCATGGTCAACACGATCCGGCGTATCGACAGCGGCTATCCCGAAGGGGAGTTCCGGTCAGCCTTCGCGCGCGATCTCGACGCCGCTTATCGCAATCGCGTCCTCGCCAAGCGTATGTTCGTCAACGAGCATTATCTGACCGTCCTCTACCGGCCAGCGGTGGGCGCAGCCGACAAGGCCGCGTCATCGGTATTCTCGATGTTCTCCAAGGCCAGCGCTGCGGAAGCCGAAGAGGATATTATCGAGACGTTCACCGACATTCTGCGTGACGTGGATAAGCTGCTCGGTCGCGTCAATCCGCGCATCTTGGGCGTGTACGAGTTCAATGGCCTGCAATTCAGCGAGCCTATGGAATTGATGCAGCGGATTATGACCGCCGACAAGCGGCGGGTGCCGTTGGTGCGCGGCCATTTGGGCCGTGCGGTCTACTCGGATCGGGTCATCTTCGGACAGGAACTGTTCGAGGTTCGGGAGCCGGGAGGTTCGCGGTACGGCGGTATTTTAGCGGTGCGCGAACATGCTGCACGCACTTTCCCCGGCCAGCTCAACGCGCTGTTGGAATCGAAATTTGAGTTTGTGCTGGGCCAGGGCTTCGCCTTCCTCGGCAAGCAAATGGGTATGGAGACGGCGCGGCGGAAGCGCGCGCAACTGAGTGCCACCGATGATGTGGCGTTCAGCCAGCAATCCCAACTGGATGAAGCCATGGACGATTTGCAGTCCAATCGCTTCGTCCTTGGCGAGCATCATCTGGCACTGTCGGTCTTTGGCGAGACGCCCAAAAAGCTCGCTGAAAACATGAGCGTTGCCCGTGCGGCGCTCTCCGAAAGCGGCATCGTCGCGGCGCGCGAGGATTTGGCTCTGGAAGCGGCCTACTGGTCGATGCTGCCGGGCAACTTCGCATGGAGGACGCGGCCTGCGGCCCTCACATCGCGTAACTTTGGGGCACTGGCGCCGATCCATACCTATCCTCTCGGTCAGCCGACAGGAAACCATTGGGGCAATGCAATTGCCCTGCTCAAGACAACGGCCAATTCCCCCTATTTCTTCAACTTCCATTTTGGCGATGTAGGTCACACCCTCATTCTTGGACCTTCTGGCGGCGGTAAAACCGTCATCCAGAATTTCTTTCTGTCGCAGGCTGAAAAAACCGGCGCGCGCATGGCCTTCATCGACAAGGATCGCGGCGCGGAGATTTTCGTCCGCGCTTCGGGCGGCACCTACCTTGCTCTCAAGAACGGCCAGCCATCGGGCTTCGCGCCGCTCAAGGCGCTGGATCACAGCCCCCGCAACCGTGAGTTCCTTGCATCGTGGCTGCGTCAGCTTGTCACCCCTGACAATGGCGAACTGACGCCCCCGGAGCTTTACCAAATCAATCAGGCGCTCGATGCCGTGGCCCGACTGCCGCAAGAACTTCGGTCCCTCGCGGCGATACGGTCGCAGCTCGACCAAACCAGCGTGGAAGGCATTGGCGCACGTCTGGAACGGTGGACCAAATCTGGCGAATTTGGCTGGGTTTTCGATAATGACGAGGACACGTTGCGGCTCGATGCCCGCCTTATGGGCTTCGACATGACGGACTTTCTCGAAAACAACGCGATCCGTCCGCCGCTCATGAGCTACCTGTTCCACAGGCTTGATGACATCGTGGACGGGAACCCGGTCATCATCGACATTGACGAGTTCTGGAAAGCCCTGGGCGATCCAGCATTTCGGCACTTCGCGCGTGATGGTCTGAAAACCTATCGTAAGCGCAACGCCATGATGATGTTCGGAACGCAGTCACCGGCTGACGCTCTGCGCTCGGACATTGCCGAAACCATCATCGAGCAATGCCCGACGAAAATCCTTCTGCCGAACCCGAATGCACAGGCCCGCGACTACATCGACGGCCTCAATCTGACCGAAGCCGAGTTCCGGCTTATCAAGGTCGATCTATCGCCGGAAAGTCGGCGCTTCCTCATCAAACAGGGTCATGATTCCGTTGTGGTCGAATTGGACCTCAACGGCATGGCTGACGAATTGGCGGTGCTCTCGGGCCGCCAAGGGACGGTCCAGTTGCTTGACGAGCTGCGGGCCGAGTTCGGGGATGATCCCGATGTTTGGCTGCCCGAGTTCAAGCGCCGCTGGCGTTCAGTTGGCAAGAAGGAATGGAGTGCCTGATATGAAGAAAATTCTTACCTTCGCAGCACTGGCATTGTCGCTCGGCGGCATGTCCGGATCGGCCCATGCCCAATTGGCGGTCGTTGATGTTAAGTCGATCGCGCAAGCCCTGCAAACGGCCAAAAACACCCTTAATCAGTTGGAAGAGGCAAAGAAACTCTACAACACGATGAACAGCCTTTCGCAAATCTCCAATGTCGCTCAATCGCTGAAAGCGGAGATTTTGCAGACGGCCTTGCCGGACGGAATGCAGGATTCAGTCAATCTGATCTCCGGCGATTTGGCTGACCTGGGCGCGCTCGGCAATCGCGCCAAGGGGATCATGGATACCAGCGATTTTTCGCTTTCCGGACTGAGCGGCGACTTTGGCGATGCCGAGGGCATCTTGAACGGCGCAGCCACGCGAGGCGCGCGCGATCAAGCCTATGGCGAATATATGCTGGAAGCCACCACGGCGAGCGGTGACGGCCTTAAGGAGCTGAGCACCGGCCTCGCGTCCGCCACAACGGCGCGTCAATCGCAGGACATTGCAGCGCGAGCGAACATCGAAAACGCCGCGATCAATAACCGGCTCTTGCAGATGCAAGCGGCGGAACAGGCTGCGCGCGGTGCGCTGGCGGTTAAGTCCTCTGCGGACTTCGCCAATCAACAGCGCAAGACGCAGGAAAACATCGACAGCGGCGCGCTGTGGCCGACGTGGAACGATAACTAAGTAGAATGGAGGATCGAGCCATGCGGAAGTGCTTTGCAATACTTGTGGCTGCGGCGCTTCCGCTGGCCGCCTGCGGTGAGGCGGAAAAATCCGTCGATTACTATTTGAAGCATCTGGACGAGGCACGGGAAAAGACCGCGCGTTGCCAAAGTAATGGTGACGCGGGGGTCAACTGCGGGAACGCCGCTGTAGCCATCAAGCGCAATGCCGAAGAGCAATTCCAGCGTGAGCGCGCGCGGACGGAAAAGAACCTCAAGAATGGTTCGATCTGGCCGACCTGGAATGGGAAATAGGTCATGCTCGACGCAATCTACAACATGCTTGAAGGCCAGATTACCGGCACCCTTTCAGGCAAGTACGCTGCCGTGATGGGGTTGGTGTCGGCGCCACTACAAACCGCTATGGCAATCAATCTGGTGATCGTCGGCTTCGCCGTCATGCGCGGGGTGTCCAATGAGCCATTCGGCAATTATCTCGGCACCTGGCTCAAATGCTACCTCGTGATCTTGGCGGCGACGTCCACGATCGCGCCGCAAATTGCAGCAGCAGCCCAACAAGCTCCGGACCAGCTTGCGAACGCATTGGGCGGTGGTGCGCTCAATGCGACGTTCGATGCGTTCGTTAAAAACGCCGTCGAGCCTGCGCTTTCGATCCATAACCAGATGGAGCCTTGGATCGAGCCAAGCACATTCTTCCCGTACACGATCCCGAACCTCGCGACCGGCCTGATGGTCATTCTCATTATGGTGATGGCCTACATCATCGCGGCTATCGCCATGACAATCGTGCTGTTCATAAAGTTCGGCCTGTTCGTGACGATCGCCACGATGCCGATCTTTGTCGGCGCTCTTATTTTCCCGTCATCCTCGGGCCTGTTCTTTAGCTGGCTCGGTGCGGTGCTGAACTACGCCATTCAAACGGCGGCGGTCTCGATCGCGCTGCTTTTCGTGGTGGCGCTGGTGAACGCGATCCCCGGTTCTGTCGGCGCTGGCGCTGGTGGCGATACGTGGACGGCGCTGGCGGCGATGATGCTGCAACTTGTCGCCGTATTGGTCGGCGGCTTCATCATCATGCAGGCGCAGTCGATCGGTTCATTTGCGGGCGGCGGCGGATCATCTGGCGCGGGCTTCCTGTCCGCGATCTACCCGTCGATGCTCCAACGCAAAATCATGAACTCGACCCTTCGCGCGCCGAAGGGCGCGGCGAACGCGGTCGGCAACACGGCCCGCTGGTCGCTCAACAGGCAGACCGCCAACAGGGCCGCATTCGTTCAACAGGCTCAAGCATCTTCGGGTCGCACTTCGATGCCCGGTGCATCGTCCCGCCCCGGCAACAGGTAGGAGTAATGGCAATGTGGTTGAATAATCACGGTGCGCTGATTGCGCGCCGCTGGGGAAGGATTCTCTGTGTCGGGGTCGCAAGCTGCGGTGTTGTTGCCTGTGCGACGACCTCGGAAAGTCGCAATCCCCCTTCAACGTGCAGTCGTTCGGACGCGCGCCCCGCAAATCCCTATGGATCGGTCCTCTCCGCCCCGGTGGTCAGCACAGCGCCTCAAGGCGATGTGATGGTGTTCCCCAAAGAGGGCGATGCTGGGAAAGCCGATGGCTCTGACGGGGCAGTGGTGCCCGCGCCACCGCCCGCACCTGACCAGCCCGCGCCGGGCCAACCGCTCTCCATGATGCAAGCGCCGGCAACCCCTCAACTCGCATATAGGAGCTGCTGACGATGGCCCTGGGCGTCAAGAAAAAGAGCGATCTGGACCAGTATTTCGCGGATGCGAAGGATTGGGATTTTGATCGCGTTCGCGAGGCGAACAAGCAAAAGCGTATTGCTTATATGGTGGGCGCTGGCGGTGTCATCTTCGGCCTCTCCATGTTGGCATGGCACGTTGCGGCCCCGCTGCGATCGGTGGAACCCTATGTGATCCGCGTCGATCGCCAGACCGGCGCCATCGACGTGGTGACGCGGCTCACCAATACGCGGAACATCACCGCCGATGAAGCGGTCAACAAATACTTCCTGTCCGATTACGTTCGCAACCGGGAGTCTTGGAACCCCTCATCTTCGCGCGACACAGAGCGTAAGGTGCTCGCGCTGTCGGTGCCGCAAGAGCAGGAGAAGTTTGCAGGCACACGCCGCGCGACCAATCCCAACGCCCCGGTCAACGTGTACCAGGGCGGCGAACTGGTCGCTGCCGCCGTCCGCAACATCACTTTCATCAACAACCGCGTGGCGCAGGTCCGTTTCGTCAAATCCGTAGCGAAGCCGGGGAACGTCCCTGACGAACAGGTGCAATGGATTGCCACGATCAACTTCAAGTACGTGGATAAGCCGACAACCGAAGCTGGCAGGCTCGACAACCCGCTGGGCTTCCAAGTGGTCAGCTACCGCGCCGATCCGGAGATTGGCCGATGAACGCGCTTCGCAATGTTCTCATGAGCGGGGCGCTGGTCGCCGCGATCGTCACCAACCCCGCCTTTGCTGAGGAAATTCCTCGCTCGGGCCAGCAAGATACCCGCATCCGATATATCAATTACAACATTGATGAAGTCGTGCGGATCAAAGGCGTTTTTCGTGCTGCTTCGCAGATTGTTTTCGGGGACGGGGAGACGATTTCGAGTGTCGCGCTAGGCGATACCGTAAGTTGGGAAGTTGCCCCGGCTGATAATATCCTTTTCATCAAGCCTCGCGAGAAAGCGCCGCCGACAAATCTGATCGTCGTAACGCGCAAAGCTGGGGTGGTTCGTACCTATACCTTTGCTCTGTCTGCGCGCAGCGGGGACATAGCAACCGGCACCGATGCCCAATTCGTCGTGCGTTTCCGCTATCCTGAACAGGAAGCGGCGGCTCGCCAGAATGCCGATATGCAGCGGTTGCAGATGCAAATGCTCATGGTCGAAGCTGGCGGGGTCAGGGTCGCGCTGGATGCGGCTGCGGTCCAAGGCAAGCGCAACCTTGACTATTCGATTGCGGGTTCATCGGATCTCGCCCCGTCGGAAGTGACCGACAACGGGCAATTCACGATCTTGCGGTTCCCGCGCAACCAACAGCTTCCCGCGATCTTCACGGTCAGCCCTGACGGATCGGAAGCTGTCGTACCCTATGACGTTCGCGGCGAATTTGTCGTGATTCATCAGGTCGCAAAGCAATTCCGCCTGCGTCGTGGCCTGTCGATCGCGTGCATCTGGAACAATGCCTATGACCGATATGGGCCGGACAATTCATCGGGAACGGCATCGCCCGAAGTGCAACGCAAATTGGACGGGAGCAGCCCCCGATGAGTGAGATTGAAAACAGCGCCGATCATGGCACGCCTCACCAGCGTCCGACTTACGATGAGACGGACGTGAATGCGGAAGCGCTCAATGAAGCGAACAGCACAACCCCGGAGGTCGATCGCAAGGCGTTCAACCCTCGCGGACGATTGCAGTCTATGGGCAAGGGCACAGGCGTAGCCGTGGCGTGCGGCGCGGCATTCGTCGGGTTCATTGTTTTCTCAATGGCCTCGCAAAGCGACAAGGGCCAGCCAAAGCGGGATGATAGCACGTTCCAGCTCGGGGATGACGTGTCGGCCGAGAAATCGGCGCGCCAGGCCGCCTCGGTTGTTGTGGGTCAGACCGATCCCAACAAGCTCGCACAGGTGGGGACTGATCCATTCGGCAATCCGATCATGGCTCCCGGCCAAGATTTGTCCGGTGCGGCGGTCCCTGCGGTGCAGGGTGGTCCCCGCGATCCGGTAGCAGAGCGTTTGGAGAAGGCCGAACAGGCGCGTCTCGCCGCGATCGAGCGCGAGCGGGCGCGCCAGGACGCGATGCGCCGTGCGCCGATCATGGCGGTTTCGCCCGCCGCTGGCGTTCCGGGCATCGGCAGCAACCCCAATGCAGGGCCTTTCAGTAATTTGCGCGTTGGAGGATCTGGCGATGACGAGGCCGGAGCCAAAGCCCCGAACGAACTGGCTCAGAAACTGAACGGGATGGACATAGCCAAAGTGTCTGCCGGTCAGCTTGGCAACCGCAATTTCCTCATCACCGCAGGAATGCAGATTCCGTGCGTCCTCCAAACTGCGATGGATTCCACGCAGCCGGGTTTGACGAGCTGCCTGATCCCGCAAGATATTTGGTCGGCTAACGGCAGTGTGATCCTGATGGAGAAGGGAACGCGCGTCCTGGGTGAGTATCAGGGCGGGTTCTCGACCGGGCAAAACCGCATCTTTGTCCTGTGGAACCGGGCAATCACGCCTGCGGGTGTGTCGGTCACGCTGGGTTCGCCTGCGGCCGATCAGCTCGGCCGCGCCGGTATGGGCGGCCAGGTGGAAACCTTCTTCTGGAAGCGCTTCGGCGGCGCGCTGCTGCTGTCGATCGTCGGAGACGCCGGCAATGCTCTCGGCAATAGCGTGTCGGGCGTCGAACAGACGATCGCTGCGCCAAATGCTGCGGCGGGCATCGCAGCGCAGGACTCGCAACGCATCCGTCCACGCCTTCGCGCTCCTCAAGGCAAGGAAATGACAATCATGGTCGCGCGCGACGTGGATTTCAGCAGCGTCTACTCTTTGAGGTTGCGCCGATGATGTTCGATCAAGCCATTCTCACTCATCACCTTGAGCCGCTGCGCGCGTTGCTCGATGCCGACGCGGTTACGGAACTCGTCATCAACAAGCCCGGTGAGGTCGGCATTGAGGGGCGCAAGGGCTGGGAGTGGGTGACGGAAGAACGACTGTCCGTCCAATGGCTCGAAACGCTGTCGAACTCGATGGCGAACTATACAAAGCAAAAGGTAGGGCCGCAAACGCCCATATGCTCCACCAGTTTGCCGACAGGCGAGCGTGTTCAGATTGTCGCTCCCCCTGCCTGCGACCTCGGCAATTATTCAATCACGATCCGCAAGCCCTCGGTCAGGACGTTCGGATTGGGCGAGCTTCATGCCGGTGGCCTGTTTGAGCATACAAAAATTGCTCGGGGCAGGTCCACGGCGGCGGATGCTGAATTGGTGGCGCTCAAGGAAAAGCAGGAATGGGCAGGCTTCCTCGAACTTGCCGTCAAAACCCGCAAGAATATCCTGATTTCCGGCGCAACCGGGTCCGGTAAGACTACGCTTTCCAAGGCGCTGATCCAGCTTATCCCGTCCGAAGAGCGATTGCTGACGATCGAGGATACGCGCGAATTGATCGTGCCGCACCGCAATGCGGTGCACATGATCTATTCCAAGGATGGGCAGGGCCAAGCCCAGGTTGGCGCGAAGCATCTGCTAGAAGCGAGCCTGCGAATGCGGCCCGACCGCATCTTGCTGCAAGAGCTGCGTGACGGGACCGCGTTCTTCTATCTGCGAAACGTAAACAGCGGCCATCCCGGTTCGATCACGACCGTTCATGCGGATTCCGCCGCGCTGGCCTTCGAGCAATTGTCGCTGCTGGTGAAGGAATCGGAAGGCGGTCGCGACCTCGAACGCAAAGACATTCTCGATCTGCTGCACCTGCTCGTTGACGTGGTTGTCCAGTGCAAGAAGGTCGATGGCCGCTTTCGCGTCACTGAAATCTTTTTCGAGCCGGATTTGACCGGCATGTAGGAGGGTGGCTCATGGAGCGACGGAAACTGATCGGTTACGTACTAATCGGCACCATCACGGTTCTGACCTTGGGCGGCTTGGTAGCGATCATAGGCTTGGGGCAGTTCAGGACCGATCTGAACATTTTCAAAATGCCCGAATATTTCTGGTTCTACCGCCATAATCCCGCCGTCATGGGTTGGCTCGCCAAGGGGATGGGCGGTGTAGCCGCCGCTGGCGCGCTGGTCGCCTTCATGGTGTTCCTCAACCATAAGCAATCCCTTCACGGCGCCGCGCGCTGGGCCAACAGGAATGAAGCTCGCGAGGCGGGCTTGATGGACCCGAACGAAGGGTTGCTGCTCGGGCGCAGCCCGAAAACCTTCTTCCAGTCCCTATTCGGGCGGGGTGGCGATTTCATCCAGTTTAGCGGCACTGAGCATGTCTTGCTTGAGGCTCCGACGCGCGCCGGTAAAGGCGTAGGCGTCGTTATTCCCAATCTGCTGACCTGGGCGGACTCTGTTGTCGTCCTCGATGTGAAGCAGGAGAATTGGGAGAAATCTGCTGGTTGGCGCAAAAGCCTCGGCCACCAGGTTCTCCTTTTTGATCCGCTCGATCCACAAGGCCGCACCGCGCGCTATAATCCTTTCGCGCATATCAAGCGCAGCGATCCGGTAGAGGTCATTGACGAGCTGCAAAAGATCGCAGCGATGCTTTGGCCGCCGCCCGCCAACGGCGAAAGCTTCTGGATGGACAGCGCGCGCACCGCATTTCTCGGTGTGTCGGCGTATATCGCAGCAACACCGGATCTCCCTTTCACGATGGGGGAGATATACCGCAATTTCAGCGCGGGCGATGCGAAGGAGCGGTTTCCCAAGATCATCAAGGAACGACAGGCCGCAGGCGATCCCCTGTCAGAAGCCTGCATTTCGGCCCTGAACGACTGGATTTCCAGCTCGGCCAATACCTTCACCGGCATTCGGCAATCCGTTTCGGCCAAGATCAATCTTTGGATCAACCCATATGTGGACGCCGCCACGTCGGAATCCGATTTTGACCTGAGAGATTTCCGGACGAAGCCGATTTCGCTCTATCTCGGCGTGTCACCGGACAACATGGAACGCATGGCAGACGTGTATAATCTGCTGTTCCAGCAACTCATTGACCTGAACGTGCGCGAGCTGCCCGATCCGGAGAAGGGCAGGCACCCCCTCAAGCTGCTGCTCCTTTTGGACGAGTTTGCCCGGCTTGGTCGCGCCAGTGTGATCGCCTCGGGCTTCTCCTACGTCGCCGGCTACGGCATTCGCCTTGTGCCGGTCATTCAGGCACGCGGCCAGCTCCGCGACGTGTACGGGCCTGACGTGACCAGCGAAATCGTCCAAAACTGCGGTGTCGAGTTGGTCTTTACGCCAAAGCACGTCGATGTGGCGAAGGAGGTATCCGAACGCCTCGGCAATTACACCTACGAGGCAAAATCCCGCTCCAAGCGGGTGTGGGATGCGTTTGAGGGGTCTGTATCGACCTCCGACCAGCGCCGGCCCCTGATGCTGCCGCAAGAGCTGCTGCTACTGTCTCAGGAAGAGGTGATTGTGCTTCGCGCCGGCATCCCTCCGCTCAAGGGCGGGAAAATCCGTTACTACAAAGACAAGTGGATGCTGCAAGCGTCGAAAGTCCCGCCGCCACCGGTTCGGCCGCGGCCTCTCGATCCTTCCATAGCGCGCCGTTCGCTCGCCCTGATCGAACGGGCAGAATCCCCCGAAATGACGGACGAGGAAGCATTACAGGGCGTCGATTACGGGCGCTTGGTCGGCTTCCCCATTGATGAACTTCCCGATGATGGCGATCCCCACAAAGCCGCCGCGTTCTTCGCGGCGCTCGGATTACGTGGCGACTTCACGGGCATGAACTTCGATCAGGTCGGGTCCGCCGATCCTGCCGAGGAAGAGGGCGACAACGACGCACTATCATTTCTGAAAGGAGCTAAGGGATAATGGCCGACGATAGAACCGAAAGGGCTGCATCATCCGGCAAGCCTGCTGATAGGTTGGATGGGTCACGCGATGCCGCGCGCGAGGATCGCGATCGGCGTGTTGCATCCGATTTCAGGCAAATGTCGCAAGCGGAGCGATTGGACGACAAGCGCCTGAATCCTGCCGCCAAACAAGTAGCCGCAATGGATGCGGCCATTGATAAGAAGTACGGCCAGGCCACGCCTGAGGCGGCCAGGATGAAGGTTGCGGCACGGGAAGCTGTTGCCCAAACGATGGAGCGCGGTGGCGAAATACGAACACCTCGTGTTCGAGAGGTCGAACAGCGCCGGGACGAAACGCGCGACCAGCACCGCACGGCTGCTGATAAGACCTCAAAAGATCTCGAACGATAGTCATGCGACCGACTGACCATGCCGATTCAGGACCGCTCCGTATCATCAGCGCGGAGACGAAAGGGATCGTGCTGAGCAACGGCAATGAGCAATGGTGCGAGCCATGGGCGGCGATTGATGAAGTGACGGTTGGCCGGGTTTCATTCGGCTTCAAACCCGTAGTGGTCGCGTGTGTCGGCATCGACAGTGAAAGGGTGGTTATGGTGCGTGACACCGATCCCAATTTTCGAAAGATGATGGATCAATTGCACACTGCATTGGGATGCGAGCATGTGGAGGGTTGGTGTAACGACCCCGGCATAAGCGCCAAACCACGGCTCATCTATTTACGCCAGGGCATGATCGAAGAACCTTAACCTTGATCTCCGCGATCTGTCTCACGAAGGGGCGTGCCGGCGACGGCACGCCCCTTTTCTATGGCCTCAAGATCGCCATACTTCTCGCGCGCTATACGCTCGATCTGCCTGTTGCGGACGCGCTCAATCAAAGACAGATGCGTCTGCCTCTCAAGGTCGCGGAAGCCTGCTGCAAGGCGGGTCGGGTCGATCTGATCCAATCGCGCCAGGTGCTCATCCATTGCCGCCTTGCCCATGATCGGGGGACCATCAAGCGGGTAGTTGTCGAGGAAACGCGCGAAGGCGCGATCCTCAAGAACATCGACGGGAAGCGGCGCCTCAGTCCCCGTTGCAAGGTAGGTCAATCCCACTGCAACGCCGATAGCGGCCAAGCTCGACGCATGCTCATCCAGCTTCGCGGATAGCGCCTGTTGGTTCTCCATGACCGCCTGCACACCTTCGGCCAGCGTCCCGATCTGCTCAAGCAAAGCGCCCAATAGTTCGTCGTCATTCACCGGCCCGGCCCTTCCCTATCGGGATCGCGAGTGCGGTCCTGGCTGCGATCTCGATCCTTATCCTGCGCGCGATCCTTGATGGTTTTATCCATCTTGCGCTGCATAGCCTGTAGCCGCTCACGGGCGCTAGCAAGCGCACGATCGGGTGCGGCGTTGGGAGGTACGCTGTCGTTCTTCAGCTCGGCCGACTTGGCACGAATACGGTCGAATACGGTCGGCTCCCCCTCCCCTGCCCCGGCTTTGTTGTCGCTCCCTTTCAGCTCGGCTGAAACAGATTTGATCCTCCCGGTTGCCCGCTCAATCCTGTCCAGGGCGGCGGTTCGCTGTTCAGCGTCACGCTGCTGGACGCGAGCCTTAAGCCGCTCAAGCTCGCGATCGGGCGCGAAGTCCTTAGGCAGCGCATTGCCGGTACGCAGGCGCTCGATGATCTCCGCGCGCGCGTTGGCGGGCGCGGGCATAGCCTCCACAAATGCGCGAAGCGCCCTTGCTCGATCTGCCTCGGCAGAACCGCCATGAGCCTCCAATTCTGCCGCCGCACGCGCATAGATTTCGCGTACCGAAACATGGTTTGCGACGGTCTTGCTCCGCTCCCTCTCGCGCTCGCCAAGGCGCTGCGCGGCATCGGGAGCCTGCCCACCGATAACGGCCAATCTCCCCTTATCCGCGACTGGCTCCGCGCCACGTTCACGCATCATTAGAACGGGCGTGGGGTCTTGTTTGGGAGGGTAGCCGCGAGCCATCCTCTTGGTCGCGTCGGCTTCAACGCCACGATCCCGAAGGTTCTCCGCAAAGCGTTCACGGCACTGTTGCAGGAACTCGCGGTTAGGGTTGAACCGGCGTCCGTCATTATCACGGCCCGCTATGATAAGGTGGACATGCGGATGCGCCTCGTCCGTATGGAGGGCCATCACCCAGCGACGATTTGAAAGGTCAGTTTCCGCAAAATCGCGCACCGCCTCACGGACCTTTTCGGGGTCAGTGCCGGGAGGCATAGAGAACACCATGGCGATAGCTGTCGCACCATTGCGGCGCGCTTCGTCCGCCGTTTCCCACTGTTGCCATTCACGCGCCAGGACCATCATATCCTGCGCGCTCATCAGCTCCTTGCCCTCGCTAGTTTCGATCCCGATAGGCTCCTGATCGGACATGCCGATGCGACCGGCGTAGGTAAACGCGCCAACGGTGCTGGCCGCGCCATGGATGCGGCTAGTAATCTTCACGACGACCTGAGGCGCGCGCTTGGCTGTTCGACTAAGCTGTTCAATGGCCCTTGCGCTTCGATCTCCACGGCTGCGCGAAGCGGCACGGGCGGCGGTAGAAGCGAGTTGCCCCGGCGCGCGCATGAGACTGCCTAAGTCGCGGGACAGAGCACGGTTTCCCCGATGGTCAACCTTGCCACGCCCACCCCCCCGCGCGCCCTGCACCCGCTCCAACTCCTCAAGGGTCTGATCGGAAAACTCAAAGCCGTTCACGGCTGAACCTCATCCGCGATAGGGGACGCGGTGCCCCGCCCCGTCCAGTAATCAACCTCCCCTGACACGATAGCAGTGAGAGTGGCATTCGCCTCTTTGATGGTCGCTGAAAGCCGCCCCTCCATGGCGATGACATGGGGTGCAACCTGCTCGATCAAGAGCGGACTTTCTGGACGGTTGGCAGCGTTCATCGCCTTCACGGCCTGATTAAGCGAATAGCCAATGGCCCGTACTTGGCCGACGATCTTCATGATCGAACGATAGCTGCTAGGCGCGAGGCGCAGCTCGCCGGCCTTCGTCCAGAGTTGCCAACGCAATGTACGTTTGACCCATTGCGAACGGGTCAGGCCCGCCTTGGCTGCGACCAAATCAATGGCCGTCAGCTCGTCAGCGGGCAAACGCAGCGATAGCATTTTAGAGGCGCCTGCAACTGTTGGCACGTCTCGAACCTCGTCGGGCCGCGCAGGCAAGGCATCGCGGATAGCACGGTTGATCCACTTGCTGCGGGTCATGCCTGCCGCCCTCGCCAGCATGTCGATGGCTTCGGCAATGTCGTCCTCAACTCGCAACGTCAGATGCGCCATTCTTAAGCCCCGTGCAGCGGACACCATAGATTGCATTGTGTTACAATGCTGTCGATGGTGCTATCCTGCGAACTTCAATCTCTATCTCTTCCCTACCACTCGCAATTCTCTCCCTCAAGCAAAACCCAAAAACGTGGACGGGGGGGATGCACTTTCTGGCAACCGCTATTCGACCGTAGGCGATTTGAGCGCGTGGCTGGATCGTCGCAGAGAGAAAAGGAGCGGCTTTGCCGCGCGTTTCTGGAATTAGGATTTCAAGATTCGACGCATCGCACACGGTCTGGACATTCTTCGCGACAAGAATAGAACAATCCTGAAATGTCGGATAGAGAAAGCGGACTGGATTCAAACTAGGCCTCGCATGTGTTGCAGTGATAGCCTGATAGCCAGGTGACGATGGCTGATCCCCTCGACACAATCCCAGCTCAAACCGACCGATAGTTCGACCACAACGAAGGAACCTATCTCATGGCAAAGTCCCCCGCCCTTGAAAGCATCAAGCAAGAGCGAGTCAAACTTGAGGCTGCGCTGGCGGCCATTGTTCAGCGCGAAAAGGAGGCTGAGGACGCATTGCGCGATGCGGGCCGCCCTGTGCTTCTGGCGGCTCTAGAACGTGTCAAAATTCCTGAACTGGATCGCTCGGACGCACGCGCCATTGCCGGCGCCATTGCGAAGCATGGTGCCGCGAACGTGGCTGCGGCGTTGGTCGGATTGTCCGGAGACTAAAAGCGGCTTTCCCGGTCGCGGCGATGATACTCGCTGGCGAGGCGCGCTTGCTCGGCGGCATAGTCATAGCCCCCGGATCGGGCTTCGTGGTCCAGCTCGCCGCGACCTCCAAAGATGCTTCCGATGATGGCTAGGCCGCCATAAAGCACAATGCCCATGATAGCCGCTAGGACGGGCTGTGCCTCTCCCGCGTTCCAAGTTCCGAACAGGCAGAGGATTGCGAAAGCGATCGACATAACGCCACGGAAGCGAACAGCCAGGATCAGCATCATAAGGCCGGTAACGACGATGAGGCCGGTAGGAATGTCGGCAATGATGGTCGATGCGGTCATGTTCTTCTCCGTCAGCCTGCGCCCTCACCACAGACGGGCGCTGCGATGGCGGGGAAGGATCAGCGAGCCGAATGACACTGGCACGCGCCCCGGTCATGATCCTTCTGGTTGGTTTCTGCAACGGCTCTGCGTCACAGTCGCCTTGCTATAGGTTCACCGGAGCAGGGTAGCGGCCAGCACATCGCGCTGGCCGCCCTCGTCTCAGTGAAGGGGATACGGCAATAGTCGATCATCCCCGCTCGTGATCCCGATCAAGCCAAGCACGTCCCTCAAAAGGATCTCTGCGAGGTTGGGATAGAGCTGCCCGAGATTTACCAGATTGTCGGCTGCTCTGATTTTCTGGCCGATCTGGACGACATGCGTTGTCGGCGTCCCGATAAGCGCCACGGCTGCAAATGCGTGAGCATCGGTGGTGGCCTGGTCAATGTCGTCACCGGCAGCGGCGGCGCGTTTCACCTCGGCATGAAAGCTCGTAACTGCGGCTCGATAATCTCCAAGCACAACGGTCCAAGCTGCATCGCTCGCAGGATGCGGATTCGGTAGGGTGGTGTCAGTCATGATTCGCAAAGCTCCAATTTTGCGGTTGTGATTAGGGCGGGGTCGCTGGTTCCAGCCAACGGCCTCGCCCGCCATTTTAGGGGTTGGCCCTGCCCTCCCCGTTCTCGTTGATCGTCATCGACGGCGCATCACTTTGCGACCGCTCGGTGAGCCTCCACAAGCTCCTCGATCACCTGTGCCAAGGGAATATCGCGCGAGTTTGCCACCTCGTATATGTATTCCATCGTGGCGGGCGAGAGCTTCACCGAGAAGGGCATCGAGCGCCCTGCCCCGCGTTTCCGGCGCGGCGGTTCGCTGTTCTGATTGGCTCTCAGGCGATCTACCTCGCTCGCCGCGATCGGCACCTTGTCGAACCCGTGACGCAGCGCCGTCTCCCTGGCGCTGTCGTCGGCCGTAGGCGTCTCCGTGGCGGCACTACGCACCGATGCCAGAGGCAGGCTCAGATTGCGCCTCTGAGGCTTTTGCGGCTCGGTCATGCGGCTTTCTCCTGATCGGCCAAAATCGCGTCGGCCACTGCGTTCGCAAGCGCGGCCCCCTCGGCCCGCGCTTTGTCGGTGCCCGGCACTTCGTCGCGCGGGAGCTGGTCCAATGTGGTGCAGTATGAAAACAGAGCCTTGTAGGCGGTGCGTTCGACAAACTGGCCTATGACCGGCACGCCTGCCTCAGCGAGTTGCCCAGCCAGTGCGGCAAACTCACGAGATTGGAACCCTGTTGAAACCCGCGTCCATAGCAACCCGTAAGGAACACTGCGCCCGTGTTTGCTTGGGGTGTCCAGAACGACGCGCACGGTCGCGATAGCGTCCTCTACGTCCGCCGCTGATGGGTTAGCCGGGATGATGACGAAATTGGCGTGGGCGATGGCAAACGGAACAACCATGTTCGCGCTTCCCTCCACGTCGATGATGACGATTTGCGCCTCGCTCTCGGCTGCACGGATCGTTGCGACAATCGTTTCTGCCTTTGCGCTGACAACCGCGATCTGTGGACCAGTTTGACCCGCCTCGCCCCAGCGCATGACACGCTGGCGGGGGTCGGCATCTATGATCCTGACGGTATAACCCTGCTCGGCATATGCACCGGCCAACGCGATTGCCGTTGTGGATTTGCCGCAACCTCCTTTCGGGGATGCCAAGGCGATGACTGCCATTTGCTTTCCTTTACATTCATAGAATGCCCTGAACCTGCACGAGACAGCAAAGGCATTCTCATACCATACTGGCACTTGAAAGCCTTGGAAAGCCATTTAATGACAATGAATACTTTGTGATGCCATTTACATGCCTGCACATGGCATTACATGTATATGATTGTAATTTGATTTGCATGTAATGTGATGGGCGGCGCACTTCGCCGCCCGCACGCTTCAATCCTCGCCGCCGTCGCGATCGTCATCGGCGGGGCGGCCATTCTTCGCGATCACGGCCAAGCGATCAACAATCAGGTCAACGCCGTAAACGGTCTGACCCTCACGATCGTAGCGGGATTGGCGGATGCGACCAGTGATATGCACCAAGTCGCCCTTGGCCATCTTGGCTGCGCGCTCGATATTCTTGCCGAAGCAGGTGACTCGGTTCCAATGGGTATCGTCCTCCCAATCGTTGCCGACCTTGCGGCCGTAGTTTGCTGCAACGTCGAGCGTTGCCACCTTTTCCTTGATCTCCGTGCTACCGATGCGACCGATGATGCGAAATTCAGCGATGTTCTGCATGTCCGTTCCTTCGTGCTGTCTTTGCTGACGCACTTTGGAGGGGCGGCCCCCCTGACGCGGGCAAGCTGAAAAACGGAGGGTCCGCTTGCGGAAACCGTAGGCGCGTAGCGGTGGTTTTCTGCTTGGGGCCGAAGGTCCGATCCCGCATGAGGCAGGGGGAGCCGCCCAGGTGCGTCAATCAGCAGTGACGAGCACGAGGGGATATGCTCGCTCGCACAATCATCACCGGCCTAGGTAGCTGCCCAAGGAAAGGCGACGCTTAAGGGGAGTGCGCTAATCGAAGGGAAGGGCAGGGGGGTATTCCATGGATCAAGCCTCGACTGGTTCGGCCAGTTTCTCAGCGCTGAGCCGTTTATAGATGGCCTGGCGGGTGACATTCAACAGGCCCGCGACTGCCACCACGCTCATTTTGTGAGGTTCGGCTAGCAGCGCCTTGGCCTGTTTCCATTGATCCTCAGCGATCGACACGGGCCGCCCCAGCTTCGTACCGGCACGGCGCGCCGCTTGAATCCCCGCGTTGGTGCGCTCGCGGATTACATCACGCTCAAATTGGGCAAATGCCCCAACCATATGGAAAAACAACCGGCCTGCCGGTGTCACCGTTTCGATCTGCTCCGTGAGTGATCGGAACCCGACACCAAGGCTTCCCAGCATTTCTAGTTCGATAATCAGGCCAGGGAGAGAGCGGCCTAGACGATCGAGCCGCCAAACCATGATTTCGTCACCAGCTCGCGCATGACGCAACATATCGCCGTAGGCTGGCTTGAACACCGTCGAGCCACTTACTCCCTTGTCCTCGAAAATCCGCTCGGCACCAGCGGCGCGAAGGGCGTCGATTTGCAAGGCTAGGTTCTGCTCGCCGGTGCTGACACGGGCATATCCAAGTTTCATACGCCGTTCTCCATTTGTACCAAGGGTACAATAATGAGGCGCGCATAGCTGTCAACTTAATCGACCTTTTTTCTAATTGGTTGTCATTCCCCGGTTCACGGCAAATGCTGCACTGCACAACTGAGGGAAACCGGGGCTTGAGGTCTGCTGAATCGTGGTTTGGTTGTCTGTAAATAAAACCACCGTTTCACGGAGTAGGGCAGGGGGCCTCCTGTCGTTCGACCTGCCGCTGTCGTACTTCCCGTGCAATCTTGGCTAACAGCGTCCGACTGCATCCGGTGGCATCAATGACCTCGCGCCAGGTACGCCCGTCGCCAAGCATAGACGCGATAGCGAGATTGCGGGCCTTGTTCTCGGGCCTCCCTTTGTACAAGCCAGCGGCTTTTGCACGCGCCGTCCCTTCGGACTGGCGGCGGCGCCGATCATCATAATCCTTTCGGGCGACCGCAGCGAGCACATCAAGCATCATGTTGTTAACGGCGGCGAACATGCGCGCGGTGAAATCGTCATCAGCGGCAGCGAGACTCCATGACGTAGGCAGGTCCAATGCCACGATCCGAACCTGCTTCGCGTCGATCTCCGATCGCAGCTTCATCCAGTCCGGAGCGGTGAGACGGGAAAGCCGATCAACCTGCTCCACCAGAAGAACGTCGCCAGGTTCGCAATCTGCCAAGAGACGAAACAGCTCGGGCCGATCGAGCTTCGCCCCACTTTCGTTTTCCATGTAGCGGGCAGCGATGCGCAAGCCTCGCTCGGCCGCGAACGCATCAAGGGCACCTCTCGCCCGAGAAGCATCCTGTTGCGAGGTTGAGGCACGAAGATAAGCACGGACGAACATGGGCAGTCTCTTTTAAGCAGTCCGTTTTAGCGCGGTCTTTTTTACATTGTCAAACGCCAATAATGAGACCGGACTGGAGACGGTCCTCAAAAGGTATAGCTTAAAAGCACCCTTTCATCGAGATTGCGAGAGTAGAATGCTGAGCAAGCAATGATGCACATCAAGTACGAGAACTACTTGCCCTTGCAATCGGATCAAATTTTCGAGTAAGGGCAAGCTCTCCATTGGACCCGGCGCTGTCGGGTGGCTCGGCCCGGCGCCTATCCCCGGGATAACCACTAGCGAAATTTGGGCTTCGCTTTTCCGAGTTCTGAGCGTTTCCGCGCATAGGCGCGATGCCCCGCTAGCCAAACTGTAGGTTCCCGAATGACATCTTTTGCCTCGCTGAAACGCGAATGGCTCGCAAATCCGCGTGCGGACATACTTGCGGGTATCGTCGTTGCATTGGCGCTGATCCCCGAAGCCATCGGCTTCTCGATCATCGCGGGCGTCGATCCGCGCGTCGGCCTTTATGCCTCCTTCTCCATTGCCGTCATCACCGCCCTTGTCGGCGGTCGCCCCGGCATGATTTCCGCTGCCACAGCCGCCATCGCGGTGCTGGTGCTTCCACTGATCCGCGACCATGGCGTCGAATATCTGTTCGCCGCCACGATCCTCATGGGCGTGATACAGGTCATTGCCGGATTCCTCCGGCTCGACATGCTGATGCAGTATGTGTCGCGGTCGGTGATTACCGGCTTCGTCAATGCGCTGGCGATCCTGATTTTCATCGCCCAGCTCCCACAACTGACGGGCGTGACCTGGGTGACATATGCGATGGTCGCTGGCGGCCTTGCCATCATCTACCTGTTCCCACGCATCACCAAGGCAGTGCCTTCGCCGCTGGTCGCGATCGTAATCCTGACGGTCCTCTCGATTTATGGCGGGCTGAACGTCAACACGGTCGGGGACATGGGCAAACTGCCATCGTCGCTGCCTGCTTTCCTCATCCCCAACGTCCCTTTCACGCTGGAGACACTGCAAATCATTCTGCCCTTCTCGCTCACGATGGCCGCCGTTGGTCTGCTGGAGTCGATGATGACGGCGCAGATCGTGGATGACCTGACCGACACCGGATCGGACAAGCGCCGCGAAATGAAGGGCCAGGGCATCGCTAATTTCGCAACCGGATTCCTCGGCGGCATGGGCGGCTGCGCTATGATCGGCCAATCAGTCATCAACGTGAAGTCGGGTGGTTCAACCCGGCTGTCCACCTTCGTATCGGGCGTGTTCCTGCTATTCCTGATCGTGGTGCTTGGCCCACTGGTGGCGCAGATTCCGATGCCTTCACTGGTCGCCGTGATGATTATGGTGTCGATCGGCACATTCAGTTGGCGCTCGATCAAGGATCTCCGCACCAATCCATGGCAGTCCTCGATTGTCATGGTCGCCACCGTCGTCATCGTCGTATGGACGCATGACCTGGCGCAAGGTGTGCTGGCGGGCGTTATCCTGTCGGGCCTGTTCTTCGCCAGCAAGGTCAAACGCCTCTTCACCGTTGCGTCCGAGCTTTCGGCCGATGGCAATGCGCGCACCTATCGTGTTGCGGGCCAGGTGTTCTTCGCCTCGTCGGACAGTTTCACGTCCGCCTTCGACTACAAGGAGGTTCTCGATCGTGTCGTGATCGACGTGAGCAACGCCCATTTCTGGGACATTTCGGCGATCGGCACGCTCGACAAGGCCATTCTCAAATTCCGCCGTGAAGGCACGGCGGTTGAGGTAATCGGTCTTAATGACGCCAGCGCCTCGATGGTCGAACGCTATGCCATTCACGACAAGCCGGGTGCGGAAGCGCAACTCGGCGCGCATTGAGGAGAGAAGCCATGACCAAGATACTCGCATGTATCGACGCCTCGGCCTACGCGGCCAGCGTTTGCGATCTCGCCGCCTGGGCGTCCAAACGCCTCGATTTACCCGTCGAGCTGCTCCATGTCGTGCAGCGCAAGGATGCCGTGGCAGAGCGGCATGATTTGAGCGGTGCTATCGGCCTGGGAGCCAGGACTGACCTTCTCGAAGAACTGACGAAACTGGAAGAGGCCGATGCCAGGCTTCAGGTCGAGCGTGGCCGCATCTTGCTTGCGACGATGGCTGAGCGCCTCCAGGCTGACGGTGCGAAAGCGATTGCCCCCCTGCACCGCCATGGCGGCATCGTGGAAACGATCCTGGAGCGCGAAAGCGATGCCCGCGTCATTGTCATTGGCAAACGCGGAGCCAGCCATGAGTTCGCATCCGATCATATCGGGTCGAAAATCGAACGGGTCGTGCGCGCCAGCGCCAAGCCCGTGCTGATCGCGTCCAGGGCAGTCGCGGAACCGCAATCGGTCATCCTTGCCTATGATGGCAGCAAGGCCGCCGATCGTGCGCTGGAGCGGGTTGCCAACTCACCCCTGTTCGATGGGCTGCCGGTCCATGTCGTCACAGTCGGTCCTGATGACGAAAAGCATCGCAAGCTGCTGGATAACGCGGGCGCTGCCCTGGCCGGTGGCCGGTCTGTCGAATTGACGGTCGTGCAAGGCAAGCCCGAGGATGCCATTGCCGAGGTGGTGGGCAAGGCCCCGGACGCGCTGCTGGTCATGGGAGCTTATGGGCATTCGCCCCTGCGTACCCTGATTGTCGGCAGCACCACGACGACGCTCATTCGCACGGTTCATGTGCCGGTGCTGCTGGTGCGTTGACGTGGCGCTCGACCTCGACCTTTTTCGCGAGAAGCTGCTGCTGCTGTTGAGGCAGATGCTTCTCGCCCAGGAGGAGATGTCGAAAGGAGACCGTGCGCCGGTCACGCTCAACAGGACAGCGTAGGCCGACTGTCGCGGATCGACGCCATGCAGGTGCAGGCCATGGCGCTTACCCAGCAACGTCGCCGCGCAAGCGAGCGTGCAGCTATCGACGTTGCCTTACGCCGGATCGAACAGGACGAGTTCGGCTATTGCGTTATGCACGCGCGGCGGGCGCCTTCCTGGCCTGGGGAGCGGAGCGTAGCGTCGCCTCGCTCGGCGCCGTACAGCCCTTCATGTTGCGGCCAAGATCGAGGCGCTCGGGCGCGAGGTCAATGCGCCTAGCGTCAAGCAGCAGCTCGCCGGCGTACGCCACCTGTTCGACTGGCTGGTCACGGGCCAGGTCGTGCCGGTGAACCCGGCGACATCGGCGCGCGGACCGGCGCACAGCGTCCGGCGCGGCAAGACACCGGTGCTCGATCCCACGAAGGCGCGGGCATTACTGGACCCGATCGACGTAAACACGCCTGCGGGGTCGCGCGACCGTGCCTTGATCGGGCTGATAGTCTATTCGTTCGCGCGGCTCCGGCATTAAGCCGAGTGCGCTTCGAGGTTTTCCGGTGACCGGACGCGGGTATCGAGCCGGCGTGCGACGAAGGTGAGGACGATCGATGCGATCACGCACCATGCTGCCATCCAGAGAAGCTGGGTGGGCAGATCGATGCCAGCGTCGATCAAGGCGCCGGTGAGACCGGGACCAACGGCGGTCGCTAGCACCATGCCCGACACGGTGATCGCGCGGATTCCGCCCAAGTGCGCCGTGCCGTAAACCTCTGGCCACAATGCGCCGAGCAGGGTCGATGTGAAGCCGTAGCTGACCCCGAAAAGCAGCATGAACAGGTAAATGCCCCACACGGGCGTTACCAAAGCGGCAACTAGGATCGCGACGAATAGCGGGGCGAGAAAGAACGGCAGGATGCGCACCGCGCTGAACCGATCGATCAACGCGCCGCAGATCAGGCCGAAGACGATGGTGGTGACCGCCATCACGGGGAAAGCCGCCGCAAATGCGAGTTTGTCGTAGCCGCGCAGGTCGATCAGGTAGCCCTGATGGAAGAAGATGGTGGTGCCGATGAAAGGCGGTGCCAGTACGCCGGTTAGCAACATCCAGAAGGTCGGATCGCGCACCACTTCGGCTTGCGTCCAATCACGTACTACAGGCACATCTGCCAGCAGAGTCTCGCTTTGAGGCACGCGTTCGATCCGTAGCAGGAAGACGATCAGCGGAAAGGCGATGAGCAGGATGACGGCTGCCGCGAGTACCCAGGCACCCTGCCAACCGATCCGGGCACTGACCAATACGAATGCGAGCGGCAGGATGGCTTCGCCGGTCTGGTGACCGGGTACGATCAGCGAGATGGCGCGACCGCGATTGGCCGAGAACCAGCGCCCCACAACCGTGTATGCCGTTTCTGTCATCATGCCCTGCCCGAACAGGCGCAGCAGGTAGAGCCCGATGGCCAGGCCGATCATGTTCGGCATGAACGGGAATAGCAGGCAAGACACCGCCAGCGCCGGAAGGACGAAGAGCGCTACGCGCCATGCCGGCATGACATCGAGGAGGCGGCCCAGCCACGGCAGCGTCAACGCGCTGCCGAGTGTCGCCACCATGTAGAGGCCACCAAATGCTCCCCCCGACAGGTGGAAGGTTCGGCGGATTTCACTTCCCGACAGGCCGATGAAGAAGGTCTGACCGAAGGACGAGAACAGCGTGAGCAGGAATCCGCATGCGAGCCAACGGAAATTGGCGCGCAGAAAGGTAAGCATGGAGAGCCTCAGTCGTCGGGCAGGAGGGATAGATTGTCCGCTTTGGGCCTGCCATCGCGCCCCTCAACGATGTCGAACGACCAACGCTGATGCTTGCGTATTTCAGCGTAGCCCGCACGGACGACGGCTTCGATGTGCAGGAAAACCTTGGGTTGCTTGTCGTCGCGCGAGATGAAGCCATACTGCCCCTTCGCATCGACATATTTGACCGTGCCGGTCAGCATGATCCTCTCCTTGTGGGATTTCAGGTGCCGCGGGCGCAATCGAGACAGGTCGGCGCTTCGGGGGCATGGTCGAGTCGAGTCTGAGCGATTTCCTCACCGCAGATGACGCACCAACCATAATCGCCGGCGTCGATGCGCTTGAGTGCGGCGTCGATTCGTTCGCGTTCCTGAGCGCGACGTCGCTGTGCGGCGAGTGCCATCGCCTGGATTTGCATGGCATCGATCCGTGACAAGCGACCGACGCTTTCCTGGTCGAGCGTGACCGGGGCGCGTTCGGCTTCACCGAGCCGATCCTCATCGACCAGCGCCGCCCGCTTGGCGAGCAGTTGCTGCCGCACAATGTCGAGGTCGATATCCATTGTCAGCGTACCAACAGGATCGGCACGTGAACGGTACGGATCATCGTCGTCGTGGTGCTGCCGACGATGAGGGTGCGCAGCGGCGAGTGACCATAAGCTCCCATGACAAGAATGCCTTCGGCATGCCCCATCAGATAGTCGGGAATGACCTGTTCGGGCTTGCCGTCATCGACGAATGTATCGACCTCTAAACCTGCGCGGCGCAGCGGTTCCGCCGCCCGATCCAGGATGTCGCGACCGTCCGGTTTGCGGGCCTCGGCCGAGACCAGATGGACGGGCATGCCGCTGAACAGCGGTGACTCCGCGATCATCGCCACGGCACGGGTTGCGGCCATGCTGTCGTCGTATGCCACCACGACGGATCGGGGTGCCTGTTTGAACTCGCGCGGCGCGATCAGCACCGGCTTGTCGCTTGCACGCACCACGCGTTCGACCTTGGAGCCGATATGCTCCATCGCGAACTCTCCTGACGCCCCGCGCTTGCCGATAACGACCAGGCTGGCGTCGGCCTCCCGTTCGACGATCGTCTCTACGATGCCGCCGTGGCGGTGGAGCTGATGGACGGTAAAGCCCGCACTCTGGAGCCTGGCGGCTCCAGCCTCGAGAATGATGCGTCCCTCTTCGATCGCAAGACGCCCGGCAGCGGCATCGATACGAGTGAGTTCGTCGAGCAGTTCAGTTTTCGCACCGAGGCCGATGGCACCGCTGTGATCGTGCCGTGCCGCGACCGCGTCCTTGCGCTGGACAACATGAAGCAGCTCGATTTCAGCATCGAGTCCACGTGCTGCCCAACCTGCCAATTCCACCACGCTGGCAGCGTAGGTGGACGCATCTATGCATGCCAATATCTTGGTCATATCTCTCTCCTTAGTGAGCGCCCAGCGCTGCTTCGGCACCGGGCTTGTCGTGGATTGCAAAGCGATCGATCATCGTCGTGCTAGCTTCATTGAGGCCCAGCACTTCAACGTGCGTGCCCTCGCGGCGGAATTTGAGGATGGCTTTGTCCAGGCTTCCGACCGCCGAGATGTCCCAGAAATGCGCAGCGGACAGGTCGATCACGACATTGTCGATGACTTCCTTGAAGTCGAAGGCATCAGCAAACCGTTCGGATGAGGCGAAGAAGACCTGCCCCGCGACGCGGTAGGTTCGCGTATTGCCGTCATCGTTGAGCTCGGACGTGACGTCGAACAGCCGCTTAACCTTGCTAGCGAAGAACAATCCTGAAAGGACGACACCAGCAACGACGCCCTGTGCCAGATCGTGCGTCGAGACGACGACCAGGACGGTAACGAGCATTACGACGGAGGACTGCCAGGGGTGGCTGCGCAGGTTCTTGATCGACCCCCAGGAGAAGGTACCGATCGCGACCATGATCATCACCGCAACCAGCGCGGGCATGGGGATGCGGGCAACCAGCGGACCCAGCACGACGATCAGGAACAGCAGGATCACACCTGACAGGAAGGTCGAGAACCGGGTGTAGCCACCCGATTTGATATTGATGACCGACTGGCCGATCATCGCACAACCACCCATGCCGCCGAGGAAGCCGGTCAGGAAGTTAGCGATGCCTTGGCCCTTCATTTCCCTGCGCTTGTCCGATCCGGTGTCGGTCAAGTCGTCCACGATCTGTGCCGTCATCATCGACTCCAGCAGACCGACCGCCGCCATCGTCAACGAGAAGGGCAGGATGATACGCAGCGTTTCCAACGTGAAGGGAACCTGTGGAATCCAGAACGACGGCAGCGACGAGGGCAGCTTGCCCATGTCGCCGACCGTGTTGACCCGGATTCCGGCATAGATCGAGACGATCGTCAGAATGACGATCGCGACCAGCGGCGAGGGCACCGCCTTGGTCAGGCGCGGGAATAGGTAGATGATCGCCAGCCCTGCCGCGACCATCGCATAGGTTTCCCAGCCTACATTCGTGAGCTGGGGAAGCTGCGCGATGAAGATGAGGATCGCGAGCGCGTTGACGAAGCCGGTGATGACCGAGCGCGACACATACTGCATCAGCAGGTCGAGCTTCAGGAAGCCGGCAATGGCTTGGAGGATGCCCATCAGGATCGTGGCGGCAAACAGATATTCGACGCCATGGTCGCGGATCAACGGCAGGACGAGCACCGCGATCGCGGCAGTTGAGGCCGAGATCATGCCGGGGCGTCCGCCCACAAGCGAGATGATGACGGCGATGGAGAAAGAGGCGAAGAGCCCGACGCTTGGATCGACGCCAGCGATGATCGAGAAGCCGATCGCTTCTGGAATCAATGCGAGGGCCACGACGATGCCGGCAAGAGCATCCCCCTTTGGATTGGAAAGCCAATCTCGTCGTATTGATGCGAAGTTGGTCATGATGTCCCTGTTGATGATGGTGCGCGGGTTCGAGCCGCGATGAGATGTGATGAGTGCAATCCGCCCGTTACCGGCTCAGGCGGCGTCGGCGATCAATGTCGCCGCATTGCGGTCACGATCGGTGATGTAGTCTCGCGTCAGCGGAACGGTGTCGATCCGCTTCGCGAGCTGGATTTGAAAGTTCATGTGCCCCTGGTGGCGAAAGGCGCTCTCGCTTGCGGCCAGATAGAAGTCCCACATGCGGCAGAAGCGCTCGTCGTAAAGCACAGCAACCTCGGCACGGTGCGCAGCGTAGCGCGCCTGCCAGTCCGCCAGCGTCTTGGCGTAGTGAAGACGCAGGATCTCGATATCAGTCACCCAGAGCCCTGCCCTTTCGATGGCGGGCAGCACCTCGGAAAGCGCGGGGATGTAGCCGCCTGGGAAGATATACTTGTCTATCCAGGGATTGGTGATGTCAGGCCCATCCTTTCGGCCGATCGAGTGGATTACGGCGACACCGTCCTCGGTCAGCAAGCGGGCGATCTGTTGGAAGAAAGCGTCATAGTTGGGCAGGCCGACATGTTCGAACATGCCCACGGAGACGATACGCTGAAAGCTGCCCTTTACGTCGCGATAATCGATAAGCTGGAACCGTGCGCGCGAGCCGCGGGCCCGCTCATTGGCGATCTTGAGCTGTTCGGAGGAGAGGGTAACGCCGAGAACGGAGACGTTGGCGGACCGCGCCACTTCCAATGCCATGCCGCCCCATCCGCATCCGATATCCAGCACGCGCTGCTCGGGTTCGAGCAGCATCTTGGAAATAAGATGGCGCTTTTTGGCGAGCTGCGCCTCTTCGAGACTGACCCCCGGCTGCGCGTAATAGGCGCAGCTATACTGCATGTCGGGATCGAGGAAGAGTCGATAGAGATCGGACGAGAGGTCGTAGTGGTGCTCGACATTGCGTCGGGCGCGTACGCGTGAGTTCATCTGCTGCATACGCCTCCGCAGACGCAGCGCCATGTTACCCATATTGGATTGCGACAATGCAAGCGCGGCCTGATTGCGAAAGAGAAGCGCGAACAGGTCGTTGAGGGTGCCGCGTACCAGCACTAGCGCGCCGTCGACATAGGCTTCACCGAAGGCAAGGTCGGGATTTGCGGCAATTTTGCGAGCAGCGCTGGCGGTAAGGCCAATCACGACCTCCGCACCAGTACCGTCGCCGAAGCGGCAAAGGTCGCCGGTTACACCGTCGACGAAAGCTAGATTGCCTTCCGTCAGAATGCGCCGGAGCAGCACTGATAATCCCGTGCCAGGGTGGACATGATCGGATGTAAAACGGGGTTCTTGAACGTCGGATTGTACCGCGCAAAGCGTCATCGGCTTATAACCTCAACTGGCCGAACGCGGACCGGACAGCACGTAGCTGTAACGGTCGAGTGTCAGCGATCAGATTGACAGGAAACAAACCACACGTGCGGCGACCTGAACGGTCTGCAAACATCACGGGGTTTGTCAGGTTATCCCGGGGATTGGCGCCGGGCCGAGCCACCCATCATTAAGACAGGTCCGGCGGATGCTCCTCCGATTAAAGTGCTCAGCCATCGATAGCAAGCGCAAATATCATGGCGTATATTTCGCCTGTTTAGCGCGCACGATTCTGATCCTTGGCCGGGTCCAAATCAGCTGATCGGCGAGTTTGATATCGGCGCATCTCTTTCGATTTACCGTGATTTCAATGGGATAGTTGCGTGGTAGCTGTGCTAGTGGACTGCTTGTGTTTCGACTTCACGTTCGAAGGAACGGTCATTCAACTTGATCTATCAAGGTAGCGAACCTGTTTCTGATGCGTGAGTTGACAGGGTCGCGGCAGGTTATTTCAGCGCGCGCATCAGCGCGCGAAGTATGGCGAGAGACACCGTTGGTGCTACGGCATAACCTCGGCGTTTATCGCAGGTGACCGTCGCGGTGGGGAATACACCCGAAACGTCATAGCCAACCTTCAAGTTTGCTTCGGGCCAAGTGTCACTCACCAGTTTCCGGGCCGCCACCGCACTTGACAAATAGGCGGCCGATTCCGCCTGAAATATGCGCGCGATCATTTCATCTATGGCCGGATCGGGGCCATCGGCATCGTCGAGATGTCCGGTCATGGTGTCGATCTCGATAATTGATGGACGTCTCGCCATCTCGCTCTCCTAACCAGCAGCCTCAGCGCGCAAGATGGGCCTCGGCGGCCGCGACAAATCCCGGTCGGAAGACCCAAGGCTGGTTCGCCTCGCGACTGATCGCGATCCGCTCCCCAATCAGGTTGAGTGCTGCGGCGGCATTGCCGGTGCCCTTAGGAAGGGTGAAGCCAAGGATATCTGCCACGGATCGTGCCATTCGGACGAGATCGCGCATCAAAGTTTCCTCGTCGACACCCGATCTCCGCTGCACAAGCTGGGGTAGAACTTCTGGCCCGTGCCGTAGGGCTTCCAGCAGATGTTGAAGCGATGGCGTTATCTTGGTCGACGCCAGCGTAAGGGCCAGTTCCAGATCTTCACGCGAGGGAAGCTCGCCTTCTCGTCTCAGCGCCCGTGTGTCGAAATCACGGTCGATCTGCCCCTTGAGGTCGTCAAGCGCCCCTTCAAGATCACACCCGCTACCCGAGAAGATGCTGATTTTACCCGCATAAGCGACCGACGAAAACCCACCTCCCCTCTGACCGGCGACCAGTCTGTAGTGGCGGTACGTCTCATCCGTGCTTCTGCGTACCGGGGCATGCCGCATGGCGGAACTGGTAGTCGTGGAACCAAGCAATGGGAATCTCCTTCGCGAACCAAGCATGCGGTTGCAAAAGAGGCAGGCGGCAACCCTGATCGGGTTTCCCTGAACTTACTCCCGGTTCGCGCTTGCACTAAATCAAGCTTTCCGAGAGCATTCAGGGACCAAAGTCCGAGCCATGTCTCGTTCGCTTGCGCAAGCTTCTAACCGGGATGCTGTGCTGGAAGACTGCGAAGCGTAGGCTTCGTGCCAATACGGCATCCGTGGTGATTCTATAAGCATCTCAGGCGGCTTTGTGTAGCCCTTCAATTCTCAAGGTGACAGCGCAGTCGGATTCTGCTACCTGATAGGCTCTTATCGATGATGAAGCATCATTGGTTCGAGTTTCCGACATTCAGACGGAATCTCGTGAACATGGAGGTTCTGGCCTCGACGGCATGCAGCCGGCGACGCTGAGATCTCCTACGGCCATAGCCGGTTCGTGAGATATTCAGCGTCCACCGACCGCGATGGTCGGTTCGTCCCACTGCGCGCCTGTAGCGGCCTTGCAGGAGACAACGGATGTTGTTTGATCAAACACTGAACTCAGATCTCGCCGAAGGCGTCGATTCGATCGAACGCGAAAAACTGCCTCTCGCCCGGCGCACATTTGCTATCATCTCTCACCCGGATGCCGGCAAGACTACGCTGACGGAAAGGCTGCTTCACGAAGGCGGCGCCATCCGTGAGGCGGGAGACGTCTTTGCGAAAGGCAGCCGCCGCCGCCGCGCCCGCTCGGACTGGATGGCCATCGAGCAACAGCGGGGCATTTCGGTGACCAGCTCGGTCATGACGTTCGAGCATCAGGGTATCCGGTTCAACCTGCTCGACACGCCAGGCCACGAGGACTTTTCGGAAGACACCTACCGCACGCTCACCGCCGTCGATTGCGCAGTTATGGTAATCGATGCGGCCAAGGGTATCGAGGCCCAGACGCTCAAGCTGTTCGAGGTTTGCCGCCTGCGAAACGTCCCGATCATTACCTTCATCAACAAAATTGACCGCGAAGGCCGCTCACCCTTCGAGCTTCTCGACGAAATCGCCGACAAGCTCGCCCTCGACACGGTGCCTATGTCCTGGCCGATCGGGATGGGTGGCATGTTTCGGGGGCTTTACTCCTTCGAAGAGAAACGCGCCTGGCTGGTCGACAAAGTAGGTGGTGCCCTTTGCCCGGACATTATCGACGTCACTGGTCTCGAAGACGCGCGCCTGCTCCAGTCAATCACTTCGTACACTCGCGATTCGTTGCTGGAGGACGCGGCTTTGGCGGCAGAGTCCTGTCCCCAATTTTCACAGGCGGCGTTCCTGTCAGGCGACATGACGCCCGTCTACTTTGGCAGCGCACTGCGCAAATATGGAGTTGGATCGCTGCTCTCGGCGCTGGCACGCCATGCCCCGCCACCGCAGCCGCAACCGGCCATCCCGCACCCTATCGAGCCAAACGCGAGGGACGTTTCGGGCTTTATTTTCAAGATGCAGGCGAACATGGATCCCAACCATCGGGATCGCGTCGCCTTCATGCGGGTATGCTCGGGGACGCTGAAACGCGGCATGAAGCTGGACAACAACCGCACCGGCAAAACAATCGGACTGCACAATCCCATATTCTTTTTGGCGAGGGACCGCGAGTTGACCGAAGAGGCGCGGCCTGGCGACATCGTCGGTATTCCCAATCACGGCACGTTGCGCGTCGGCGATACGCTCAGCGAAAAAAGTGGCATCACGTTCACCGGCCTGCCTGATTTCGCGCCTGAAATCCTGCGCCGCGTCCGGCTCGATGACCCTATGAAGATCAAACAAATGCGAAAGGCGCTTCTTGATCTCGCCGAAGAAGGCATAGCCAGAGTCTTCCGCCCTTTGGTCGGATCGAACTGGGTTGTCGGAGTTGTTGGCCCCTTGCAGCTGGATGTCATTTCGACCCGAGCGGAGGCTGAATATGGCCTCGCTATCGGGTTTGAGCCGACGATGTATGAAACGGCGCGCTGGATTGAGCCGGCTGACGAAATGCTACGCAAGCGCTTCATCGCGTCGCAGCGGCCCAACCTCGCAGAGGATGGTGACAATGCGCTCGTCTTCCTGGTTCGTAACATCTGGGACCTTGAGCGGGTTGAGAAGGAGTGGCCGGACGTCCGTTTCCTCGCTGTTCGGGAGCGCATCCACACTGCTGATTATTTGTGATGTCATTGAACACCGAGACGCTGCTCGACCGAATTCTGGTGGCAAGGCCCAACGCCACGCTGGAGGACGTTCGCGTGATGGCACCGGCATTGAGTCATTTGTCGGAAGCAAAGATCGCTGCGAGGATCGCAAAGGCGCGGCGGCGCCGGAACCGGGAACAGCAACAAAAAATTGATCATCATAGAAGCGAGGAATTTCGATGGATCTGAATGAACTATTTCGCCGCCATCAGCTGGCGCTGATGGCATTCGCTCAACCTTCATCTGTGGCCACCCGGTCAGATAGAGCACGGGAGTTGGAACACTACAGTCACCTCATCGAGGATGCTCGGCAATCTCAAGGTTCGAGAGCTGCGGTGCTAAGCCCTGGAACCCTATCGAGAGTAATAGGCAAAAGCTAGGCTCGCCGTGCCCTTACGGCGAGACGAGGCAGCTAGTTTTCAGCTGGACGCTCACCGGTTTGGGCTACGCCTGTGCTCAATCAACTGGTGCTTGAACCACAAGGCCGGCTCCGCTTCCGACGAGAATTGGGCGAGAAGCTGGCGCTCATTCAGGTCGAGCTCGGGGTCGAATAGCAAGGTCACTGCACGACGTTCGTCCGTCGATACAGTCACTTCGCGGATAGGCCGGCCGGCGAGATGGTCCGCAGTGACTTGTGCTGGGCCGCCAGCATGCATATCCACCCGGAATGTCACTCGGCGGTTGAACGGTAGTAACGCGCCTCGCCAGCGCAGGGGATCGGCAAGCGCAATTGGCGTGAGCGCTAGCACCTTTGCCTGGAGCGGGATAACCGGCCCGCCAGCGGATCTGTTATAGGCGGTGCTTCCGAACGGTGTCGCCAGGAGCACACCATCGCCTCGCAATCTTATCTGATGCACGCCGCCGATCAGGACGTCGATAACGATCATGCGATGGCTCGCGCGTGACACTGCAA
Source organism: uncultured bacterium (assembly GCA_903884945.1). Taxonomy (GTDB): domain Bacteria; phylum Pseudomonadota; class Alphaproteobacteria; order Sphingomonadales; family Sphingomonadaceae; genus Sphingomonas. The sequence continues at coordinate 44,405 of CAISGR010000034.1, forward strand.
TTTCGTTGAAAGCAACGATCCGTTCATCGCTACCCCTGTCGATCGACGCCACGAGCGGCGCCACGACGGCTGCTCGCGAACGGGCAATGCGCGTATGGAGTGGCCCGCTGCGACGCGGATTTGTAAGGAAAGCCGCCTCCGTCGCACTTAAGCCGAATAGGCGCTTTGATGATCCAGACCATTCATGCAAGGCACGTAGCATACGACTGTTGCCCCCAACGACGACAAGCACATCGGCTATGTCCGGAGCGGCCGAGTATTGCCTTGCCAGCATTGCAGCCAGGGTCTGCTCAGCGGCAGACGCGGCATCATCGTGGAGAATCGCTAGAATCGGTTTCATACAGTCGCACAGATGGCTGCCGGCACCTCGATAACATTACCGTTCCTCAGGGCGATGGAGTGGCAGGACAACATATCGTGTCTGGACGGTATGATCCTAAATCGCGTTCTGCCACGCCGGGCGGGAGCGGCCCCTGTTCTCTAATGCTTTACATAGCAGCCAGCGGCTGCGCCTAAGCACGACGCTCTGTTTGCAAGCAGCGCCGGATGATTGCAAGCACCTACACCTAATGATCCGCCAGCAGGCCCGCTTTGCCGTGATCCAGCCTTTTAGTGGAGTCCTGAAGACATCGAGCATCTCTCGCTTGATCTCCAACCCTACGAGCAGAAAGAAGACCGCCATCAACGCATCGTTGATCCAGTGCGCCAGCGAGAGCGGCCCGACATAGGCATGAAGCAGCGCTTCATATCCCGGCCCAAGCGGCGAGTTGGCGATGATGAGCGCTGCTGCTGCTGCTGCCATAAGAACAAGGCCGGCAGACGATTGACCGTCAAGGAAACGGCGTAACGCGCTTGGATTTGTACGATCGTGATCGATCATCAGGCCCAGCCTAGGTTAGTGGTGCTGGCCGCCTGAAAATCGCTTCATGGACAAGGACGCAAACTGCCGGAGGGCCTGATATTCACAGATCGTCATGAGAGGGAAATTGTAAGTTTCATTGCTCCTTATAGAGCTAGACTATAAGACGGGTTGATGCCGACTTTGCAGCAGCTCCGCTATCTCGTGGCCGTCGCGGACACCCTGAGCTTTAGCCGCGCCGCGTCTGCTTGCCACGTGACCCAGCCAACGCTGAGCCTTCAGCTCAAGGAACTGGAAGGCAGACTGAACACCCAATTGGTGGAGCGCACGCGCGCGCGGGTACTGCTGACATCTGCGGGGAGGGACATAGCCCAGCGAGCCAGACGAGTGCTCGCGGACGTCGACGATATTCGCGAAGTCGCCCGCCATGATGAATTGAACCCACTAAACGGCACGCTTCAAATGGGTGTTGTCCAGACTGTGGGCGCTTACGTTCTCTCCGTTGCGATGCCCTCGCTGCGGGCGACCTACCCGGATTTGCGGATTTTCGTGCGCGAGGACCGCCTCGAAAATCTGCCGCCCAAACTGTCCGAAGGCGCGCATGACTTGCTGCTTTTGCCCGAGCGCATCGATCACCCGGACTTTACCTCTGCTCCGCTCGTCCGCGAACCGTTGTAACTCGTGATGCCTTCCGACCATCGGCTAGCAAAGCTGGAATCTGTTCAGCCCGAGGATATTGCCGGGGAGACCATATTGGTGATGGAAAGGGGCCGACGCCTCCACGATGAGATCGCCACCCTATGCAGTGAGTTTGGGGCCACTCTGGCGCAGGATTTTGCCGGAACGACGCTCGATACCCTGCGCCTGATGGTAACGACGGGTATGGGACTGTCGCTCTTGCCAGCACTCTACGTCCGCTCCGATGTGCTTCGGGAAACATTGATCGTGGCTCGACCTTTGGCGCGCAGAGCGCCAGTACGCGACGTGACTATGGTTTGGCGCAGCTCGTCGCCTCGCAGCGTTGCCTACCAGGCACTCGCAGCAATCGTCGCACAAACTCTTATTCCGTGGGCGGAGGATGAATGAGCTGACGTGCGGGGTGCGCCCGCCTGCCTTGACCTCAAAGGCTGCGCATTACATATGCCGCACCACGGCAATGGATTCCTGCCGGGCCTGTGGGCCAAACCGCCCTGACAAGGGACGATGATTCCTACTTGACGCCGCAAGGCAGTGAGGAGGAATCGTGCGCTCTACTTTCCGCAATCTTTTCGATCGAGTGAATGCAGCGGCCTTGCTGCGCGACCGGCACGACCACGCCATGTCAGTCCTGCGGTGGGCATTGATCCTGACTCCAATGGCCGCTGCCGTTGGTACATTGTGCGCCGCCTTTTTGTGGAGCCTCGATGCTGCAACGCAGGCGCGGTTCGATCATCCATGGCTGCTGTTCCTACTTCCCGTCAGCGGCGCGGCGGTAGCCCTCCTTTACCATCGTATGGGTCGCACGGTGGAAGCAGGCAATAACCTGATCGTGGAACAGATACATGAGCCAGGGGGCGGGGTGCCACTGCGAATGGCACCACTCGTTTTTATCGGAACGATCGCCACGCACCTGTTCGGCGGATCGGCGGGGCGTGAAGGAACAGCCGTGCAGTTAGGCGGGAGCCTTGCCAGCGGAGTTGCAAGCCTCTTTCGGTTAGATCAGTCGAGCCTCCGCATCCTGCTCATGGCGGGCGTAGCTGCGGGCTTCGGAGCCGTGTTCGGTACGCCACTGGCCGGGGCGATCTTCGCGTTGGAGGTGCTGGCTATCGGCCGAGTTGAATATACCGGTCTTCTACCCTGCCTGTTCGCTGCGCTCATAGGAGATTGGACCTGCCAAGCCTGGGGCATTCACCACACGCATTACCATATCAGCCTCATCGCTTCCGCATCCGGCGCGTTGCTCACTGATCCACTACTCATCGCCAAAGCGGCTGTCGCCGGTGTCGCATTTGGCCTTGCCGGACTTGTCTTTGCAGAAGCGAACCATGCACTAGGCGGCTTTCTCAAGCGTCATGTCCCCTATGGCCCGCTGCGCGCCGCGCTGGGGGGTGTCGCTATCATCGGTCTCGTCTATCTGTTCGGGACACGAGCATATCTCGGTTTGGGCGTATGGTCCGCGATTCCCGGTGACCCGACTATTGTCAGCTTTTTCTCGTCCGACGCAGACCCTTGGATCTGGGCGATCAAAATGCTTTTCACCGTGGTCACGTTGAGTGCTGGCTACAAAGGCGGGGAAGTAACCCCGCTGTTTTTCATAGGGGCTGCGTTAGGTAACGCGCTAGCGGCGCCGCTGGGCGTTTCAACTAGCCTGTTCGCTGGCCTTGGATTTGTCGCTGTGTTTGCAGGGGCCGCAAACGTGCCGCTGGCCTGCACAATCATGGGCATAGAGCTGTTCGGATCGGAATACGCGGTCCCGATCGCAGTCGCCTGCTTCGTTGCCTATGTCTGCTCGGGCCATAATGGGATCTACCTGTCGCAGCGCATCGCTATACCCAAGCGAAAAGGCGCAGCAATTCAGGCTCAGACACTCCGCGAGATCCGTGCAACGCGACATCAGCGCCTTTCTGACGATCGGTCGCGACCTCCCGGATGACGCCGGCAAGCCCGCTCGCAAGCCGGTTGTCTGTAAACTAAACCACCGTTTTGTTGTCACCGAAGTCAATTCATGAGCCTACCGCCTGATTCCTCGGCGCTCTTTTCATCCTCGATCAGGATGGTACGATACAGCTTATCTAAAAAACCGCGTTCCTCAAGAATACGAACCTCATCTGCTGATAATGAAAGGCCAGTTCCGTCGAGGAATGCGCGCTGGAGTTTTTCAGATAGCTCTGTTTCTGCCTCCGTTAATTCCGTTCCTGACATGACACTTCCTTATACTATATCTGCTTGGATGGGCAAAAAAGGGAGGCCGAAGCCCCTTTGGTCCTAACTGAACAGTTTGACGAAGGCTGGCGCAAGGCCAATGACGGCCAGGACGAACCTGACAGAGCCGATTACCCACGTCTGGGTGGTCAGCTTGCTTTCTAGGCCCTTGTTCGCCTCCAGGGCGATTGGTGACTTCTATAACGTCACCCCGCGCTCTTGTACCAATCGTTTCCGAACTGGCTTGCCGTGACCTTGAGCGCCTCCACCTTGTATGGCGCACAGGTCACGATCTCGACAGCATTGGGATCGAAGATGGCGATGTTATAGCCCTTCTTGTCCTCGGCATCGCCAAAGTGGCTCTTATACCCAATCGCGTCATAACCGTGCTTGCGAAACAGTTCTGCTAGCATTTGTGTCGGTGCGTAGTCAGCGCGATCATCCGAATGGGTGACAGGTCGGGAAAAAGCGTTGTCGATATCGATCCAGACAGCCCGCTCTTTGTCCTCCGCAGTGAGCGGATCACCGCCCAAGACATGCTTGAAAACAGGCCCCATGAAGGAAGACTTTCCGTGACCAAGGGATAGATCGAGCGTCTTCAACGGGCGCAAGATCCGGCACTTCGCTACAGACACCTCAGCGCCAACCCATGGGCGAACCTCAGAAACGACTGTCTCGACGGTATTCCCGACGTACAGCACAGGTATGCCCGTAGGATTAGCTCGGCCTTCCTTGGCGCGGTCAACTAGTGGCTTCATCCGTGAAGAGCCGTAGCCATAAACGTCCTCACCGATCCAGTTGCCGTCGTCGTCCTTCTTATCGTCCCAGTCTACCCCCAATTGAGCGCGGTAGAGTATGCTTCCCGCTTTCAATTCCCCATCGCGGTTGCGAATGGTGGCCAATATGGTCTCGAGAAATGCCTTTTCTTCTTCACCCAAGACATAACGGCTCTCAAAACGGACATATCGAGCAAACTTGTTGTAACTATCCCATGAGGCGAACTCGGGTATTTTGGGATCATTTTCGGTCATCGGGCATCACCAGCCTTTGGGCTTACGAGGCGCCTTGCCGTAAGGATTTTTGTTGAAGTCGCGAACGATCTTGTTGGAGCTACTACCGCCAAAGGGATTGGTGCCCTTGCGCGGCTTATAGCTGATCTGGGACACGTCAACGCCCTGCTTACGGGCTTTCTTCCGCATGTAGCGCAATTGTCCACGGGACAGCGGTTCATGGCCTTGATCGCGCAAGTTTTTCTGGATCACTGCCCAGAGAATTACGCAGATAACCATCACTATGCCGACAAACATTGCCCACCCCCCGTTAGTCGATGAGTTGATGCTATCAGGGGTGCAGCGATTCCGCCACTGTACGAAAAGCAAGTGATACCCGACATATAGCGCGGGACGAGTGTGCCGCCACATGACAACCCGATCGTGCTAGCGTAGGGGTGTCGGATATGTATGAGCTGTGTCGCAAAGGTCGTTCTGCCGATTATGGATGAAATCGAGGTAGAAGGCGTACTCAGGGACTTGCGGCACCTACATAGCTTTGTCGTCACCGTGCCCGGAAAAGGGCTGGACGATGGTGATTTACGGGTCCGAATATCGCTTGGCCTTCATACCATCTCCAAGAGCTGCCCTCGTGGCGAGCATCATCTGGAAGACGAGAACGGCAAGCCCCGCGCTTTCTGCGAGGATCGCTATGCCTTTTCGCTTGGCCTCCCAGAATTAGCTAGGCGCATGATCGAGCAGAATTACTTCTGCTGGCAGTCGCTGGATCGAAACCGGGCCATGAACTATGCCGTCATCGACATCGCGCCAGGTCGTATCCGCGAGCTGGTGGATGGCGAGCATCAAGTGATCTTCTTCTACCTTTATCCCTGCGGCCAAGGGGTAGCTGACGTCAATCTGGTCGTGACCAGTTGCCATGCACGCGAAGTTGCGTTCGGCCGTATCAAACGGCGTTTCAACATGCTCACGGTGCTCAGAACCTGCCTGTTTCAGCAGAAAAGGGTGCCTTAACGGAAAAGGGCCTCCGCTTTAGGCGGAAGCCCTTTAAAGAAGCGGGTGTGCCTTACCGTGGTGTACCGGCCTTAGAGGCGCACATGCTGCGGCGACCGTATTACCGGAAGCCCCGCTATCCGTAGCTGATTCTTTAATGCCCTAGAGTGGTAAAGGTTTCAATAAAAAAGTTGAACCGAGGGGTGCGTGGGCCGCTATGCGTAACGCCGATCCCGCACAACTAGCGGTCGCGGTCCTCGTCGCGACGGGGCGGGGAAGGGGGCCTGTCCCTGACCGGCACCTGATCTGCACGATGCTGCGGATCTCGCGCGGGGATGACGCCGTGCTTTTGCAGGATGGGGGTCAGCCTATCAATCTCTCGCTGCTTATATTGGGCTTCCTGCGGGGACAGGGGCCGACTGCGCTCTCTTTCCACCAGCTCGCGGGCGCGAGGCTCGCCGGCGCGTGGTGGCCCGCTGAGGTCGAAGCTATGGATCACCTCGCCACCGCGTCTATAACTCGTGAGCTTGTCGGCTAGTCGACCATCCTGAATCCGGTCCACCGTGTCGAGCATCCCGCGCAAAGCATTCTGGTGGGCCTCAGTTGTGGTCATCCGCCCGATGCCCCGGCTCTCCTTTTGCTCCGCATAGCGCTGTAATACGCCAAGGCTCGACATTTCTGGGCTTACGGCCAGGGCGCGTGCATCGGTGCGGAACCCGGCATCCCTGAACTGCTGCAAGGTCGCAGCTACCGTCTCGGGGTTGCGCATCGTACCTTCTACCAGAACATTTACGCGCCGCTGTGCAGCCTCGGAAATGGCTTTCTCGACCAATCGGCCAGAATCGCGGTCGGTATAGAAGGCCGCGGTTTTGTCGTCGGCACGCTGCAAGCTCTTATAGTGAGGCAAATAGGCGCGAAGATCGTCACCGATGATCTTCACCATTCCGCCGCTGCCCGCAAATTCGCGGGTAGCATGGTTCTGCATGGGGGTTTTGCCGGAGCCGGGTTGCCCTCCTAGAACAATCGCGGTCGGCTGCTCGACGCTCTCCGCGCCCCTGAAAAGGCGGGGAGATACGCGGGTTTCATAGATTTTCTGTAGGGCGTCGGATGACAGGCTATGTCGTTCGGGGTCGCGGTCCATGCTGCTTCTTAGGCAGCGATGGGGACGGCCTCGGCGGCGTCACGCGCGCGAACAATCGCGCTATATTCGGAAAGGACTTGCCGGACATTCTCATTATCGGTCACGTTGAGCGAGTGCATGATTGCGGTTGCCTGATCCGTCCGCATTTCAAGCCATTCGATGCGCGCCGTGTTGGGTGCAGCCCGCTCCTGCTCAAGCGCGATCTGCTCGCTATACCCGGCGATCACGTCATTGATGGCTTCAAGCGCGGCCTCGTAGGCAATCGCCTGATCTTGGGTCCACAGGGGGCCAGTTTCGCCGCTCATCGTCATGCCTTTCCTATATCATCAAGTCTTGAACGAATAAAGAACGGTGTCGATCCAGCGAAGGGGGCCGGTGGAGCGGAACGCTCCACCGGCCAGCACGACGAGCAACCTCGGACATTTCGCCTTCGTCCTCGGATGCCCGCAAACTCATTTGGCGGGGGTCACGTCTCGCGCCACTTCTCGACAAGATCGGCCATAGCCTCCCGGTACTGTTCGCCGAAAGCATGGACGTAGATCGCGCCGGGGTACTGGCCCAGGAAGGCGAAGATCGTCGCCATGTCGGTCGCTATGTCGCGGTCCACTCCAAACAAGTCTGAGATAGGGAAATGGCCCCAATCGTCACCGTTCCACCATGCCAGAAGGAAGTTGGCGACACGGGCGGACTGGCCGGTGTCAGACCGGGCAATGTCAATTAAGCGGTCAATTACCACCTTAACCTGAGGATCAGCGAGAATTTCAACGGTCATGTTCTTCTCCGTTCGCCAGTGTATCAGGGAATGCGCTCGATGATAGATCGGCGCCATCGCGCCGCGTCATGCGCGACAGCCAAGCCAATTGGTCACCAATACCCAAGCCCTCCATGGGCGCGGTCGCGCGCGGTGCGATGCTCCGCCACAGAGGATCGCGATAGCTGCGGCCAGCAAGAACGATCAGGGGGGCGGCCACGTCCACAACGCGGGCCAGCTCGTCCAGCACGCGAGCGCCCCAAAGGCTGCGAGCGGGAGCGTCCATCGCCCCAAGGATCGCATCATAGGGTTCGATAACCGTGCCGGGGGCGATCAGGCCATGTTTTGCCGAAAGGATCAGCCAAGGCGATCCGGTGCGCTCGACATAGGCGCGGGCCTTGCGAAACCACGGGGAGATATAAAGCTCGCGCGCCTCGGCGGCGTGATCCAGCTTTGCGGCAACGCAAGCGACGAGATAGACGGGGAGGGGGGCCGGTGCTTTCTCGAGAACGGTTTTCCGGTCCACGTCGCCAAGCCAAGGGGTGATGGCCCATTTCGTGATAGCGCGAAGCGCCTTCGCCCCTACGGGTTTCCGCTCGGTCGCGTGGCTGATCGTAGGGCCTCCGAACAAGTCAGGCTGTTCGCCAATGACGTGGACAGGCGGGATATAACGGGGTTCGCGGATGCAATGTCGGGCCATGGTGGTCCCTCTTTCTGCGTAGGAATGAGCGGGGAACCGAAGCCCCCCGCTCTGGATCAAGCGGCCTCGTCGATCTGGTCGAGATCGTCGTCCTGATCCTCGGCCCCCAGCTCGTCGGCTTCATCGGCCTCCGGTTCCTCCTTGGCGGAGAGAGGTTCAACGGTGGCGCTCTCCATGAAGTCGGGGAGCCAGTTCACCGCCTCGGCAACATCGTCGGGATGAAGGCCAAGCAACTTGGCGTCCTCTTCGTCGCAATTCGCGATGCGGGCACAGAGGGCGGCGGTTTCGTTGCCCTTCATGCCCTTGGCGCGATCTGCCAGACCCCACGTTTCGAGAAGAGCAAGCCGGGCCTTGTTGGAGAAGGTGTTGAAAAACGCCTCGTCCAACTCGACGGTATCGCGCCAGCGTCCGAAACC
>CAISGR010000035.1 GCA_903884945.1 uncultured bacterium
AGCAACAGCCGGACGACGACAGCAACAGTATCGCAGCCCTGTTCTCGCGCCTGATCGACGACGCCGAACGCTTCGTGCGGGCGGAGATCAGGCTTTACCGCGCGCAATTTCTCAGCCGGGTCGGCGAGGCACGGTCAGCGATCGTGCTGGCGGTGGCGGCATTGCTGCTTGCCCAGTCAGCCATGATCGCGACGGTGCTCGGCCTGTTGCTGATCCTGCGGCGGCCCCTTGGCCCCGTCGGCGCGACGATCGCGGTCGTGGCGGTGTCGCTCGGCATCGCCGCCCTGCTGGTCCATCTTGCGCTCGGCAAGGTGCGTCGGATCATGGAAATCAGGGACAAGCCAGAATGAGCGCCCCGGTACCCCAGCCCCTGGAACCGGAAGATGACGACGATCTCTCCGTTGCGCGTCGGCGGGCTGCCGTGGCGCGTTCCCGGCTGGCCGGCACGCTCGTCGACATCCAGGCGCGGCTCAACCCCAAGGCGCTGGCGCGCGAGGCGGTGGACGAGCTGAAAGGGGCTGCCCAGGGACTTGCCCGCGAGGGCCTGGAAGGGCTGAAGCGCCATCCGCTCACGCTCGCCGGCGCCTCGGCCGCGGTGGGGCTGTTCCTTGCCCGTGGGCCGATCAAACACCTTCTCGATGTCTATCTCGATGAAACCCCCGAGCCCGCCGAGAGTTTGAAACCCAAGCGGGCGCGTGCCCGACGGAAAGGACCATCCGAATGAACGCCCCCTCGACGATCGATTCGACCTCCACCCCGGACGCCAGGACGAAGCATGTTTCGCCGCGCGCCGCCGCCGAGCGGGCCCTGGAGACCACGAAGGACACCGCGCGCGAGGCAGTACGCCGCACCGCGGAGGGCATCGAGGCCAATCCGCTGGCAGTCCTGGTCGGCGGGGTCGCCCTGGGCGTGCTGGCCGGCGCGGTGATCCCGCGGACGGAGCAGGAAGGCAAGCTGCTTCGCCCGGTCGGCAAGCGGCTGACCGACACGGCCGCCGGCGCTGCCCAGGCGGCGCGGGAAGCCGGCAAGGCCGAGCTGGACGCGCTTGGCCTCAACCGCGAAGCGGCACGCGACCAGGTCGGCAAGCTGCTCGACGGGGTGGTCAAGGCACTGTCCTCGGCAGGAAGCGCCGCCGCAGCCAAGGCATCCGCCAAATAATCACGCCGACGCGGTTCACCTCGGCGAGATCCGGGCTTAAGGGAGGGCGCAACCCCTCCTTCGGAAGCATGATTCCATGAGCAAGCTCCATCTCGTCTTTGGCGGTCGCGTCAGCGATCCCCGCGGCGTCGACTTCAACGATCTCGATACGATCGACGTGGTCGGCGTGTTCCCCGACTATGCCAGCGCCGAAAAGGCCTGGCGCGCCGCAGCGCAGCGCACGGTCGACGATGCCGCGATGAAATATGTCGTGGTGCATCTGCACCGCCTGCTCGAGCCCGACCTGCTGGCACCCCCCAAGGGCTGACGCAGCAGCAAGGGCTCAGGCCTTTCGATACGCCCATGCGAGCAGGGGCCGCGCCAGCGCGACCCCTGCGATCAGGCCGCCGATCGGCTCGACGATCGTCACCGACACCTCGAAGCTTTGCGCGGCGATGGAGAAGGCGATCTGGATGGCCAGCCAGATTCCCGCCAGAATGGCGATCTGCGCGGAACGACTCTTGCCCTGCGTGATCGGAATGGCCCGCGGCACGCCGTAAAGCATGAAATACGCCCCGATGACCGCGAATACCGGCGCATCGAGCCCGGCGCTCGGAATGACCGAGCCGGGCGTCAGGATGAGGCGGGCCAGGGCGCCGGCATAGGCGCCGGCGACGAACACCACGCCCAGGCCAAGCGGACGGATCGCCTTTTCGACGAAGCGCCCCGCGATCAGCAGGAAGATCAGGTTGAAGATCGCGGACAGGAAATCGCGCGCGAGGAAGGCGGAGGCCAGCGGCGACAACCAGGTGAGGACCGGATCCTCGCGCCAGCCACCCGCCAGGAAATATTGCGGCGAGAAACCATATTGCAGCGCAGCCGCCTGCAGGCCGATCGCGGCCGCGACAAACAGCAGCACGAACACCGACAGCGCGACGAGCGCATCGGTGAATCGTCCGCGCGGAAGATCGATTCCGTTCAGATGAATTCGATCTTCGAGACGACGTAATAACGGTCGCCCGACGGCACCGTCACCTCGACCTCGTCATCGACCTTGCGGCCGATCAGCGCGCGGCCCAGCGGCGAATTGTACGAGATGCGGCCGCCCTTGGCATCCGCCTCGGTTTGCCCGACGATCTGGTAGCGGATCGGCTTGTCGTCCTCGTCGAGCAGGGTGACGGTCGCACCGAACACCACCTTGTCGCCCGACAGGTCGCGCGGATCGATTACCTGCGCCCGGGACAGCTTGTCCTCGATGTCGGAGATCGATGCCTCGATCTGGCCCTGCCGCTCCTTGGCGGCATGATATTCCGCATTCTCGGAAAGGTCCCCATGCGCGCGCGCTTCCTCGATCGCGTCCACGATGGTGGGACGTTCCGCTTTCAGGCGCTTCAGGTCCGCATTGAGCTTTTCATAGCCCTCCTGCAGCATCGGCATCTTCTCGACGGTCGCCATCCCTTTAGGTCCTTCGTCAAAATATCGCTTGAAGCCGGCCCTTCACGGACCCGCCCGCACGTTTCACTCATTGTTGGGGAATTATTTGTGCGAGTGCGAATAATAGGATTGCAACGGCCGAACTTCAAGGCTGCGTGTCGCAAGTGCCACGATCGCCTGCGCCGCGGCGACGCTGGCGGGCGCCGTGGTGAAATACGGAATCTTCTGCCAGAGCGCACAGCCGCGGATCGGCTGCGAGTCCTTGAGCGACTGCCAGCCCTCGGTGGTGTTGAAGATCAGGTCGATCCCGCCATCCTTGATCCGGTCGACGATATGCGGCCGGCCTTGCGCCACCTTGTTGACGCGCTCGACCAGCACGCCATGCGCGGAAAGGTAATCCGCGGTGCCGCCGGTCGCGACGATCGCAAAGCCGTTCTGGGCAAGCAGCTTCACGCCCGGCAGGACGACGGCCTTGTCCCCATCCTTCACGCTGACGAAGAGCGTGCCCGATTTCGGCAGGACATTGCTCGCACCAAGCTGGGATTTGGCGAAGGCCATGACGAAATCGCTATCGATTCCCATGACTTCACCCGTTGACTTCATTTCGGGTGACAGCACCGGATCGACGCCGGGAAAGCGATTGAACGGGAATACCGCTTCCTTCACCGCGACATAATCGATCGCCCGATCGATCCTGGGCAGGTCGGCGAGCTTCTCGCCGGCCATCACCCGCGCGGCGATCTTCGCCACGGGCGCGCCGATCGCCTTGGCGACGAAGGGCACGGTACGGCTGGCCCGCGGATTGACCTCGATGAGATAGACCAGGCCATCCTTGACCGCGAACTGGATGTTCATCAGCCCGACCACCGACAGCGCCTTGGCGAGCAGCGTCGTCTGGCGCTCGATCTCGGCGATGATCTCGTCGGACAGGCTGTAGGGCGGGATCGAGCAGGCGCTGTCGCCGGAATGGACGCCGGCTTCCTCGATATGCTGGAGCACGCCGGCCACCGTCACGTCGGTGCCGTCGGAAATCGCGTCGACATCGACCTCGATCGCATCGCGCAGATACTGGTCGATCAGCACCGGCGAGTCGCCGGACACCTTCACGGCCGTCTGGATATAGTCGTCGAGTTGCGCCGGGCCGTCGACGATCTCCATCGCGCGGCCGCCAAGGACGTAGCTCGGCCGCATCAGCACCGGATAGCCGATCCGCTCGGCGACCTTGATCGCCTCGTCGCGGCTGCGCGCGATGCCGTTGGCCGGCTGGCGCAGGCCGAGCCTGGTGATCAGTGCGGCGAAACGCTCGCGATCCTCGGCCAGATCGATCGCGTCGGGACTGGTGCCCAGGATCGGAATCCCGGCCTGCTCGAGCGCATGGGCGAGGTTCAGCGGGGTCTGGCCGCCGAACTGCACGATCACGCCGACCAACGTGCCGTTCGACTGCTCGACATGGAGGATTTCGAGCACGTCCTCGGCGGTCAGCGGCTCGAAATAGAGCCGGTCGGAGGTGTCATAATCGGTCGACACCGTCTCCGGATTGCAGTTGACCATGATCGTCTCATAGCCTGCATCCGCGAGCGCGAAGCATGCATGGCAGCAGCAATAGTCGAACTCGATCCCCTGCCCGATGCGGTTCGGCCCGCCGCCCAGGATCACGATCTTGCGCCGGTCGGACGGCATCGCCTCATTCTCGGGCTCGCCGAAGCTCGGCGCCTCGTAGGTCGAGTACATATACGGCGTCTTCGCCTCGAACTCGGCTGCGCAGGTGTCGATCCGCTTGAACACGGGGCGCACGCCGAGCTTGTGGCGATGCTTGCGCACTTCCTCCTCGGTCACGCCGCCCGTCATCGCGACGACGGCGTCGTGGATCAGGCCCGACCCGCGGGCGATGCCGCGGTCCATCCCGCCGTGCAGGTTCGCGGACTTGAGCGCGAGATAGGCAAGGCGCTTGTCGCTGAAGCCCATCGCCTTGAGCCGGCGCATGCCGGCGGCGTCGCGCGGCAGGCCGCCGCGACAGACTGCTTCCTCGGCGGCGACGATCTCGGCGATCCGCTCCAGGAACCAGGGATCATATTTGGCGATGGCGTGGATCTCGGCCACCGTGAAACCCTCCCGCAGGGCCTGTGCCGCGACCAGGAGCCGGTCAGGCGTGGCGCGTGCCAGCGCTGCCTCGATCTCCGCGCGCGGCGCGCCGACCAGATGGTCGACCTGGTTGAAGCCGCTCAGCCCGGTCTCGAGCCCGCGCAGCGCCTTCTGCATCGATTCGTGGATGTTCCGCCCGATCGCCATCACCTCGCCGACCGACTTCATCGCGGTCGACAGGATCGGCTCGGCGCCCTTGAACTTCTCGAAGGCGAAGCGCGGGATCTTGGTGACGACATAGTCGATCGTCGGCTCGAACGACGCCGGGGTCGCGCCGGTGATGTCGTTGATGATCTCGTCGAGCGTGTAGCCGACCGCGAGCTTGGCGGCGACCTTGGCGATCGGGAAGCCCGTCGCCTTGGAGGCGAGCGCCGAGGAGCGCGACACGCGCGGGTTCATCTCGATCACGACGAGGCGCCCGTCCTTCGGATTCACCGCGAACTGAACGTTGGAACCACCTGTTTCGACGCCGATTTCACGCAGCACCGCGATGCTCGCGTTGCGCATGATCTGATATTCCTTGTCGGTCAGCGTCAGCGCCGGCGCGACGGTGATGGAATCGCCCGTATGGACGCCCATCGGATCGACATTCTCGATCGAGCAGATGATGATGCAATTGTCGTTGCGGTCGCGCACGACCTCCATCTCATATTCTTTCCAGCCGAGCAGCGATTCCTCGATCAGCACTTCGGTGGTCGGCGACGCGTCGAGCCCCTTGCGGACGATTTCCTCGAACTCGGGGCGGTTATAGGCGATGCCGCCGCCCGACCCGCCCATGGTGAAGCTTGGGCGGATGATCGCGGGCAGGCCCGTGGTCTCCAGCCCGGCCAGCGCCTCCTCCAGGGAATGCGCGATCGCGGAGCGGGCGGATTCGAGGCCGATCCGGTCCATCGCGTCGCGGAACTTGAGCCGGTCCTCGGCCTTGTCGATCGCCTCGGCATCGGCGCCGATCATCTGGACGCCGAACTTCTCCAGGGTACCGTCGTTGAACAGCGCCAGCGCGGTGTTGAGCGCGGTCTGGCCGCCCATCGTCGGCAGAACGGCGTCGGGCCGCTCCTTCTCGATAATCTTGGCGACGATCTCGGGCGTGATCGGCTCGACATAGGTCGCGTCGGCGAGATCTGGATCGGTCATGATCGTCGCCGGGTTCGAATTGACCAGGACGATGCGATACCCCTCCTCGCGCAGCGCCTTGATCGCCTGCGTGCCGGAATAATCGAACTCGCAGGCCTGGCCGATCACGATCGGGCCGGCGCCAATGACGAGGATGGAGGAGATGTCAGTACGTTTTGGCATTATCGGGTGCTTCGATCCTGGCTGTTCCCGTCCGTATCAGCGGGCGCGGGCGGATAGACATTGGGCTTGTCGGTCATCAGCTGGTCGACCGCGGCAAAGGCCTCGGCGAAGCCCGCCATGAGCGCCGCCTCGGCATCGGGCCTGATCGGACAGGTCCTGGCGAAATCGGCGAACGCCTCATGGACCTGCTTGCGAACCTCGCCCGCCCGATCCGCCGGCGGATCGCCGAAGTCGAAACCGGAACCATAGCTCAGGCCCTTGCAGCCCTTGAGCGGCCTGAACTCGGCCTGGATGCTGCCGCCGGTGTTGCTCTCGCTCGGGCGGTAGATCAGGTCGACCTCGGGGATCGCCTTTTCGATCGTCACGAGCCGGTCGCTGTCGTCGCCGGGCTTGTGGCCGACATCCGCGAGGCTCCAGCCCGCAACCTCGACGCGGCTGTCCTGCGCGGGCGCGGCCGCGCCAAGGCTGGTGCCGACCAAAAGGATCGAGATCCAGGCGTCCCTGAGCATCACTGGCCCGCTCCGGCCTGCGCCATGCAGCCCCAGCCCTCATACTCCACATCGAACAGCAGTTCGATCTGCAGGCACAACAGGGTCAGCGCCCGGATCGATTCAGCGTCCGCCTTCTGCTCGCGCTCGAGGAAGAGCGATATCGTGCCATCCTCCCCCTCTTCGCGCTCCAGTACCGAAAAGCCGAGCATCGGCGCTTCGTCGGCGAGCCGATCGAGCGCCGCATCGTCGCCGCTGAAGCTCACATCGACCGACCGGACGATCTCGGGCCGGTCGCCGCTCCCGGCCAGGCCGGCGAGAACATCCTGATCGGCGCTGCATTCCTGCTCGAACCGAACCGGGTCCACCTCGGGCAGGGTCACGCCGCCTTCTCCAGCGACATCACGAACTTCTCGAACAGATAGAAGCTGTCCTGCGGGCCGGGGCTCGCCTCGGGATGATATTGCACGCTGAAGGCGGGCCGATCCGTCAGCTCGAACCCGGCGTTGGAGCCGTCGAACAGCGACACATGCGTTTCGCGCGCGGTGGCCGGCAGCGTCTCGCCGAGCACGGCAAAGCCATGGTTCATGCTGGTGATCTCCACCGCGCCGTCGCTCAACCGCTTGACCGGGTGATTGGCGCCGCGATGGCCCTGGAACATCTTGCTCGTCTCCGCGCCGACCGCGAGGCCGAGCAGCTGATGACCCAGGCAGATGCCGAACAGCGGAATCCGCGTCTCGAGCAGTTGCCGGATCACCGGCACGGCATATTCGCCCGTCGCCGCGGGATCGCCCGGGCCGTTGGACAGGAAGATGCCGTCCGGCTTCAGCGCCATGACCTGATCGAAGGTCGCGGTCGCCGGCAGCACGCTCACCTTGGCGCCGGCCCTGACGAGGTTGCGGTAGATATTGTGCTTCGCGCCGTAATCGATCGCGACGACATGCGGACGGCTGTCGCCGCCCGCGTCCGCGCCATAGCCGAAACCGAGCCGCCAGATGCCGCCTTCCCAGCCATAATGCGTCTCCGTCGTCACGGAGATGGCGAGGTCCATTCCCTCCAGGCCCGGCCAGGCGCGCGCCATCTGCAGCAGCAGCGGAATATCGAACTTGCCGTCGGCGCGGTGCGAGATGACCCCGTTGGGGGCGCCGCCGGTGCGGATGCGCCGGGTCAGCGCCCGGGTGTCGATGCCCGACAGGCCGATCCGGTCGTGCCGCTTCATCCAGTCGTCGAGCCGCTCGACGGCGCGGAAATTCGACGGCGCGGTCACGTCCTCGCGCACGATCATCCCGAGCGCGTGCGGCTCCTCCGCCTCGACATCATCGGCATTGGCCCCGACATTGCCGATATGCGGGAAGGTGAAGGTGATGATCTGCCCGGCAAAGCTCGGATCGGTCATGATCTCCTGATAGCCGGTCATCGCGGTGTGGAAGCACACCTCGCCCACGGCTTCGCCTTCGGCGCCGAAGCCCCTACCCCATGCGATCTCGCCATTGGCGAGTACAAGGACTCCCGTTGCTCCTTCAGGCGCAGATACGGGTTTGGCGTCGGCCATCGCGGCGGGCACTCCTCAGGGTTTCAATGTCGCTAAGCGGCGGTCGCTAAGCCTCGCAGGCCGGAGCGTCAATCTGTTAAAGCTGCGCCCGCCGCGCTATCTGACGGGATTACCGTAAAGGACCGACAATGATTCGCGACGACATCAAGGCTGCGCTCGTCACCGCCATGAAGGGCGGAGACAAGCCCGGCACCGCCGCCCTCCGCCTGATCCAGTCAGCCATCAAGAACCGCGACATCGAGGCACGCACCGGCAAGGCGCCGGAAGACGACGACACGCTGGTCGTGGAAGTGCTGCAGAAGATGGTCAAGCAGCGCCGCGAATCGATCGAGATGTTCGTGAAGGGTGGCCGCCAGGAACTCGCCGATGCCGAGGCCGCCGAAGTCGCGGTGATCGAGCGCTTCCTGCCGCAGCAGATGAGCGAGGCGGAAACCAGTGCCGCGATCGAGGCGATCAAGACCGAACTCGGCGCAAGCGGCATGAAGGACATGGGCCGCGTGATGGCCGAACTGAAGGCACGCCACGCGCAAACGCTCGACATGAGCAAGGCCAGCGGGCTGGTGAAGGCGGCGCTCAGCTAAACGGCGCGCGATTCGCCCCTCCCGCACGCGGGAGGGGTCGGGGAGGGCATCCATTGCGACACCCCTCCCCGTTCGTTTCGAGCGCGGTCGAGAAACAGGCCAAAAAAGCAAGGCGCGGCTCATGCCAAGGCTATCGCTGCCGGCGTTGAGTCTGGCGCTACAACCGCAGTTGTTGCATTAAACGCCCATGGCGTTCTGGGCTTATATTCTGCGCTGCGCCGACGGCAAATTCTACACCGGCCACACCGATGACCTGGAGCGCCGTATCGGCGAGCATCAGGCGGGCAGAGGCTGTGATTTCACCTCGCGCCGCCTCCCGGTTGAGCTGGCCTGGTCCGAAAGTTTCGGATCGCGGATCGAAGCACTGGAAGCGGAACGAATCGTCGGTGGCTGGTCCAGAGGCAAGAAGGAAGCGCTGATCGCCCGCAACTGGCCGATTGTGTCGCATCTCGCGAAGCCGCCCAAGGA
>CAISGR010000036.1 GCA_903884945.1 uncultured bacterium
GCCCTTTCGCTTGAATGGAGGACATGACATGTCACTCAAGGAATTCGCGGGCACGCTGCCCGATTTCGCCAAGGACATCCGGCTGAACGTCGGCTCGCTGCTCAACGAGGCGCATCTCCCTGACCAGCAGAAATACGGCCTGCTGCTCACCTGCGCGCACGGTTCGGGCTACAAGCCGCTTGTCGACGCGACCGAGGCCGAGGTCGAAGGCAAGCTCTCGCCGGAGGCGGCCAACGCGGCGCGCGCGGCGGCGGCGGTAATGGCGATGAACAATGTCTATTACCGGTTCACGCATCTGGCGGGGAACAAGGAATATCTCACCATGCCGGCCAAGCTGCGCATGAACGTGATCGGCGCGCCGGGGATCGACAAGGTCGATTTCGAGCTGTTCAGCCTTGCGGTCTCCGCCATGAATGGCTGCGGGATGTGCATCGATTCGCACGAGCAGATCCTTAAAAAGGCAGGCACGACCGCCGAGGCGATCCAGACGGCCGTCCGTGTGGGCGCCGTGATGAAGGCCGTTGCGACCGTCCATGCCGCGCTAAACTGAACCGGCGGGCCCTTCCCTTACTCGGGGGGAGGGGCCTATTTCGTGAGTGCGGACCAGATTGTATAGGCGCTGGTCACCGTCAGCAGCACGCCCACCAGGGCCATCAGCGCGCGCGCCGGGACGCGCTTCGCGAGCAGCCCCCCGAACGGGGCAGCGATCAATCCGCCGATCAGCAGCCCTACCGTCTGCAGCGTAAACGCGGCGAACCCCATCGTTGCGATGAACGTCGCCGAGATCGTCGCGGTCAGGAAGAACTCGGATGTGTTGACCGTGCCGATCGTGGTGCGCGGGCTGGCGCCCTGGACGAGCAGGTTGGACGTGACCACTGGCCCCCAGCCGCCGCCGCCGGCGGCGTCGAGAAAGCCGCCTGCGAACCCAAGAGGTTCGATGATCCGGGGCTCACGCGGCTCGACCTTGCCGCGCCAGGCACGAAACAGCAGGTAGACGCCGATCGAGGCAAGATAGGTCATGACGAATGGCTTCGCGACCGACGCATCGAGGTTGCTCAGCACATAGGCGCCGAGCACGCCGCCGAGCACGCCGGGGACAACGAGACGCCGGAACAGCCGCCAATTCACGTTGCGGTGGATGACGTGGCTGATTCCCGACGCCGCTGTCGTGAAAGTCTCGACCGCGTGCACGCTGGCCGAAGCGAGCGCCGGCGGGAGGCCAAGTACGCTGACCAGCAGGGTATTGTTGATCACGCCAAACGCCATACCCAGCGCGCCGTCGATCATCTGCGCGGCAAAACCCACCGCGATGAACGGCAAAATCGCCTCAAGGGTCACAAGCGAGACATCGAACATCAGCAAAACTCCGCGACCCATTTAGACCGAATTCGCTTGGTTAGGTAAATCCTACAAGGAAGATAGGGTTTGTGCCGGTGAAGTTCGCGATCAGCCGGTCCTTTAATTTGCCCAATCGAAGGCCTAGATACGGGCCCAGAAAAGGGGACGCGAGATGATGGAGCGGTTGATCGCTTATCTCGATTCGATCAAGGCGCGCGATCCTGCGCCACGGTCTCGACTTGAGATCATGACTTATCCGGGGGTGTGGGCGCTCGCCTGGCATCGTGTGGCGCACCGCCTGTTCAAGGCGCGGCTGTATTTCCTCGCGCGGCTGGTGAACCATCTTTCGCGCGCCTGGACTGCGATCGATATCCACCCGGGCGCGACGATCGGCCGAAACTTCTTCATCGATCATGGCTTTGTGGTGATCGGAGAGACGGCCGAGATCGGTGACAACGTCACGATCTATCAGTGCGTCACGCTCGGCGGCACCAGCCCCGATAATGGCGTCGCGGGCAAGCGTCACCCAACCATCCTCGAAGGGGCGATTATCGGGTCGGGCGCGCAGGTGCTCGGGCCGATCACGGTTGGCAGGGGATCGCGGATCGGTGCCAACGCGGTCGTTACGCGCGATGTGCCGGAAGGCGCGGTAATGGTCGGGATTCCGGCTCGCGCCACGATGGTCGAAGGCGGCCAGAAGACACCTGGCTTCCTCGCTTATGGTACGCCGTGCAGCGAAATGTTCGATCCGCAGACGCAGAAGGTAGAATTGCTTCGCTGCGAACTGGAGACGATGCGCAAGCGTCTTGATGCGTTGCTTGCCGAACAGGAGCCCAAGCGAGAGGGTATCCGCGACCGTGCCTGACGGGTTTTCGGCAGGAGCCTGATGGGAACCGTCACTCCGTTCCCGGCCCCGCAGGGCCGGCCGAGCCAGGTTGGTTTCGAGCGGCTTGAGCTCACGCGGATACTGGATCTCTACGGCCGGATGGTCTCGGCGGGGCACTGGCGCGACTATGCGATCGAACTTGGGCGCGACGCTGCGGTGTTCGCCGCTTTTCGGCGCGCCGCCGAACGACCGGAATTCCGGATCGAGAAACAGCCCGCCCTGCGTAATCGTCAGGGGATGTGGGCGCTCGTCAACGAAGCGGGCGTCGTGCTCAAGCGTGGGCACGAACTGGCACCGGTACTCGCGCCGATCGAACGACGCCTAATGAAACTGGTCGACCAGTAAAAAGAACCCCGGCGGCTATCGCCGCC
>CAISGR010000037.1 GCA_903884945.1 uncultured bacterium
CGGGCATCGTCGAGCGCGGGGCTCAGCACCGCGATCGCCTCGACGACGCTCAGGCCGATGATCCGCCGGATCGCGGCGCGCTCGGGCGCGACGAGGCCATGCGCGAGAAAGGCCTCCTCCATCGACCGGCAGATATTCGCCTGGCTGTCGACAAGGGTGCCGTCGCAATCGAACAGGGCAAGGCGGTTGGTCATGAAGTCCTCGTCGGGGTTGGCCGCATCAGGTCGGCGAGCGCGACGTCGCCGGATCGGGCGAGGCCCTCGGCTGCGCCGATCCGGTCTTCCAGCGGCTTGTTCTGGCCCAGCTTGTTCGTGCCACGCACTGCCGTGATCGTCACCTCGAAACCGATGATCGCGCGCAGCATGGCGCGGAAACGCGCATCGTCCATCTTGGCGCGGGTCCAGGGCCGGTCGGGGAATATGCGCGGCTCGTGGAGCGCCGCGAGCGCATCGAGTTGCGCGATCAGCCCGTCTTCGTCGAGCTGGCGGGCGATGCCGTCGATCTCGACCGCGACATAGTTCCAGGTCGGGACCTGCCGCACCGGGTCGGCATACCAGTTCGGCGTGATATAGCCGTCCGGCCCGGCCACGCTCAGCACCACGCACGCGCCGTCGAGCAACGGGACGAGCCGGTTGCCGCGCGCCAGGTGGAAGCGGATCGCGCCGTCGCTGGCCGGCACGATTGGCGCATGCGCGACCATCGGGCCGTCGGCCGTCGCGGCGAGGATATGCGCAAAGCCCCGCGCGACGGCCCAGTCGAGCATCGCGGCATCGCTGTCGAAGCGGAAGGCCTGGTTGGGGTGCATGGCTATGGCCGTAGCGCGGTCGGCCACGGAATCAATCATGGTTGGTGCGGAACGCCGTCGCGGCGCCACGCCGTCTCGTCATGTGGGCATCGTTCAGCCGGGCATCCGGCAAAAATCAGTTTGCCAAAAGGAAAACTTTTTGCAATAGTTCGCCACATGGAAAAGCATCAGTCGCCGCTTGATGCCGCCTTTCACGCGCTCGCCGATCCGACCAGGCGGGCCGTGGTCAGTCGGCTCACCAGGGGGGCTGCAGGCGTCACGGAACTGGCGAAGCCATTCGATATGGGGCTGCCTTCCTTCATGAAGCACCTGCGGATCCTGGAGAGGGATGGCCTGATCAGGTCCGAAAAGGTCGGCCGTGTCCGCACCTGCTGGGTGAACACGGAAAACCTGGCCGCCGCCGAATCCTGGCTCTCCGAGCAACGGGTGCTTTGGCAGGCCAGGACGGATCGGCTCGCCGACTATGTCGAAACCCAAATGCCCAGGAGAAGTGAAGATGCCGGATGAACAGGCAGACCTGACCATCGCGCGTTTCATCGATGCGCCGCCAACAGTCGTGTGGCAGGCATGGAGCACGCCCGAGCATCTGGCGAAATGGTGGATACCCGCCCCGCTCGAATGCAAGGTGATCAAGCTGGACCTCCGCCCGGGCGGCGGCTTCGAGACACGAATGCGCGAAGGCGGCGGCGAATTCCAGCCGCATGTCGAAGGCTGCTTCCTGGAGATCGTCCCCGAAGCCCGCCTGGTCTTCACGACGGTCCTGACGGAAGGCTGGCGGCCGGCCGAACCCTGGCTCGCGCTGACCGCGATCATAACCTTCGAACCGGAGGGAAGCGGCACGCGATATGCGGCCCGCGTCCTGCACAGGAATGCCGCTGACTCCCGGAAGCATGAAGAGATGGGGTTTCTCGACGGCTGGGGGACGGCGCTCGACCAGCTCGCGGCGTTCGTCGCGGGGGCAGGGTAAAGTCGCAGTACCGGTCTCCGCTACAGGCTTTCAGCCGCGCTGCCGTGTCTGCCGCCGGCGAC
>CAISGR010000038.1 GCA_903884945.1 uncultured bacterium
AGCCACTACCATAGCTTCAATCACAGCTACGACCCGACCGTGGGCGCGCCGCACGCGGATTTGGAGGCGGCGCTTACCAGCGCCGGCCTTACCCGGATCGGCGACGTGGTAGGCGATGACAGCCGCGATTATAGCGCGATGTGGGAAACCGCGATCGAGCGCCTGTCCCCTGTCTTCGGGATTGCTCCCGACGACATGACCATGACGAACGCCTACCTTGAACGGAAGGGGCTGGCGGACGCCTTCGCCCGTGCCGGCGAGCAGTTGATACAGGCACCGCCCCTTGCCGTGCCGGCGCAGGGCGTCGCCGGGGAGATCGCCGAGCAGGACACCCCCATCAACGTCGCCTTTCGCGAGAAGAACGAGGCGAAGGGGCTTGGGGCCAAATGGGACAAGGAAGGGCGAACGTGGTTCGTCCCCGCCGGCACTGATCTTACCCCCTTTGCGAAATGGGCCAAGGAAGCCCCAGCGCCGGCCGTGGAAGGCCGGGACCAGCAACAGGCACCAGCAGAGCCAGAGGCCGCAGATCGGGCCGCAGCGCCCGCCAGCGCCGAACAGGAAGGCGAACAGATGACCAGCACCCCCAAGCAGCCCCCGGAGCGTAAATATCTGGCGGTTCCCTTCGGTGAACGGAACGTCGCCAAGGCCGCCGGCGCGAAATGGGATGCAGCCGCTAAATCTTGGTATGCGCCCGAGGGCAGCGACCCGGCGAAGCTGGCGCGCTGGAATCCGGAGAACCGGCCGAACCGTCAGGAGGCGGCCGTCAGCCCCCAGCAGGAATTTGCCGAGGCGATGAAAGCCATGGGGCTGACCGTCCCTCACGGCCACCCAATCATGGACGGCACACGTCAGCGCGTGCCGGCCGAGGGCGACAAGGGGAAGGAAACGACGGGCTCCTATCGGGCCTATCTGGACGGCCACCCCGCCGGGCACATCGAAAATTTCCGCACCGGCTTGGACATGAAATGGAAAAGCACCGGGAACACGCTTTCGGAGGAGGAAAAAGCCCGGCTTAACGCCGAGGCCGCGACAAAGCGGGACGCGCGCGAGCGCGAACAGGCCGCGACCTACGAGGAAACCGCCCAGCGCGTGCAGCGCCGGGCCGCAGCCCTAACGCAGATCGAGAGCCCGACCCCCTACATGGTCAGGAAGGGGATCGAGCCGACGATCGGCGCGATGATGGACGGGCGCGATGGCACGATCCACCTTCCGGCGATCGACACGCAGGGCACGCACTGGACGACGCAATACATTCAGGAAGACGGGACCAAGCGGTTTGCCAAGGACAGCCACAAGGAGGGCTGTTTCCACGTCGTCAACGGGGGCAGGACGCCCGAGGAGGCCCTAGCCGCCCTTGCCGCCGCTCCGCGCCTTATGATCGGCGAGGGCTACGCGACCATGACGACGATCGGCAGTGTCGTGGGGCATCCGACCGTTTCCGCGTTCGATTCCGGCAATCTCCCCGCCGTCGCGAAGGCCCTTCACGAACGCTTCCCCGACAAGCCCATCTTCATCGTCGGAGAGGACGATCAGCGCGTGCTTGAGCGGCACGGGTACAACCCGGGCCGGGAGAAGGCGACCGAGGCGGCCAACGCTGTAGGGGGCAAACCGATGTTCCCGACCTTCGCCCCCGGCGAACAGGCGGCCGATCCCAAGCGGTTCACCGACTTCAACGATCTAGCGATGAATAGCTCGCTAGGTCGCGAGGGGCTTGAGCGCCAGGTCAAAGCCGCCGTGGAAAATCCACGGGCTCAGGCTTTGACCGGCCCACGCCTCAGCGTGGACGAGGAAAACCAGCAGCAGCGGCGTTCAGGGCCGGCGATCGGCAACGATCAGCCGGCCCATCGGCGCAGCGCGCGCATATGATCCGCACGATGGCAGGGGCGACGATCGCCGCCCTTGCCGTCGCCGGCCTCGCCACCACGGCCGCCGCCCGACGTTACCAACCACCAAGCACCCCGCTCCCGATCGCCGCGACCACGGGCGTTCCCACGTCGATCCATGACGGGGACACCTTCCGCTTTGGCAAGCTCCGGGTCCGCGTTTGGGGAATTGACGCGCCCGAGCTCGAAACGCAGTTCGGCCCGG